>JAGVWS010000033.1 GCA_018304165.1 Candidatus Pacearchaeota archaeon
AATTTATGACAAAAAGATTAACGAGTTAAAAAACCGCAAGCTTCTCTTCGGCCCCCCTACAAAGAAAACTATCCTTGAGCTCCAGACAAGGCTCATTCGTATGATAACAACAGGCAACCGCAATTTTAATAACCTCGCCGGCAGTTCGACATGCGCCCAGGCCATTAAGCTCCAGCACGCCATTGAACTTATTGAAACCCAGACTTTAGAAACCGCTTTCCAATATTTAAAAGAACTCTTTGATCAGTCTGCAAAGAAGAAGAGCAAGGCTGTCCAGAATCTTGTCAAACAAAAGGAGTTTAATGAAGCTTACATCTCCCTCACCGAATTAATCTCCAGAAAGGTTGAGCATCCTAAGCTTTCAAGAGTGAAGGACGTTGTTAAAGAGGAGATTAATGACGTAAAGAAAAGAGCTATCATTTTTACCCAATATCGTGCTACAGCCTCCAGAATTTGCAAGGAATTAAATTCCCTGCAAAATATCAATGCCAGAGTCTTTGTAGGACAGCTGAAGAAAGGAGATACAGGCCTTTCACAAAGAGAACAGAAAGAGCTCCTCGATGAATTTCGAGCGGGAAAAATAAATTTGTTGGTCGCGACCTCGATCGGTGAAGAGGGTTTGGACTTGCCGGAGGTTTCCCTCGTGGTTTTCTATGAGCCAATTCCCAGCGCCATCAGAAAAATACAGCGCGGCGGCCGTACAGCCCGCCTCAAGCCCGGGAAGATTATTACTTTAGTAACTCAAAAAACCCGCGATGAAACTTATTACTGGGCTGCATTTCACAAGGAAAAAAGAATGCACAGCGCCATTGACAGCATCAATAAGGATTTCAGGATAAAAGAGCAGGTTATAAATAAAGAGCAGAAGACCTTGGAAGAATTTAATAATAGTGATAGTGTGAAAAATAGCGATGACAAAGAAGAAAAATAATTAGCCGTAATCCTTCTAATAATCTAAGTAGTCTGACTAATGGTTAGTCAAAGTTGAATGCATGAACAGTTAATTATCTTAATTTTCTTATCCGTTAATTATTTATATCTGCTTAATTTTTATTGTTTATTAAAAAAATGATCTTTGAAAACATATTCGGCAAGTTAAAGAGAAAAGCTAATATTAAAAGCAGAACATTAGAAATCGTTGCAGACTACCGCGAGAAGAATTCTTTAGTCATTGCAGAGCTTGTAAGCAGCAATATTAGAGTTAAATTTGAAAACCTTCAGGTCGGCGACTTCTTAATAGGGGATGTAGCTATAGAAAGAAAAACTGTCCGCGATTTTCTGTCAAGCATGATTAATAAGCGTTTGATTATGCAATTAAAAAACCTCCGGAAATACAAGAGAAGGCTGCTCATTATTGAAGGAATAGATGATGAATACATCTATACAGAAAACGCCGAAGTAACTGGCATTAATGCTAATGCAGTCCGCGGCTTCTTATTGTCAATAATCTTTGAATATAATGTTCCCATAGTTCTCTCAAAAGACTCTCAAGACACTGCTAAGTTTATCATCACCATCGCAAAGCGGAACAACAAGAACAAAACACCAATGAGCCTCCGGGCCTCAAGAAGCAGCCTTTCTGCATCAGAGCAGCTTGCTTATATTTTGGAAGGCTTTCCGGGAATCGGCCCGGTAACCTCAAGAAAACTTCTTAAAAAATTCGGAACTTTAAGAGAAATTTTTGACACCAAAAGCAACGAAGAGCAGATAAAGAAAATTATTGGCAAGAAGTTTGATAAGTTTAAGGAATTAATCGAGAGCGATTATAGATTAGATAAGGCAAAATAAACCTACGGGCAATCCATCATTATCGTCAATACAACTCGCGCTACTTCAACTTATAGCAACAGACTTAAATATTTGACCATTTTGTCTGTTGCTGCATCAAGATTTAAAAAATCTTGAGTGTGCTCAAGATGCAAGCTCCAGCATCTTGACATATTCGAGAGAACAAAAAACATGGTAAAACATTTTGGTCTCTCGTTATAGTTTAGCTTAACACAGAGTTGCGGATTACAGTTATTTAGGTTAACTCAACTCAAACTCTTCTATAACTTCATACTCCGGCCCTTTTTCCGTCAATACTGATTTGATTAAGCTGAACTTATTAACTTTAAACTCTTTTCCTAATTTTATTTTCTTTAGCTCTTCCATTAATTTTTTTGATGCTATGGGAGTTATGTGTTTTACTCTTGCTATTGTTATATGTGACATAAACCTCTCCTCTTTTTTGAACCCTTCTTTCTCCATCACTGCATCAATTTGCTTTTGCAGTTCTTCAGCTCCAGCCAGATGCAGCCACACTATTCTTGGCCTGCTCGGTGTGAACAGCCCCGCCCCTTCAAGAGAAGAATTAAATGATTTAGATTTAATTTGTTTCAGCGCTTCTTTTATCTCTTCCAGCTTTCCCTCATCCACTTCACCCAAGAATTTCAATGTCAGGTGCAGATTTTCCAGTTCCGCATACTTTCCGTTAAATAAACCAGATTTTTCTAATTTTCTTTGTATTTCTTCTACTTGTTTTCTTATTTCTTCCGGCAGGAATATTCCTATAAATAATCTCATATAATCTGTTTGTTTATCTTATTTTTAAAGATGAGTATTCCAGGGTATCTCCGATAATCATAAATCAACTATTAAATTTAAGGTCCGTAATTAATGTAAATCTTATTCAGCCAGCTTGGTGCTTAACTTGTTGAACATCACGAGCCGCGTTGTGTACAATTAATTATAAACTAGTTATTTATAAAGACGATAAATGCTGTTAATGATAGTTGTATTAAACATTAATGCTGTTAATGATAGTTGTATTAAACATTAATGCTGTTAATGATAGTTGTATTAAACATTAGTGTGGGTTTCTGCGGATCATTTAATTATTAATGGTGTTTTCAACAAAATTGATATGCTCAATTACACTTCGCTATTTCAATTTTCATCCCGCTTCTACTTCAATCTCCATCTTCCATGTCCTTCCATCACCGCTTATTTTTTTGTTAATCACTTTCAGTTCTTTCCTGAACATTGGCTGCCATAGTACGAATGTTTCTGCCTCTCCTCCTTCAAATCCTAAATGAAAATTGTGCTTCCTGCTCAATCTTTTTAGTTCTTCATAATTTTCTTTGTTTATTTCCATCCCTAGCCATTCTCTTCCTAATCCTTCTGCCGACACTCTGACAATCATTACTTTAAATCCCAAGTCCAGAATTTCTCTCCAGTATTCTTCAGGATTCTTATGCCATAATGGATTGATGCACCTTATTTCCAACTCGTCGCATATTCCTTGTATTCTTGATGCCTGATAGACGCTATCCAATGCACCAGTTACTATCCCTTCTATTTTGTATTTATCAATGGCTCTTTTAATCGCTTTTTTCAAATCAACCAACTCTTCTTCTTTTATTCCCTTAGTCTTTATTTTTATTATCGGTAAGCCCATTGCCTCCGCCTGCTTTTCAGTCTTGCTTACTGATGCTGTTTGAAACATATAGCTCTCCTTATTTTCAGATATCATCGTTATTAAGCAGATTATTTCATGTCCTGCCTGCTTCGCTAAATACATCGAATAATTGCTGTCCTTTCCTCCGGAATATAAAATACCGAGATTCATTTTTACTTACTCACCCACTCATTTCCTTTAATATAAAACCTGTAATGCCTCTCCAAATCCTTAGTTACTCCTATCCTCTTTGATGTTTCCACTTCAATTCTTTCATGCAGGGGTTTAGGAATTATTTTAATCTCACTAATATCCGATAAGTCTTTTCTGTGTAATTTCTTATTAATCTTTAGCACTTTAGTCAGCCTTCCAGGCCCTCTCGTATTTCCCTTGTAATTTATCGGCTCAACCGCTCTTATTAATACTGCCTGTGCTCTCCCTTTCCTTCCAGTAACAAAATTTAGCATCCACTGCTGATGAATGCCATAAATTAATATTGTTCCGGGCTTCATCTTCATAGTCTCTCTTAAATCTCCTCCCTTCACTGCCCTGCTTGCCGGGTCTTTCTCATCAAAATATGCTTCTGTCTCAACAATTCTTGATTTCATTATCTTTTTGCCAATTTTTCTAATTAAAACATCACCCAATAACGCTCTTGCTACAATATCAGCTTGCCGGCCAAAGTATTTCTCCATGTCCATAATAACCCCCAGTAAAGTATTATTTAAATATCATTCATTGTTTCATTATTCATGGCATCCACAAACGCCGGCCCAGAATACGGAAAGGCCCAGAGTAATTACTTAGCAGCCAAAGATATTGACGAGAAAATATTCTGGCTTCAGGAAATGATTAAGTTCTGTCCGCGGCACAAATCAAGCGAGAAAATGCTTGCAGAGCTTAAAACTAGGCTGATCAAGCTTCGCGATAAAAAGGAAAAATCCAGAAGCGTCGGCAAATCCACTGCTAAAGTTATTAGGAAAGAAGGCCCTCAAGCCGTTCTCGTTGGTTTCACTAATTCAGGGAAGTCCTCAATTCTTAACGTTCTTACTAATGCCCAATCTCCTGTTGCTGATTATGGTTTTACAACTATAGAACCTGTTATTGGTACGATGGATTATGACGGCGTTAAAATACAGATTATTGACCTCCCTGCCGTCAACCATGAATCTTTTGACAAGAGCATTGCTAACAGCGCAGATCTGATTCTGATAGTCATTAACTCTTATGATGATCTGTCAAAGATTTCTCCTTATCTTGAGAGAACTATCGGCAGGAGGCTCATTGTATGGAATAAGTCTGACTTAATGGATTATGATGCTGCAAGAAAAACAGAAGCCAAGCTCATGATGCTCAGGCAGGATTTTATCAGGTTTTCTTGTGTTAATGCCTTAAATCTTAATGAATTGAAAAAGAAGATTTTTGAGAAGTTTGATATAATGAGAATTTACACCAAAGAGCCTCACAAAGAAAGAAGTGAAACTCCCATAATCATGAAGCCAAACTCTGCTGTGGAGGATTTGGCAGAAAAAATCTATCATGGCATGTCAAAAAACATTAAGGAAACACGCATCTGGGGCCCCAGCAGCAAGTTTTCGGGCCAGGGCGTAGGTCTGAAACATCAGCTTAAAGATTTGGATGTTGTTGAGTTTAGGACGAAATAGTTTTATTTCAGCCATCTTGTCAAGAATATTATTCCCACTACTCCCAATACTGTAATTATTAACGCTGCCACAATATCAACTTCATAGCTTATCGTGCTGTTAACTATTTTTTCTGATAAAGCCTGGAAGAATCTCAGCAATGGCTGCTTCCATGCATAAGCTATTAAAAACCCTATTGCTGCAGTTATCCCATACCTTAATTGCCTCTTAAATTCCTTCTTAAAAATCCCGCGCTTCCTCTTTCTCTTGGGCATGAAAATGACAATATCTTCCTATTTATAAGTTTATAGAAGAGGATTTATCGTCAGAACGCATAGAAAGTATTATTTATGGGTTGTTCTCTTACTACCATGCGCAAACTCACCAGTTTATACCTTATTCTGTCGCTTATAGGTATCTTAGCATTGCTTTTTATAAACAATTTTAACGCTCAGGAAATCAAAAGTATAATTATTAATTATTCAATATCATCCATTTCAGTTATCAATTCTTCAAACAGCACTGTAATCATCTACTGCGATTCCTGCAACTTTGAGCCTTCTATAATTAATAATAATGTCTCGGCGATTATAAGGGAATTTGACGGCTCTCTCTTTTTGGAGAAGCTGGAGGTGTTAGATGATTGAGCTATTACTGGCTTTAGTTATAGGCATTATACTGGAGATATCAGATGATTGGGCTATTACTGGCTTTAGTTATAGGCATTATACTGGAGGTATTGGATGATTGAATTGTTTTTAGCTTTCTTTGTTGGCATTATTATCGGAATTATTACGGGACTTATTCCGGGATTGCATATTAATCTTGTTGGAAGCATAATTCTTTCTTATCCCGTTCTTTCTTTTGCTGACGGATTGAGCATTGCGGTCTTTGTTTCCTCCCTTTCCATAACTCACACCTTTCTTGATTTGATTCCCGGAGTTTTTCTCGGCACTCCTAACGACGATAGTGGCTTATCCGTTCTTCCGGGCCATCGCCTATTGCTCGTGGGAAGGGGCTTTGATGCTATTGTTCACGCCATGAGGGGCGGGCTTATAGGACTCATAGCATTAGTACTACTGCTTCCGGTCATCATCTTAGTCATGCCAAAAATTTATAATTACCTGTTAAATGTCGTCTGGATAATCCTTATTCTCGCTTCTCTATATCTTATTCTTTCCCAAAGCTCTAAAGTCCTTGCCCTCTTCATATTCCTGCTCTCAGGTTTCCTTGGAGCAGGCACACTCGGTTTGTCTGTTAATCAATCTCTTCTCCCGCTTCTTTCAGGATTATTCGGGGCTTCCACTATTATCGGCAGCTTGTTGGACAGGAGCGCTATTCCAAAGCAGATTGCCAGCCATATCAATGCGTGGAAACTGGGTTTTAAAGAATCTCTTTCCACTTTTAAAACAATTATTATTTCCTCTCCAATTCCTGCCTTCATGCCCGGAATGGGCTCCAGCCAGGCAGTGATTATCGGCTCTTCAATGATTGACGATCATAAAAATCCTAAGGGCTTCCTCTCTTTGATTGGAGGAACTAATGTTCTTGTCATGGGCCTTTCTTTCCTTGCCGTCTTCCTCATTGGCAAGGCCAGGACTGGTTCAGCAGCGGTTATTCTTGAGGTTTTAAAAAACATCACAGCTTATCAATTAACAATTGTGCTCATCAGTGTAATAATTGCAGGCATTATCTCCTTCGCTATAGGGATTTTCATTGCCAAGAGGCTCTCCAAGATTATCGGCAGCATTAATTACTCTTACTTATCAATTGCTATACTGCTAATAATTACTGCATTTGTAATTATTTTTTCAGGATTTGTGGGATTATTAGTTTTCATAACTTCCGCCTGTCTTGGTTTATTATGCATGTCTCTAGATATCAGAAGAACAACCCTCATGGGCGCTTTAATACTTCCGACGATTTGGCTGTACTGGCCGTTTTAAATGTCTCTTAAAACACCCGTAGATGCAACAATGCACTACCGAAGAAGTGGTTCTTCATGAAATCAGAACCATTTCTTTAACTCAACCTGCTTATCCTTTTCTTTCCCAAATATGCTCTCAATATAACTCTTGGCCAAAAAAAGGCTCTGCCTGATATAGGGAGAAACATTGTACTTTGTCGCCAATTCAAGAGCCGGCTCAAGGTATTTTACAATGCTTCCATGAGAAACAGTAAATATGATCCTCCCCCCGCATTTCAGGCACTTTCCAACCAGGGGCGGCCTCCTGTAAATCTCGTTGCATCCAACGCACCTAAATGTCTGCTGTGAAAACTTTCTTAAATTTCCCCTTATGTCTCTTATAAAGTGCCTTTCAATTATCAACCTTGCAACGTCTGATTCATCAACAGCCCTTATTTTCTTGTCTAATTCCATTTGCTTGTTTACTTTATCACGCATCGTCGGAAGGAATTTATAGGAAGAATTCAAAAGGCCCTTGTTGATATCGTCTGTTTCATGAGTATATCCTATATTTGAAAATGCATCTTCTCCTTTTTTTAGGACATCCCTGATAGTCTTCACCTGCACTTCCGAAGAGTGTGCGCCCTTCTCTGAAAGTTCATATAACTGCAGGGGATATTCCATACCTACTTCAAAATCAAGAATCTGCTCATCAACTTCTCCTGCTCTCAGCCTGGAATTAAGGACAAGAGGCGCATCCTGCGTCCCTCCGCGATGCGCCGGAAGAAATTCTCTTGAGAAATTCAAAAGGACGTCAAGAAGCAGCATGACCGCGGCTTCATCGCCGTCGCATTGGCGTGTAAGAATTCCATTAGCTAACACTACATGATTCTCTACATTTAAACAATAAGTTATTTGTTCCTTTTCGGCAGAAATTTCAATTATTGGATCATAAATAAAATTAGTATCTTGTTTAAGCCCCATATCCTTGCCGCCTTTTTTGTTTATATCATTGATTGCTATATCATTTATTTTAGAAAAGCTTTCCAAGAAATTAACTCTACAATTATTCCTATTAAAGAGGGGTCTTAGTCTTGGTAAAATTAAAAGATCTCCGATTTTCAGACCAGATGCAAATGCTGTTTTAATTGTATTCTCTTTAACTAAAAATTTATGATTTTCTGTGGTAGTAATCTCTTTTCCTGTTGCAGTTTTTATTTTAATTGTTCTACTGGGAGAATGTTTAGTAAAGTTGTTAATACTAACTATTGATAGATTATTTTCATTATCAAATCCAACAGTTTTATAATTTTCTACTTTTATCTCTTTAGTCCCATAATTATCAACAATATTTATTGGATTTAATTTTTCAACTAATTCTCCGATTTTTATATTATTCCATTGTTGACCATTATAAATTGGAAGCTTGGTATTATAATCAAAACAGTCCCTCCTCATAGCCGCATGTATAAACGGAGACGCAAGCAATCCCTGAGTCTTGCTGAATCCAATTATTCTTCCCAAAACCCCTGCGCAGTTGTGTGGAGACATGCAGGCGACCAGCTGCCCGACAAGCTGGTCCTTCCTTTCAATATTATAAAAGGGCTTTGCTCCATACATTTTAACAAGAAGTTCGTCAATAAATCCGGCTATGTTCAGGAATACCTCTTCGGACTTCTCATCTTTTGACTCCGGACACGATGGAAGGATTATATCATGCGGTTTTATCTCCAGAATTTGCTCATCACTTGTTAATTCCTTGCCGCAAATATCCTTTTCATAACCCATCTCCTTAAGCCTCTTGCTGCTCACTCCAATCTCTTTCGGCTTGAAGTGGGTTACTGGAAGCTCGGTAGCATCATACCTCACAGTTCCATCTTTATTCACACTAAGATTGTGCTTTGCTCTCAATATTCCTTTAGCCAGATTTTCCATAGAGTGGTTCTTATTGCTCGTTCCCCTGACTCCTTTTATTAAATGGGGGATATCCTTGCCAGACATTCCTAATTTTTTTGCTGCAGCTGCAAGATAGTTCGTGCTGTCAATTCTCCTGTTCAAATAAGAAGTAATATTATTATGCCCTTCCTTGCCGCACTTCTTGGAGTAAATAATCTCCCTGCAGTCGCGGCAGTAATGCCTCTGCTCCGTATTTTTATCACAGCCCTCGCATCTTGCATAAATAGTATCCCTCCTGCAATTATTGCAGTAGTAAATTGGAAAATCCCCTTTTATAGTTCCTTTCTCGCTGGCCTCATTCACGCTTCTGAACCTTCCCCCCTCCTCTCCGACAGGAAAGAGAACGCTTGGGCTTCCAACCAGCTTCCTGAGCTTTGCCTTCTCTGGCCTCCCCATCCTGGCCCCTATAAAAGTCCCTGCCCTGTCTTTTATTGGCACAAATGCCAGTTTGTTAATTATATCCAAAACCTGCATGGAAGGATTTACTTTCAGCTTGAGATGTGCTATATCCTCTTTAAGAGAATATTGGTTATTTTCAAGAATATCCTGTAAAATTCCGAGATTATAAAGCAATGCCTTGCTCTCCTCTTCCTTAAGCACAACATTCTCCGTGGCAACTTCATGTGGCACGCCAAGCAATTCCAGCGCCCTCTTGCCTTCGGCAAACTGCTGTTTCTGCGGAAGGGAATAAGGAAGTATGATCTTCTTTTCTATATAACTGTTTTCAAGCCAATAAAGCAAAGAGCAAAATAAACTGTAATCAATCTGCGTCCAATAATAAATATACTTTGGATGAAGCGGGATATTATACTCTTCACTCATCTTTGCCGCTTCATCAAAAGACACTTTGGAGGAGTCTATGTTCAGGGCAGGAACAGCTTTCTTTGCTTCAAGAGCCCACCATTCTTCGACATACCCCTGCTTTAGAAGAGGCTGATTTCTATTCAATACATCTCCAAAAGAAAAGAGAATGTCTCCAAGATAAATAATCTCTTCAACATCCTTATAGCAGTTCTTTGCCTCTTCAATATTATTCACTCTCCTTACACTACCATTATACAATTTAACAATGGGCCCCTCAATGCTGTCGCAAACAGTAACAGCACATCCTTTAATTGGCTTTTCTACTTTGAGTTGGGTTCCTATGGATATAAATCCTGCCGCAATCGCCATGGTAGCAGGATGTATTGAAGCTGCCGAAAACCCTCCAAACCGGCTCCTCCCGTACCTGAACCTAAAAGAACCTGATGCAGAAGGATGCCCGAATATCGGCCTCCCTGCAACCAGATCTTTAATATATGTGGGCGACAATTCTTTCTTTCCCTCATCTCTCTTCCTGTGAAGAGAAGTATACTCTTCAAGAAATTCCCACTCAGAAATTTTAAATCCACTCTTCTGAAGCTTTCTCAAAATCCTCAGGCCTTTCTGGGCCTTTTGCGCCAGCCCCTCTCCCAGAATCAGGCAGAAGCCACCCCTTATAAAATTAGTCTCCACTCTCTTAAGATCCTTGTAATTTGAAACTTCCCTGTCTTCTGTAGGCTCCCCGGAAACCTGGATTGGAAGATGCCTTGCCAAAAACTCCGCTTCTTCTTCAGTAGGCAGGTATTGTAAATTAGTAATCCTTTCATGATAATCATAAATCTCTGCTATTGTTCTCTTGATTTCTCTTTCTGTCGGCTTGTACTTTGCATATCCAAATGCCTCCCTGAGGTAATCAATTAATATCAGCACTACGCAGGATGCTGTTGTTCCGGCGCTTCTTATTGGTCCTGAAAAGTAGGGCACAAAGTACTCTCCGCCGTCCTCATTCTTGTTAGTCTTTAATGCAGTATACCCCTCTATGGGGCTGCTTACCACTCCAAGCGTGCTATACGCGAAGCCTATTCTTATTCCTGCATCTATTGCTTCTAACTGGCTGCTAAAAGAACAAAATTTCTGCCTTGCGATTTCCTCAGCTATCTTAAAAGAAATTTCTGGCGCTAATTGCCCATACTCCTTCTCAAGCTCCATTATTCTGTTTACTATCTCTTGCTTGTCTATCTGGGGATAAATTGTTGAAATTAATCCAACAGCCTTAGCTGCAAGAGTAGCCGCCAGCTTAACTTCCACTTCCCCCACAGGATCATATCCTTTGGCTCTTGCTTCTCTTGCTATCTCATACAAAAGATTAACTCTGTCTTGTAACTCCGCAAAGTATTCTTCATTGCTCATGTTAATTATCAGTTAATATGGTTTAATGCCACATTTAGTTTATAACCCCATTTTGTTTATTTTTCATGTTAATTATTGGTTGGTAAGACTTTTATTTTTCATGTTAATTATTGGTTGGTAAGACTTTTATTTTATAACCATTCTTTATTTATTATCTGGGTTAATTATCAGTTAATATTCGTTAACAGCACATTTAATTTATAACCTCATTTTATTTATTGCTCATGTTAATTATTGGTTGATAATTCTCCTCAGCAATTTATAATAATTGTTATGGTGGGTTATTGCAGATATTTATGCTATCTTTTCAGGATATATCCCATGACTTTAGTATTTCCCTATAATGTCTTGTGCTATATTATTTCCTCAATGCAGACAATAGCTTCAAAGTATATTTATTTTCTTAATGCAAACGATATTCTCAAAGCATGTTTATTAAAACAAAATTATCAGGCCTGGCTGAAATCAAGCACCCTCATCTTTCTTGTTTTCATATTAAACACAGGCACTTTGCAGGGGTCCGGATGATTTCCCATTTTCTCTTCAAAGGGCGTTATTGACTGCCAGCATGAAGAGGCTATCATCAAAATATTATTATAAACATCAATATCCAATTTATGCAAATCCCCCGTAGCAACTATGTCTGGAACTGTATCAATAAACATAGGATCCCTGTCATGATGAGGGATATATGGGTTGAATGAATGCGTTGGGGAAAGGTGCCTTCTTTTAAGAAGGTACTTTATAACTTTCGTCGGCGAATCATGAGCCCTTCCCAGCCTCAATTCATCAATTTCATTGATTATATTATGAAAGCTCGCCCCATGATACATTAAAACTCTGAATCCTCTCTTCTCTTTGCTCCTGCCGATTCCTATTTCTACCAGAGAAGGATTGCTCACCAGTATTAAATTACTTAAGTCATATAATGCCGCCCCATAATCCCTCCCCACAGGGGGCTGCGGCTCTGCTACTCTTACCGCATCGTGCTGTCCCGGGCAGAGAATGATAGTTATATCCTTTCTTATCATCTTTAAGTATTTTGCAAGCTCTTTGTACTGCTCTTCAATATCCGGCAGCTCCAGAAGCTTTTCCTGGGCAGGATAAACTCCCACCCCGTCAATTGTATCCCCAACTATAAACAGATATTTGACCTTCAGGGCCTCTTTTTTCTCCTCTTCCTCCCCCAGCCCTCCATTAATCCAATTTATAAATCTCAAAAGATTGTCTTTCAGAAACATCTTGCTTCCTACATGAATATCTGATATGAATGCCGCCGATTCATCTTCATCAATCTTTAATTTGTCTTCTATGAGTGAATCTGGATAAAATATATCATTAACGAAAACAAAATCCTTGTCTCCCATTCCCCTAATTCCGATAACATCATCAAGGAGGATCTCTTTAGCCAAGTTGTATAACTCCTCCTTGTTCCTGTTGACCAGCACGCTTATTTTTCCGGTGTTGTCCTCCATTTCTAAAATCATGTTCTTGTTCTTCGTTATTCTCTTGTCATAAACCAGCCCGATAATAGAAAGTTCCTGTCTCTTAAGCCCTATTTTATTTATGGAAGTAAGGTTATTTAGTCCCTGCCTCTGCTGGAGTATGCCTTTTATTCCGTTGAATCTCGTACGAAAGTATTTTACAAAATCATCAACTTCTACCTTCTTCGCCAGCCCGCCATACACTGCCAAAACTCTTACTCTATTCAAGCTCTGCGTGTCAGATAATAACTTATCTCCCGGCGCTTCCAAGCCGGATGGTTGTTTAATTTCCCCTACACCCGCCGCCTCATCTATCTGATTGATAATCATTTCTTTCGCCGGGCTTTCTTCGAGAATACCAATTTCCTTTCGTTCTTTAGACAATTCAATATTTATTCCCAAACTTATCCATATCTTTTCAACTGTTGTTTTTCCAACAACCATCCCAAAAGCATTCTGCAGCTGCTGGGAATTCTTCAAAAGGCTCGATTTGGTTATAACTTTCTGATTCATCCCTTCGCTAAAAGATTCTATTATCTTTTTAACGGCTTCTAAATTCCCTATTTTTTCAAGAACCTGGCATACTTCAGAATCCACCAAAACTCCTTTCTCAAGACAAAATTTTAATATTCTTTGATCCATTTTTCAAATGAGTTTAATTTGTTAAACATTTTGTTATTATTTGTCAAAACTATAGCTGGGAACTTTAATAGCTGAACTGTTAATCATTGACTACATACTCTGGATACCTCAATAGCTGAACTGTTAATCATTGACTACATACTCTGGATACTTTAATAGCTGAACCGTTAATCATTGACTATTAAGTAAAGGACATGCTATTTTGGTTAATTATTTATGTCTTTCACTATATCTCAATAATTTGAATGTACCTTGCCCGTCTGAACTTTTGAATATTAAATAAAAAATCAAAAGTTCAGGCTGTCTGTTATTATTTCTCTCGCTCTTGGTATTATTTGCTCTGGAATGAGAAGCTTAATCTCCCTGGTTCTTCCATACCTTCCCTTGCTTATTACTCTTGCATTTATCAATCCAAGCATGTCAAATTCGGCTATCAGATCTCCCACCCTTCTCTGAGTAAGTATTTCGTTCCTGCTCTTCCTGCACAGTTCCTGATATAAATTGTATATGTCTCCTGTAAAAATTTTCTGGTTTTTTTGGTTCTGGGCCCGTCTTTTATTATTCATCAACTCCAGTGCAGCAAGAAGAACTATCTGAAACTGCTTAGGAGCAGAGGAGATTATATCTAATATTTTATCCTTGTCTATTTTCTCATTGGCTATATCAATATGCTTTACATCTATTCCACTCTCTCCGGCTCTCTCTGCAATTTCTCCTGCCACTCTTAGCAAGTCTAGAGCTCTTCTTGCATCTCCATGCTCTCTCGCAGCGTACGCTGCACATTTAGCTATAACTCCCTCTCCCAAAACCCCCTGTTTAAAAGAAACATCTGCTCTTTTCTTTAGAATATCCTGCAACTGCAGGGCATTGTACGGCGGAAAAATAATTTCTTCTTCAGACAAACTGCTCCTCACTCTTGGATCAATCAAGTCCAGAAATTTTAGATCATTGCTTATCCCTACTATGCTTAATGTTGTTTTATCTAGCTCAGAATTCATTCTCGTCAGATTATATAAGAAATCACTGGATATTTTCTTGACTGCCTGGTCTATTTCATCCAATATCAGGATGAATGTTTGTTTTTCTGATTCAATAAGGTCTATAAATTTATTATAAACCTGGTCTGTTGGAAGCCCGGTAGCAGGCACTTCTCCCCCCATCTTTTTAATAAGTTCTGCAAGAATTCTATATTCCGTATCTGCAACTTTTTTCAGTTTGCAGTTTAAGTATTCTATTTTAAGGGGAATTTCTAATTTTTTAGCCTTGTTTAAAAGTTGCTCCTTCATATACTTAATGCATATAGTCTTACCGCTTCCCGTCTGCCCGTAAACAAATAAGTTGCTTGTCCTCTCCCCCCTCAAAGCAGGTGCAAGAATGCTTGCAACCTGCTCAAGCTGCTCATCTCTGTGAATTATTTCATCAGGATGATACTTTGTCTGCAAGTGGCTCTTATCTTGAAATATACTTTCCTTAGCAAAAGAATCAAAAATCCGGTCTATTTTGCTCTTCATTCCCTGATTATTAATATTATCAGAATTATTTTTTATCCCATGATTAATTAGGTTATTAGAACTATTTTCCATCTCCCAATTAGTTAGATTATTAACATTACTTTTTATTTCCTGATTAAGTATATTATTAACATTACTTTTTATCTCTGCATTATTAATTTCTCTATTATTAATATTATTAACACCCCTCTTTACTTCCTGATTATTAATTACGCTATTATCAATATTATAAATATTATCAACACTCATTTTTACCCTCTTACCTCTTTTCTTTAAAATAGATTAGATTCAACCATTTCTTCATTTTATAAAACTTTAGATACTCTATAATATGGTAACAACTTATATTTATCCTATTTATCTCACCCTTTTATCTCACTATCTCCCCTTCTTATCTCACACCTCTATTTCTTATGGAAACCATATAATAACAAAAAATTTCCTTGAAAAAAGGTATTTTTTAGTTTATATCTGATAAAATTAAAAAATAACAGTTAACCTTTTCTTCCTGTGGAAATATTAAGCTAATATATATTCTAAGTTATATTATATTATATTATAATTATTTTAATATATATAATATATAATATAAAACTTTTTAAACAAAAAAAGAAAAAAGAAAACCAACTTTCATTTTATAAAGTTTTCTATGAGAAACAAAGGGGTCAGGGTCTATATTACTCAATAACCTAAATTTTTAAGGTAATAAGCTGTATAAGGCGCTAAAGGATGAGGCAAATTGTTGATATCAAACCATTCTAATGCTTCACACTTATGTAGCTCCATTATCTTTGGTTCTCCTTCTGTTATTTCTGCTTCATATCCACTAAATTCTTCTTCTGCTTCTTCTATCTTCCATTTATAAACCCCTAAATTTTTCTTCAAACTTATTATTATTCCTAACTCTTCTTTTGCCTCTCTTACTATTCCATTTTTTATTGTTTCTCCTTCTTCTATTTTTCCACCCGGGTTTGACCATTGATTATTGAAGAACTTCACATTTTTTCTCTTCATTAATAACACCTTCCCCCCACTAATTATTATGCATCCTCCTCCAATTATCATACATTATTGACTGTAGAAAAGTTTATAAAGAATTTCATTATTAATTGCTTATGGCAATTGATAAGAAGCCTTTCAGCGCTATTCTAAGCAAGCTCATAGTAACGAAAGAGGGTAAGAGATTAGGGATGGTTAAGGATATTACATTTGAAACCAGAACAGGAGAATTAATTCATTTAGTTGTTAAAGATCCTACCCCTTACACAAAAAACCTGAACTTGGAATCTACACAATCCAAAGAAATTCTCATACCTTATAATTCTATAATTGCTATCGGCGACTTTGTTGTTGTTTCTGAAGAAGATTTAGTTTAAGTTATTGTTATCAAAATATAAAATAATATCTTCCTTATTTATTCAGTATCTCTGATACAGCTATAAATTAGCAATAAGTTCAGAAGCCTGCAGTTAATGTGAATATTATAAGATAAGCATTAATAGGCAATTTATAATACTTACCATCAGGAATAATTATACTACGTTATCGTCTCAAGATTGATTAATGTGTTCTATTTATTGATAACCCTAATTCTATTGAATATAATACTATTCATCAGAGATACTTGCTACAACAAACTTTAAAAAGCAATTCTTCCAACCATCCTAATGAAAGTTATAGGATTCGGCCTTACAAAGCAATTTGCAGAAAAGCTTATTGAGCCCCAGAACAATTTTTCAGTTAATACCGGAATAAACATTAAAGATATCCAGCCGGCTAAAGTAGACTTTCTCAGGAATGAAGAAGCTCTAAGCTTCAGTTTTGAGCTTAAAATATCGTATGAGAAGGATATAGCTAAACTCTCCTTTAACGGAAATGTTCTTGTGGCTATGGATAAAAAATCTGCCTCTGATGTTCTTAAAAAGTGGAAAGATAAAAAAATCCCCGACCTGGTAAGAATATCCTTATTTAATTTTATTATGGCCCGCTGCACTGTTAAGGCCCTGCAGTTTGAAGAGGAATTTAATCTTCCCAAACATATTCAAATCCCCCAATTCAGGGGGGAAGCAGCTGAGCCGGAAATGCCCGAAAAGGCCAAAGAAAAGAGCAGATAATTACTATTTTATTATTCTACTATTCTAAGGCAAGATATAAAAATACTTATCCTTTCTTCCTATTATGAGCAAGCTATCCAAAGAAAAGAGGGAGAGAATAATGTCTAATATTCTGTCTCTTCTTTATAATATTTTTCCACAATCTCTCTTTACAGCGAAAATAAGTGAGGAAGAAGCAAGAGATGAAGAATTCACAAAGGGCCTCTTAATTGAGCTGGAAAAGAGGGGGCTCGTGAAGGCAATAAGGAAAAACCCCCATGGCTCTCCCTACTCCAGAAGGATTAGGTGGACTCTTTCTCCGAGAGTTTATAAGATATATAAAGATAAATTTACTTAGAACCTGTCCTTATAGGCAGGGGTTGAAGGCTTTGTCGTTGATAAAAGGTTTATAACCAACCCTGTGCGGATGACTCTAAATATATAATAAAACATCTCAAAGCAAAGAAATCATAAGATTTCTGGCATTTAAGATTGTAAAAATAAACATATACTCAACAATCTTAATACATAAAAACTTTTCAAGTTTTTTAGCCTTGACATGTAATCAGATATATACTAAAACATCTCAAAGTTTATAAAAAACCAATCTTATCCTTAATAATGGATCCTAAAATAAAAGAGGCCTTTGATAAAGTTAAAGAAGATGTTTACCTCTTGTCTAAAGAAACTTATAATGTAGGGGTATATCTAGAGTCCACAAGAACAGAAATAAGAAGAGATATAAAAGTAGAAATTTCTCAATCCATAGATATCATAAATAATCTCTTAAATGAGAAGCTAAATACGCTTAAAATACAGATAGAGAGACTGAATGACCAAATTCTTTCAGTAATCAATATTACTACATCAACCCCAACCCCGACACCAACATCAACACAAGCCCCAATTTCCCTCCCCACCCCCACACCCCTCCTCACCCTAACTCCAACACAAGACTTCCAAAAATCAACAACTCCAACACATAATCCAACAATCCAACAGTTTCAACAGCCCTTAAAACAGCAAAAAACAGCATTTTCCATAGGAAACGAAGGGGTTCCAACAGACAAACCAACAGACAAACCAACAGACAAACCAACAGACAAATATGAACCCCCTTTAGTTAAAACAGCACAAATACCCTCACAAAACATAGTGCCTAAAGAACTAAGAATAGTAGAAATAGGTACTACAACAGAAAAAACATTTAATGATATAAATAATAGCATAACTAAAAAAAGAAATGATTTTGATGAAGCCATAAAAATCCTCGAAAGTTTGGACGGAATAAAGAAAGAAATTCGCCGCAAATTCAAGCAATTGACTTCAATGGAGATGAAAGTTTTTTCCCTACTCTACTCTTTGGAGGAAAAAGGAGAACTTGTCGATTACAGGCTATTAGCCTCAAAATTAGAACTTTCGGAGAGTTCTATAAGAGATTATATTGGCAGAATTATGAATAAAGGAATCCCCATCATTAGAGAAAGAGTAAACAATAAAAAAATCCTCCTTAAAATTTCTTTAGATCTCAAAAAAATAGCAACTCTTGACACAATACTTCAATTAAGAGGATTATAAGGGCTATAAATCCCCTTTTTAGCTTGTTTAATCCTATAATTTCAATTAAGTAGATATTTTGTATAACGAATATCTTTACAAATTTCTTAGTATATTCTTGCTTTTTAAACCTTATAAGCTTAAAATTTAAGCTTTTTATATTTTTTCACACTTTCCTTACTTTTCTTTCAAATCTTATTTAATTTTCTTTAATTTTTCTCTGTTTTTCAGTTAGTGCCCTCTTAATCTTCTCTTTCCTGTTCTTTTTTAGTCTTTTTAACTCTCACTTTTACATCTTTTAACAAAATTTCCTTAACGGAGTCTGGTATAAAGACTCTCTTTTTACCATTTTTTTCAATTATTTCTTCTATTAAGCTCTCACTTTTCTGTTTTATGCTATTTATCTGTCCTCTTATTGTTGTTCTTGTTTTTCCCAGCATAGCTGAAAGATCATCATAACTAAGCTTTAACTCCGTGTTTATTAAGACATACACTAATGTTCTTTCCATAGAAGAAAGTCCTCTTAAAAAATCACTACTTCCACCTGTTTGAACACCTGTTTGAACACCTGTTTGAACACCATAAACAGCTGTTTGTTTGCCTTGAACAGCTGTTGGTTGCTTAAACACCTGTTTAGAAATTCTTCCTCCAGTCAAAAAAACAAAATTTTTTACAGAAATTAAATCCTGCTCTACCGACGATAAACGCAAATCCATCTCATCAAACCTTTTTTCAGTGTTGTTGTCTGCCTGTTTAAGGTGTTCAAGCCACTTAGAAACACTCTTTATATCTTCTTTAACAATTTCAAAAGCATTCCTGGTATCTGTTTTTACCCTTTCAACCTCTTTTTTCCTGCCAAAGAGCCATCCAAACATGTTCTCCCTTACATAGCCTTCTTTATAAACCTTTTCCATTATTTTTCTTTACCGTCGATAAAAATGGATAAAATTGATATATTTTTTGCAGGTTTTTATGTTTTCTAAACTCTTAGGGATGTGTTGGAATGACTCCAACACATGGCTGTTTAAACACCATTTTTGTGTGATTTTGACTCTTAAACAGCTGTTTAAACACCTATAAACACCTATAAACACCTATAAACACCCCTAAACAGCATTTAATAGCTGTGATGTTATCCTTAAAATTCCCATAAACATCTTTTCTTCACAATATCCTCACTATCTTTATCTTAATTTGTCTTAATTTTGCCTGAAATTTTTTAAAAGTAGATTAAAAGCAGACTTGTCGTCGGCAAATTTTTATTCCCACCAAAGATTATTTAAACACCTCAACGTTCTTAAAAATACCCTGTTCTGAGATAGTTTTAAATACTCATTATTATTTATTCTATTTAGGGGGTGTTTAAAATGGCTAAGTTAACTGCCTGGTTGATGACTCTCATAGGAGTTTTATGGGTTCTTCCATTACTCGGGCTCGATATTGGAGCGGTTATCAGCAACTGGCTAATAGCTCTTTCATTCCTAGTAATAGGTGTGAGCAAGCTAATGAGGAATTACAAGAAGTAATCCTCTTGCGAAAGTTGTTTTTTGTTTTTGATTAAAACTTTTGACGCAGAAAAAGATGTGTAGGAAAAGATACGTAGAAAGGGCTTGAGCTTCATATGATGCAATGATAGCTTTTACAACAGCAAAACAACTATATTAATTGAGATACATTAATTGAGATACATTAATTGAGATACATTAATTGAGATACATTAATTGAGATACATTAATTGAGATACATTAATTGAGATACAAGTAGAGGAAGTAATTGAGAGGAAATAAATAATGGTAACAATAAATCTCGCAATCTCGGGCATCCTAGCCATTCTTGTCGGGCTTTTAATCCTGATTGTTCCGCGTTTGCTGAGGTGGGCCATAGGGTTATATCTGATAATCGTAGGAATTCTAAGCTTCATACCTATGTAAGAATCAAATCGGGTTGAATCTTTTAGTTTTTGCTTAAAACTTTCTGCATGAATAAACTCTGTAAAAAGCCGGCCAAAAACGACTAAAAATCGCCAAAAAGATGAGCTTTTTGATAACATTGTAGTATAGAAATAGTTAAAAAGTATTCCAATCTATCTAATCAATGGCCTACAAACCTTTCAATATACCTCGGCCAAACAAAGATACCTTAAAAATTGGCGACTATGTTATTGGGTTAAAAGACTCTACTAATTCTGATATTGTCAAGATTGAGAGTGTAGAAAGAGATAAATTTAGTTACGTTGATTTAGAAGGCAACAGGCACTTTATAAATTATGTACGCGCTGGAGCCAGGCACAGTCCTCCAGTAATCTTTATGAGGATTCATGGAACTGGCTTAGAGGTTGTTGCAGCCTCATTATGGCTCAATGAGGAACTTGAAAAACTACTTTAAATCTTTCTATCAACGCTTAAAACTTCCTACATAAATCACAAAGAGGCAAAGAGGGCTAATAAACAACTTAATAAACAACCCAATAAACCTTGAAAAACCCTCTAAAGTTTGCACAAGGTTTATTGTGCATACATTAGTTTTTGATGGTTTTTGATGATATCGTCCCTTACATTATCTTACGGAGCTCTACTTTCCTCTATTAATCACTTAATAGCGGCTCGCTAAACAAATTATAATCTCTTTAAAATACTATAACCTTGCAATGATTGTGTCCACTTACAACCTTCAGGTTATATACCATTATATTATGAGTGTTTAGATTAGATAATTCCTGATGCCTAAATTCTTTTATATCCTCTTTGCTGTCACTACTCATGCCTTTAGAGATTATTCTGCCAAGTTTCTATGAAAGCTCAAGGAATTCTAAAGATATTATAATCTCAATTCTTACCAGGAACCACCCATTAAGTATAAAGAAAGTTTACAACAAAATGAGGTCCGGCCACAAATATGGAGGTACGTTTCAGTCAGTTTTCAAGAGCATTAAAGAGCTTCAGTTACAGAATATCCTAATGCGGGCAGGAAAAGAGTATTCCCTCAATCCAAACTGGATTGAAAAAATAAGAAGCTTTGCTAATGAACTGCATAGAGGTTACTTTGAGCCGATAAACAAAGAGGAAGCAGATATCAGCGAGATGTCTCTTAAGAAGGAAGTCCACAAATTTGAATTCAACAACCTCTCTAATCTATATTTTTTTGTTAAGAATATAGAGAAGAGTTACATAGACAATTCGCAGGGAAAAAAGAGATGTCTGTGGATAATGTCTCATTATTGGCCTACTTTTCTATTTCCTCATGAAGAGCATGACAGGGGCATATTCCTCAGCTCAAAGAAAGTCAATTATTATATCACTCACAAGTCCGAAAATGCATTGGACAAATGGGCGCTGAAGATTTTTTCCGGAAAGGGAGTTAATATTCTCTGTAAAGCAGGCATTTCAGAGCGTTCTGATGTAGGTGTATATGGAGATTGGGTGGTTGAAGTTTACTATTCGGAATCTTTTAAGAATATTCATAAATATTTCAGGGAAGTTTCAAATATTTCAGAGATAGATTTAAGCAGTTTTATCGGAGATCTAAAAAAAGATTACAAGATTGTAGTAGTCATGCACAAAGATAAATTTGTAGCAGATCAAATCTGGGATTCCATATATAAAAAAATATTAGCTTAAAACATAAATGGTATTCCATATATAAAAAAATATTAGCTTAAAACATAAATGGTATTCCATATATAAAAAAAAATTTATCATGGTAATTCAACTTTTTAGTTTACTGAATTAAACATTATAGTTTAATGAGTTAAATAAATCTCTTTAATTTCCATTAAACCTCATCTTTATTACTTATTTTGTCCACTTAGACTCAGCAAAAAACGGATGTTTATTAAAAGGGTGATGATTTATGGGGATAAATTTTTTCAAAAAACCATGGTTTATAATCTTGGCTGTAGTTGTTTTGGTAATTCTCTTCTTAGTCATTGCATATGCAAGCGGCTCTAAAGTGGTTAATGAGCCTGAGATTCAATGGGTATCTCATACAGAGTACTGGAGCGGAGGCGATGCTTCTACTATAGTGAGGCTGGTAGATTATAAGGGAAGGCCGATTGAGGGTGCTGCATGTACAGCAAGCATATTCAGGCCCGATGGAAGTATTTTTGTAAGCGGGCAGCCCATGCAGGCTTCTGCAATTGCGGGCAATTTTGAGAGAAAGGACTCGCTGGGAGGGCAGCCCGTCGGAACATACCAGCAGGAAGTAACATGTGTCTATGGAGGAAATACTATCAGGACTTCGGAGTCGTTCCATGTAAATCCCGCTCTTGAGAATATCAGAGAAGCAACGACTAATTTGTCTTTGTTAAGAAATGAGTTGAGCAACGTTAATATTTCAGTAAGCGCTCTTGTAACTTCCACAGGAGAGAGCATCAATCTCAAAATAGATTCAACGAGAACAAACCTCACTGAATTGATGAGGGCTGTTGAAAGCAGCATAATCAGCGATATAGGCAGCACTAAAGCCAATCTAACAACGCAGTTGAGCAGTATTAATGTCTCTTTAAGCGGAAACATTGCAGATACCCGTGCAGCTGTAACAACACAGCTCTCAAATGTTAATGCAAGCATAACTAACTTAATTACCAATACACTTCAGCCGGCGCTGGAAGCAAAGATAGAAGAGCAGATAGCAATTCTTACCACTCTTCTTAATAATGTTAATGCCTCAATAACTGCTACTGTAACTTCCACAGGAGAGAGCATCAATTTAAACATTGACATGACAAGAACCACTCTCTCTGGCCTTCTTGACACTGCAGAATCCAATGTAATGAGCAACATTGACACGACGCGGGCGTCTTTAAGCACTCAATTAAGCAATGTCAACATCTCCTTGACAAGCAATCTGGCAAATACAGAAAACAGAATTTCCACACAGCTTTCAAATGTTAATGGGAGCATAAGTACTTTAATTACCAATACACTTCAGCCGGCTCTTGAAGCAAAGATAGAAGAGCAGATTGCATTGTTAATGGCTCAGATGAGCAACATTAATGCTTCCTTGACAGCAGTTGTGACTTCTACAGGAGAGAATATTAATTTGAACGTTGACACGACAAGAACAAGCCTGACAAACACTCTGAACAGCGTCGAGACAAATGTTCTTAACAGCATTACAAGCACACAGGCAAATCTTGGAACTCAGCTAAGCAATATTAATGTATCTTTGACAAACAATCTTGCCAGCACTCAAAACGTTCTTTCAACACAGCTCTCTGTGGTAAATACAAATATAAGCAGCTTAATTACAGACACTCTCAGGCCGGGGCTCGAGTCTTTAATGAACCAGCATTACAACAACTTAAGCACAGCGATAACAAATGTTTATACAGATACACAATGGCTTGTTTCCAATTCTATGAATCAGCAGGATATGGCGGAGATATCAGGCAGGTTTGACAGCATTGACTCCAACCTTGCGGTGATAGAGGCATTTTGCGGAAATCCGGAAACCACAAACTCTGCTCTTTGTAATGAACTGGACACAATAAACGCCGCCATAGACACTCTTCAGTCTGAGCAAAACACAAGGCTTAGTGAGATAAATGCCACAGTCTCAAACACGTGGGAATTGCTGAGCGGAACAATCACAGACAACATAAACACCATCCTGGTAGATTTGAACATTATAAAGTCAAGGACAGGAGAAATTAATACAACTGTTTACTCAATAAAAGAAACTGTAGAGAGCGCAGTAGATATAAGAGTGATATCTTAATCCTAAAAATCAATTATATTTATCCTGATCCTTACAAAATGTGCATGGGATGGAATATTACGACAGAAAAAATGAAAGAGTAAAAAATATCTTAAAATACTTAGTCATTGCTATAATTCTTGCTGGTTTTATTTTTTCTATGTATTATTTTTCTGACAGGATCTTGTTTAGTCCCAATGAGCCAACACTCAAAATGGTTTCCGGAACAGAGTATATAAGCTCTGAAGAAGGCCAGATAATCGTAAGGCTTGCGGATTACCAGGGAAATTCTATTGAAGGAGCAGATTGCGTAGCCTCAGTTTTATACCCCGATAAATCTTATTTCTTTATAGACAGAATAATGTATTCAACTACAGTTCCTGGCAATTATTATACAAGCTTCACAACTCCATCGACATCAGGAGTATATGAAGAGCATATAAGCTGCATTATAAGGGATGGAGACTCATTCAGGACAATAAAAGTATCATCATCTTTTCATGTTTCAGAAGGGCTGAATACTGTTTTGGAGATATCACGATCCCAAAGAGAGCAGTACACAGATATAGTCGGCAGGATAAATACAATAAATTTAAGTTACAATGAATTAAATGAAAGAATTGACGGACTTAATGATTCCATACAAAACCAATTTTATCTCTTCTATGAAAGCTTCGGGGCTGCAACTCAAGCCATGGCAGACGTTTTAAGAGCAGCAGGAGGCAACAGGACTTTTTACTTGCCCCCCCAGCAAAACGGCTCGGGAGAATCAAACAACTCTCAAAATAATGCTTCTAACAGCTCTGGCTGATAATATTCTGGGACGTTATAATAATTATTCGCGTCGATAAGTTACTTTGAAACCAGAAGTGATTAACTGATAACATATAAAACAATAATTAGCGTCGATAAGTTACTTTGAAACCAAGGAATCAAGGATAATTAACTAATATTAATTGATAAACTGCAAAACATAAAACGCTGCTCTAATCTGAATGTATGATTCAACACTATTGATAAATCTCTAATAAGCTAATATCTGAATGTATGATTCAACACTATTGATAAATCTCTAATAAACTAATTTATTATTATAAGAACTATTGCGATAGATATATTAAAAATTAGTGCGGAATTTACCTAATCACCTATAGTGAAAGACATAATTCTTTCCCTAAATAGCCAATGACAAATCAGGGAAATATTAAAGTCCTTGGCTATAATGTTAATATTAATCAGATATTAAGTATAAGCAAGCAAAGTATAGCATCTATCCTCGTCAATAACATAGCAGCCTTATCGTATCAAAAACTCGTCTTAGTCATCAAAAATGTTAATCATCAAGGATGTTAATCCTTGACTGCGCTCAAGAATTGTAAATTCTTGACGTTTTGAATGTGCTCAAGAACTAATGTTCTTGACATTTTGAGCATACTTATAACGAGAGACCAAAATATTTCACCATGTTTTTTGTTCTCTCGAATACAGCAACAGACAAAATGGTCAAATATCTAAGTCTGTTGCCGTAAGATGCAAGCTCCAGCATCTTGATTATGCTGGCGTCTTCACTACAATGTCTTCCCTGCTTTTTCTGGTCGTTTCATCAACCCATGTTGGAGGCCCGCCCCTCATTCTTTGGAAAACAGCTTCATACACAGGGCAATTTCCTTTAAGTATTGTGCATAATACTTTTCCTTCATTTTCTCCGGAACAATCTCCGATGCCATCATCGCAATTAAAATTATAAGGGGTAATCATATCACCCCTTTTGGCATCAGCAATACTAGCTACTTTATGGAACCTTTCACACTTAACAGTATATATCACAGCCATATTACATAGAAGCAAGTATGGTATTTAATCATTTATGTCCTGAAAACTACAGCGCCAGAGATTTTTCTTCTACCATCTTTTTTATTCTTTCAGCGATTTTCTCAATCTTCATCTCTCCGATAATTTCTCCGCCTCTCAATCTTACATTAGCTGTTCCTGCTTTTTCTTCCTTCTCTCCAACAATAAGCATATAAGGAATCTTCTTGAGTTGGGCATTTCTTATTTTTTTCTGCAGAGTTTCGTTGCTTAAATCAATCTTAACTCTCAGTCCGGGAATTAATTTTTTTAATTTATTGGTTGTTTTTTCTGCTGATTTTGTGAATTTCTCGCTTATTGGCAGTATTATTGCCTGATTCGGCGAAAGCCATACTGGAAACGCTCCGGCAAAGTGCTCAAGCATAATCATCATAAACCTCTCCGGAGACCCTATAATTGCACGATGTATCATCACTGGGCGCTTTATCGTTCCGTCCCTGGCAGCATATTCCAGTCCAAAACGCTCCGGCATCACAAAATCTATTTGTATTGTAGACAACTGCCATTCTCTTCCCAGTGCGTCTGTTGCTATAAGGTCCATCTTTGGAGCATAGAATGCTGCCTCTCCAGGACCATCAAAATATTCTATTTTATTCCTCTTCATTATTTTGACTGCCCATGCTTCCACTCTATCCCATATTTCTGGATTACCTAAATATTTTTCAGGATGCTTTTGATCGCGCGTTGACAAACGATACTTATATTTCAGCCCAAAAGTATTTATTATTTCTTTAGTCATTGTTAAGGCTTTGTCAATTTCTTCATCCACCTGTTCTTCTGTACAGAAGATGTGGCAGTCATCCTGAGAGAATGCCCTTACCCTGGATAATCCGCTTAGCTCTCCCGGCTTTTCATCTCTGTAGAGCATGGAGAAATCTGAAAATCTCAATGGCAAATCACGGTAACTATGGGGTTCAGCAGAATATATCTGGGTATGCTGAGGACAGTTCATGGGCTTGAGGAAGAACTCTTCATTAGAATAACTGCTTGATACTTTAAACATAGCGTCTTTATACTTGTCATAATGTCCTGATATTTTAAACAGTTTCGCCTTTGTCATCTGTGGAGTCCAGACCTGCGTATAATCCTGCGCAGACTGGACAGATTCTACATAATTATTAACTGCAATCCTGACGAAAGCACCGTCGGGAGTATATAACGGCAAGCCGCTTCCTACCAATTCTGAAAATGTAAACAATCCCAGCTCCTTTCCTAATTTTCTATGGTCCCTCTTTTCTGCTTCTTCAATCCTCTTCAGATGCTCATCAAGCTCTTTCTGCGTCGGAAAGCAAGTTCCGTAAATACGCGTAAGCATTTTGTTCTTCTCACTTCCCCTCCAGTATGCTCCTGCTATTTTTAATAGTTTGAATGCTGTTATATCTTTCGAAGGATTATCAACATGCCCGCCCCTGCATAAATCAGTGTAATTGCCGCTCTTGTAAAGAGTTAGTTTTTGCCCGTCCTTTGAGAATTCATCAATGAGTTCTAATTTATATTCGTTATTCTTGAATTCTTTCTTGGCTTCCGATGCAGTTACTTCCTTTCTCTGAAAACTTTTCCACGTCTTCAATATCTCCGCCATTCTGCCTTCAATCCCCGGCAGATCGCCGTCTTTTAATTCAACTTCTCCGAAATCAAAATCATAGTAAAATCCGTTTTCTATTGGAGGCCCTATAGTTCTCTTCGCTTTTGGAAACAGCCCGATCACTGCTGCGGCAAGAAGATGAGCGCAGCTGTGTCTCAATCTGTCGAGATATTCATTTGAATATTCCTTGCTCTTTTTCCTGTCTGGCATCTCATTATATCTTATAAAGAGCATTTAAAACTTTCCTTAAGATAAGTATCTCCGATGGATTGCTATTACATATTAGAAATAAGAGATATAGAATCTATTAATTAATTTTGAAACACCAGCCATCTAGTTCTTAACGATGATAAATACTGGCAAGCCATCTAGTTCTTAACGATGATAAATACTGGCAAGCCATCTAGTTCTTAACGATGATAAATACTGGCAAGCCATCATCCAAGTTATCCTAATCTGATTTACAATATTAATTGAGCCCTGAATCTATTACTAAGCTATATTTGTATTGGAGATACTTAAGATATGGACCTATCGGGAATCGGACCCGAATCTCGTCGTTGCGAACGGCGCGTAATTAAGCCATTATACTATAGGCCCTCTTCTGCTTTTACCAGCTATAAGCTTTGCGCTCTGTGAACTACCCTTACCTAACATTCTGTTGAGGTTAGGGCTTCTTGCTTCATAGAACTTGTTTGCTCCAACGGAGTATTGACAGATTTCTCCACACAGGACAATTCCTGCCCTGCTAATTTATTTAGTATGTTTATCGCCGAGTTGTAATCTCTGTCTATGACAAAGCCACATTCAGCACACTCGTAAGTTCTCTTATATAGGGACATATCCTGAATATGTCCACATTGAGAACAGATTTTACTTGTGTTTCTTGGGTCTATCTTAACTATCTGACAACCAGCGTTCTCAGCTTTGAAGTCCAGTAGTTGAGCAAATTTACCCCAAGAAGCATCCATCATATTTTTAGCGTTGAAATATTTTTGTTGTGACATTTGCTTTATGTCCAAATTTTCCATAACAATTATCTTACATTCCTTTATTAATTTTGTTGTAATCTTATGCAAGAAATCTGTTCTTTGATTTGTGATTTTGAGATGAAGTTTTGATAATCTTATTCTTGCCTTTTTTCTGTTAGAACTTCCTTTCTTTTTTCTTGACAAATCTTTCTGTAGATGCTTTAACTTTGATAAATTTTGCTCCAAGATTTTGGGGTTTTCTATTTTGTTTCCTTCGCTGTCAACGAGATAATTATTTATCCCTAAATCAATTCCCACAACTTTATTTCCGCAAATAATTTGCTTTTTCTCGTCGGTAATTATAATAGCGTACCATCTGTCGATCTCTTTCTTTATCTGAATTTGCTTTATGTTTCCATTCACTTCCCTATGAACTTTAATTTTTATATCCCCTATTTTTGAAAGATGAAGTTTATTATCTTCCAGAGAAAAACCACTTTGATTATAATTTATTGTCTTGAACCATCCCTTTCCTTTGAACCTCAATCTCCCAACTTTTTTATGATTTCCTTTCAAAACTTTTAATGCTGATAAATTAGAAAATAATCTATAACATTCGTATTGAAGTGTTTTAGAATAAACTTCTCTGAATCTCGGCTCACAGATTTTTAAGTCCGGGAGAATTGCCTGAATCATATTTCTGTCTATAACAACTTGGTCTCTTAATTCTCCGAGCATCATATTATAAGCCCGTCTACATGTATCCAAAGCAAATTCTAACTTATCAGTTTGCTCTTTGTTTGGATATAGTCTGAATTTATTTGCTAACATTTTTTGGTTCTCCCTGACTTTCAACATATTTTTTTAGAACATCAAGAGTTACCTGTCCTGATGTTATAAGACAATAACTTCCGCTCCAAAATACATCTTTCCAAAGTTTGTCTTTTATCTTGTCTCTGAATTTGTTTCTTAATGCTTTTGAAGTTGCTGATTTCCAGTTGTTTATGAACTTTAATAAATCTGTTTGTGGCTTGGCTATAAACAAAATATGAACGTGGTCTAAATCGCTTTCTATCGCTGTTATTTTTATTCCATAAATTTCTGCAATCTTGTGGGTTCTTGATTTTAGTTCATCAATTATCTCTGGAAAAGATAATACTTTTCTTCTGTATTTTATGCACTGAACTAAGTGATAATTCAGTGTATATACTGAATGTGCGTTCTTATCAAATTTGTATATTCCCATAGTTTTTATTATTCTTTCTCCTTGATATATCTTGTGTTTGGCTACTCAAATTCATCTATAACCTAATGAGATTTAGGATATAGACTTCTTGGAGACGAAGTTAAATTTTTTATTACTGCCATAGGATAAACAAGGTTTTAATACCTGCTATGATTATATCTATACGCATGATATTGAAAAGGTTGGGAGCTTCCCTGGCCGCGCTTTGCGCGGGCTCCATTGGAGTGGGATGCGTTAGTGATGTAAATGCAATTACAAGAGAGATTGAGAGCTATGAGCGGACTAAGATAATTCTTGAGGAATTAATTGAGCACTTTGAGAGGCAGAGAGATCAGAGAGATAATACATACTCAAATAAAGATGATTCATATCACTATGCATCTTCTGAACAGTTATCAGAGCAGCTTTCAGAACATGAGAATTCTGCACCCGTTATAGAGCCGGACAGGAGCAGCCTTTTTTACAGAATAATTCCCGGCGTGAACGCTCTGCAAAGAAGCAATACAAACAATATGAACAGATTAAACAGCAGTGCAAGCAGTATCAACAATGCAACAATGAGTATCAACAATGCAACAATGAGTATCAACAATGCAACAAGCAGTTTGCAAAACAGCATTTTATCTGGGCATAACAATATCAGGGCCCAAAATGCCGTTGATGCAACTCTTAACAGCCTTGATGATCCAAAAAGAGATTTTGACGAGGGAGATGCTAAGCGAGTAGCCCTGACTCTTCTTACCGGCCAGGACATAGGGGCTGTCGTTGAGTGGGGTTATTCTCAGGTAGATGAAGTCAGGAGAGTAAAGAAAGAATGGCTGGAAAAGCCTCTCGAAGAATATACTGGAGTTAAATGGGGCTTCTCATTTAGCGGAGGCATTTCCGGTGAGGTTGATGCAGGGATCAGGGCAAGAAAGAAACTTAATGTCTTTGGACTTTCCGGTGAATTATCCCTTGAATTAAAAGAACAGTCCTGGAGCGATTTTGCTTACGGAAATTCTCAAGCTTCCGCTCTTACCTCTTCTTATGCATATAGATACAGAGAACCAGTTCTTAACTCTCCACTATGGCTCATGGCTCTTAGTGATGAAGATGAATCTCCCACTATTACTCTTGCTTACACCATAAAATTCCCTTCCGGAAAAAGGCGCTGATTTCTGATACAATCCCAATTTAGCAGGAAGATTTAAAGAATCAACCAATAATGTAAATCCTCTTAATAAGCACGAACAGGCATGAGCAAGCCTTTGTTAGCCTTTGTTAGCAATTACCATCGATTGAACTCGTTGATAAAGGTCATACCTAATTAATAATGGAATTATTTCTGATAGTTATATCATTCTTATGCTACTAAAATAATTACCCATTGGAGATGCTGGCTCTTAACCAACACTTATAAAGAAGTATGCACAATCCATTGGATGAAAAAAGAGGATTTTCTGAAAAAAATTGAAATAGAATTAAGAATTTCAAAGAACAGCCCATACACTATAAGAAATTATCTGAAAGCGAATGAAGAGCTTCTTGACTTTGCGAAGAAAAACCCGGAAAATATTGAGCAGAATGATGTCAAGAGCTTTCTTGCAGAAAACTCAGGTAAAGCTTCAAGCTCTATAATCCTGATTCTTGCAGCAATAAGATTTGCATATACCTCTCTACTTCAAAAAGATCCTACGGTGAGCATCAAGAGGCCGAAGAAGGAAAGAACTCTCCCCGACGTTTTAACGAAAGAAGAAGTTCTCAAGCTTATTGAAAACACAAAGACATGGAAGAGCCGCCTGATAGTCAGCTTGTTATACGCCTCTGGAATGAGGGTGTCTGAATTAATAAACCTTCGGCTGAAGAACCTTCATTTCGAAGAGAAAATCGGGCATATAAAGAAAGCCAAGGGAAACAAAGACAGAATTTTCAATATACCTAATTATTTGATTGAAGATTTGAAGAGGCAGGCTGAGGAGCAGAAGCAAAAGGGCAGGGAATTTTTATTCACAGGCCGTGAGGGAAAGCAGATTTCCGCCCAAAACCTCCAGAAAATTGTAAGGCTTGCAGCAAAGCGGGCAGGAATTAAAAAAAGCGCCCATTGTCACACCCTGCGTCATAGCTACGCGACACATCTCTTGGAGTCCGGAACAGATATTAGACTGATACAAACCCTGCTTGGACACAGTTCAATCTCCACGACGGAAATTTACACCCACATTTCTACCGCGCAGTTAAAGAGAGTTGTTTCTCCTCTGGATGAGCTGATGAAGAAATAAAATTATCATTAAGGGTTATTGATTATTATTTGGATAATAAATCATAATTAACTAATAATCTATAAGACTTAGACATAATCTGATGCAATTGTCCGGCATATTAAGGGCTATCAATAATGGCTATACTAAAAGTTATTTTGAATTTATATTAATCAATAGAATTATTCTCACCTGTACGACTTCTGTCTCTTCGTCCTTGCCTTGGAATCTCCGGGCTTGTAAGCTTCCTTTCTCCTTACATCCGCCACAAGCAGGGCCTTGTCATAAGTGAGGTAAGCTCTCTTCAGCGCTTCTGACTTGCTGAATTTTACAATTGCTCTTGCAATAGCCAGCCTTGCAGCTTCTGTCTGGCTTTCCTTCCCTCCTCCCCTTGCAATAACACTTACATCATAATTATTGTTTCCTAAAGTTTCCATAGCAATGTTTATAGGCTCTTCAATGTACAGCCTCCTCAATTTAGGGAGTGCCGTGTAGGGAACTTTATTAATAGTAACTTTGCCCTTTCCTTCTGTTATCGTCGCTGTAGCTTTTGAAGACTTTCTCTTCCCGGAAGCAATAATGCCTTTAATTTTCATTTTATCCTCTGTATTTTAGTCCCCCGGATAATTTTTCCAGAGATATTGATTTAATTGGGGCAGTGCTCCTGCTTGATTTTACCATCCTGAAATTTTTAAGTTCCTCCGGAATTCTTATATAGCACCTTACTCTCTTTAAAGCATCCCTTCCCCTGCCTTTCTTTTGTGGCAGCATTCCTCTTATAATTCTTTTAAGAAGCCTGTCCGGGCCGGAAGGAAAAAACGGGCCTTTCATGGCGCTCCCTCCCTTTCTTCTTAATATTAAATATTTATTCAATATATCTCTTTCATTGCCTATTATTACTGCCTTTTCAGAATTAACGATTTTTATTTTCTTGCCTAAGAGAAGCTGCTTTGCAGTATAACTGGCTAATCTTCCCGCAATGGCGTTTTCCGCATCTATAACAACCTCTTCCATCCCTGCAGGTGCATTTTCTTTTTTCATAGTGTTATATTTTTGCCTCTTGATTGATAATTGATAAATTTATTCTTCTTAATTAATAATTGATAAATTTATTTTGATAAATCTTTGTTTCTTAATTAATAAATTTATTTTCATAGTATTAAATTTTATAAAATTATTTTTATTCCGGAAGCTTTAGGATTTATCTTTATTTCTTCAATTATTGCAGCCACCCCGCATTTTTTATTCTTAAGTTTAGCAGCTGCTTCCTGTGAAAATTTGAATGCACAAACTCTTATCTTCTTGGTTATTTCTCCGCTTCCCAAGACTTTTCCCGGTATTACTATAGTGTCGCCTTCTTCAGCATTAGAATCTATTTTTGACAGGTTAACCTCTTTCATTTCCTTTGTTGGCGAAGACAAATGCCTCGCAACTTCAATCCATCCGGAATTTTTCTTCGCAGTATTTATGGTTTCTACCAGCTCGGTGTTAGTTTTCTTCCTCATTCTCTTCTTTATCCTTGTTTTTGATGCCCTTTTCATATTGGTTTTATCGGCGCAGTTTCATTAATTTTATCTGTTCTCTCAAAGGAGAGTTGATAAGGAACCTTTGGTTCCTTATGCGGGAGAAAGGATTCGAACCTTTGCAGGCACTAAGCCATGTGGTCCTTAGCCACACCCGTTTGACCACTCCGGCACTCCCGCCCGGATGGTATTAAGGTGAAGCTTTAGTTTAAAAACCTTCCAGAGTTATATTAATTCTTCATGAAAGGCTCAAGATTCTTCTTTAGAGCTTCTATAGCCCCGATAACAATTTCTTCTGCCTTTATCTGTCCAAAAGACTCGGCGAAGAATATTATTCCCTTCCCTTTTTCTATAGAGACATTGCTTTTAAGCTCTTCATACATCTCCCTGGTATTCTTCCCATTCTTGAATTTGTACCTTTCAAATTCGGGTTCTTCTCCGTTTTCCCCGGGGTTTATTATTAATATGGGGAAATTCTCTAAAAATTCTTTATCCGCATCCTTTCCTTTTTTTGGGATGACTTCATAAAACTCTCTATAGTAAAACATTCCCGGGGAATATTTGGCATGCTCAATGCCCTTTCCAAGAGCGGCTGTTGCAACCAGTTCTATTTCATGTCCCTTTTTTAATACAGTAAGAGGCATTTCCTTGAATACAACTTCTGCTCCTCCCCCAATATCTCCGGAATAAACTATGCATGGACCCTTCTTTGAAAGCTTGAGCTTGGCTTCGTAAAGCATTCCCTCTTCTTTCTTTTCAGAACTCTTCTTCTTCCTGCTTTTTTCAAGCATAGTTTTGTCTGTTTTTAAGGGAAGGAGCCCAAGCCTGTGAGCAAGAACCTCGTCATACAAAACAGAATCATTCTTGAAAACCTCTATTTCATCTATGGCCAGAATCGGGATTTCCTGGACAGAACGCCTTATGGCATTGGCCAATGGCTCTTCTATGTCCGCAGAAAAAACTGCATCTTCCGGAGTTTTTTTATAAATTTTCATTTTTATTGCTTGTATGTTCCCTACATATTTTATCTGTAATTTGCTTTTTTAAACTCTTCTTCCGCGCTTTCCTCCCTTTTTCTTTGGCCCGCCTCTGGGTATCTTAGTTACATCAGAGATGCTTATTATCTTAAAACTCTCTCTTGACAGAGATTTTATTATGGCATGGGCGCCGGGGCCGGGAGAGGTATTTCCCGTCTTTGCTCTTATCCTGACATATAAATTTTTCATTCCAATCTCATTTGCAGATTCAGCTATCTTCTTAGCTATGAACATTGCAACAGTCGGATTGGCTTTTAACCTGTCCTGTTTTGTTATCATTCCTCCGGAAACTCTCGCTATCGTATGGCCCGATAAATCAGTCAGGTTAACAAGAGTATTATTAAAGCTGGTGAATATATGCACGATCCCTGTATTTTCCTGAAGATTCTTACTCATTTTTCACTCCTGTCAAATCTGTTTTCTTAACTTCCTGAGCAACAGCATTGTTTTTTACAGCTTTTTTGCTTTCCACCACTTCTATCTTATCCTCTTCATCCACTCTCACGATATAAGATGGCTGGTTAACAATCCGCCCTTTAATCTTTACTCTCTTATGAACTATTAATTGTCTTGCATGGGGTGGCGTCCTGGCTAATTTTTTCCTGAGCAGAACACTTTGTAATCTCCTCTTTATCCAGTCTCTCTTCTCCAGAGCAAGGACTTCCGGAATGGAAGAAACCTTGAGTCCAATCTTGTTCAGCTTGTTGAAAAGTTCTTCCTGCTCTTTTTGGCTGGAGGTTATAAGCTTCTTTGCTATTCTTCTCAACCTGCTTATCGCAGCTTCAGCCTTCCATATCTCTCTCTTGTTTTTAAGCCCATATTCTTTTATTATCTCATTTTCTTCTTCTATTCTCTGCTTTTCAAAAGGCTTTTTCGGCCTAGAGTACCTCTTGTGCTTTCTTGTCCAGGCCATTATCTGCCTCCTGACTTTCCTTCAACAGGTTTATTCTTTGATGCGCCAACTCCCACACTGATTCTGGACTTCTTATTTTCCCTAAAGTGGCTCTTAGTCCTCTGTCCTCTTGTTGGAAGCCCAAGAGCATGCCTCAATCCCCTGTAACTTCTTATCTTCTTCAATAGCTTGATATCAAATTCCTTCCTTAAGTCCAAATCAGTGCTTGTCAGATGCCTGTCCTCTCCGGTATTAGCATCCTTTCTTCTATTCAGCAGGAAAGAAGGCAATTTTGGATTTTTTATAAACTCTTCAATTGTTTTTATCTCTTCTTTGCTCAAATCGCCTATCTTTTTTGCAGGATTTATTTTGATAGCAGAGCATATTCCGTTGGATACGGCCCATGAGACGCCTTTTATTCTTGTCAGCCCAACTATTACTTTCTTGCTGCTTTTTATGTCTTTATCGAGAATTCTTATTAGAGATTCTGTCTGCTGTTCCGCCGACGGGCGATCTTTTATTTTATCTTCTTTTACTTTCTCTTTCGTTTCTTGTTTTTTCATTTTACCTCACAAACAATCTGTGCCTCTCATTTTGTGTTAACTCCTCAAATATTCTTTTCTCTACTGCTTTAACAGGATTTGGCAGGGAATGCAGCCTTTCTCTTATATCTTTAAAACTTTCGAAGGGCTTTTTCTCCCTTTCCTTTAAGATTTCTGTAGTGTGCTTTCTTCCGAAGCCGGGAAGCAATTCCAATTGATGCATTCGCGTGTTTATAGCATCTGCCTTGTTGAAAAATTCAATAAACCTTTTCTCGTTTTCCTCAACTATTGATGCAATAATTTCTGCAAGATTTATCTTGGCAGTTTCTGTCAGATTCTCTCCGGGTAATCTTCCCAGGATATAATATACCTTGTCTCTCTTTCCCTCTCCTATATATACCTTTTCTTTAAGTGCTAAGGACATGCCCTTCCTTGGCACCAGATGAAGCAGGGTAAATCCAGAAAGCCCCATAGCTTGGGCTACAGGAGTCCTTTTCTTTTCTAGCGGATAACCATATGGCAGGTAATCTAGCACAATAGCATACTCTTCCCTTTCCATCTTCATCACTTGTATTTCTTGACAAGTTCAAGTATTTTATTGATTTCATCTTTTGACAATCCCGTATCAGCGAATATTTTCAATATGTCTGCCTCATCTTCCGGCAGAGTGTCAATTATTTTTATGACATGCTCTGGTTTTACTTTTAGATAGTCAAGCTTTTCTATTTCATCCCTCAGACTCTTTGCATCTTTGACGCTTATTTTATTGAACTTCTTTATGAAAGCCATTATCTCTTTCTTTTCTTCTTTGTCACCGGCATTTTCAATTATCTCTTCCGATTCGCTCAAGCTCAATGGTTTAATGTCAATTATCATTTTTCTGTTTTATCTGGTTTCTGATTTAATGTCAATTATCATTTTTCTGTTTTATCTAAGCAAGTTTTTTTAAATGAACGGGATGTATTATATGTGTTTTTTCCTGGTCGTAATCCATTATCCTGACAATATAGAACTTTCCTTTCTTGCCGTCAACAGTTCCTGTCCTGCCCTGCAGAGTCTTTGGAAATTTAGGCATTTCCGAAAGTTCCCTGACTACTGCTACCCTGTCGCCTTTATTAAGCTCTTTGAAGTATTCACTAAGCCTCAGCTTCCCTCTCCGACGGATTCGTTTTCTCTTCATCATTTTGCTTTTTATCCCAGTCAATTAAAATATTTCTCTTTCTACCTTTTTAAGCTTATCTCTTCGTCATCTTATAGTGCTAATATAAGTAAGATATAAATTGTGTATATAATTGAATAACTCATGATATGACCTAAAATAAATAAGACAGCAGATTCTATACACAATATTCTAAATAATCTTTGCTGTAACCTACATCCTCTTTGACATCCGAGGGTAGTTTGTTTCCACACTTCCCTGCATTAAATCTCCTCTTTCCCTGGCATCCTGCATGCTCTTTACGATTGTATTGAACATCTTTTCCCCCCATACACCCTTCCCGCAGTCGTTGCAGAAGTCTATGACAGAATTCTCATCAATCTCTTTTTTGCAGTAGATGCATTTTTTCATCTGTTCGTCTAATAGAATGCTTTTTTTAAATCTTTCTTTATTTCAGTATCTTATGTGCTTAATTAGAAGTTAAACTTAAAGTATACTGCTAATGTAAATCCTATTTGTTTATTCTAATGCTCTGGCTTGTTGAACATCACGAGCCGCGGCGTATATAATTAATTATAAGAGGATTAGAATATTATATCTTATTTATTAAAGATATATTCATCTTTTAAGCAATTCTATCAGAAATGCTCAATTTCATCACTCATACCTTAGGGCATCAACGGGCTTTAGATTTGAAGCTCTCAATGCGGGCACTACTCCTGAAAATGCTCCAATAAGGAAGGAGAATGCAAGGCAGCTAATTATTAAAGGAGCCCCGATATATGCTTTGAGCAAATTCGTTTCAAGTTGGTTTATTGCTATAAATTCAACGGTCTTGCTTACTCCAATCCCCAGTAAAACTCCAACAATTCCTCCAACCAGTCCTATTAACCCCGCTTCAATGAGGAAAATCATCATAATGTCTTTATTCTTAGCCCCAACAGCCTTCATCACTCCAATATCCTTTGTTCTTTCAAGCACTGAAGTAAACATTTCCGAGGAGTTCTTCCGGAGTTAAAATATTAAAATCCTGAGTTTTTTCAGTTACTCCTCTTGCTTTCCTTAACTCTTCTTCCACATCTCCTGCAACTTTAATTAAATCCTCTCCCTCATCAACCTGTATGACGCTCCAGTCCACTCTTTCAGATATATTGAAGAACTCCCTGAATCTTTCTATGTCCATTATTATTAATCTGTCATCGTCTGGGTTTCCAATTTTCTTTATAATGCCTCTCACCTTGAATTTTTCTTCGTTAAGAGAGAGCGAATCGCCCGATCTGATTTCCCTGCCAAATAGGTTTCCTGTCTTGTGCAAATTCCCCAAAACTATCCCGCTCTCCCCCTTTCTTATGAATCTTCCCTCATCTATCTTGTAATTTCCCATTTCAATATACAGTTCTGTTTCAGTCTTCATTCCCCAGACCATCATGTATCTTACATTGTCATTAAATTCCACCCTTGCATTTCCAACGACTGCAGGAAGAACATCTCTTACTCCTTTCACATTTTCTATAACTCTTACATCTTCATCTGTAAGAATCACTCCCCCGACGCTTCCCGGAGGTCCTAAAAAGCCTGTTCCTGGCTGAATGAAGAATTTGTCCGTCCCAAGAGATTTAAATTGCTCCTCAACGGCGTTTTGCAGCCCCAATGATAAACTGATAAGCATGAAGATTGTCGCAACAGAAACAAAAATTCCTATTATAGCGAGGGCAGTCCTAAGCTTCCGCCTCTTCAGATTCTTTAACGCCAGTAACATATAGTCTCTCATCATTTTGCTTTCCTTTATCTCATTTTTTATCTTTGTTCATTCTCTTTATTTTCTTAAAGCTTCAACCACATTTAGTCTGCTTGCCCTTCTCGCAGGAGTTATTCCGGATAATACTCCTATGAAGAACGAAAATACCACTGCTCCTATAAGCAGGGGATAGGATATTTCTGCCGCAAGAAGCTCTACCCCCAAAGCCCGGTTTGCCATTGCAGAAACTCCGAGAGCTGCTCCAATACCAATCACTGCTCCCACTACTCCTCCTATAAGCCCGAACAATCCTGCTTCAATGAGGAAAATCATCATAATGTCTTTATTCTTAGCCCCAACAGCCTTCATCACTCCAATATCCTTTGTTCTTTCAAGCACTGAAGTAAACATTTTACTATGTCAAGGATAGTGCTTACAGATTCCAGGGCCTGAAGAGGAGTTTCAACGCTGAAGCTCTCCTCTCCAAATTTTTCGTTCCTGTCCTTTCTCATCTTTTTTTCAATTTCAGAAGCTACCTTTTCAATATTATCCTCTTCATGGACTTTTGCGACAATGAGGTCATATTCATCTCCTATACCAAGAGTTTCCTTCATGTCCCTGTTTGGCATTAATATTGCTCCATTGACTGCGAAGGTGCTCGCAGGCTCGAGGATTCCGATGACTTCAAAATTCCTTCCGTTAATCCTGAGCTTGCTTCCAACCCTTATCTTCTTTTCAAAAATATTTTCCTTAGCTATCTCCGAGCCGAGCATTATCTTACTTTTGTCATCATTTCTTAGAAGCCTGCCTTCGCCAATCCTTGCGTCTATTACATCATATACGACATCCGCATCTTCTTCATCCTGCGGCAAGTCTCCAACATAAACAAATCTTGATACTTTGTTATATTCAACGCTTGTGACTCTTATCAGTCGCGTGATTGTATTCCTTACTCCTGAAACTTCTTCTATAATCTTCAAATCATTATTATTCAACTTCTCAACAACTGCGCTTCCCGGTGGGGCGAAGCCAGTCTGCTTATTCTGTATTGTCAGAACATCCAATGAAAGCCCTCCAAACTGCCCCGTTATCGCTCTCTCAAGCCCGCTTCCGAGAGTAATTAAGGAAACAACTGCCGCAATGCCTATAAAAATTCCAAGCAGGGTCAGCCAGCTCCTCAATCCTCTGTGCCTTAGGTCGCTCATCGCAAGAGAGAAATAATTTTTAATCATAAAAATTCTTCCAGGATTTGAATTTTTTGGCTTAAAAATTTAGAAATCCGAAAATTTTTAATCATGGGCTCATCACCCCCTGCTCATCATCTTCTTTCTCGCTCTTCTCTTTTTTATAATTCTCCAGACGCTCCATAAAATTATAACCAGTGCAATTAATAAAATTATTATTCCCGTATTGCTCTCTTTTATTATCCCCAGCTCAACTGCTCTTTCTCTGCTATATACTGTTAAGAGTATCTGTATATTCTCAACTATTTTCTTGTTATCAAAGTCCCTGTATTCTACTGCAGCGTTCATGACAGGAGAAAGGCTGTTCAGGTAAACATCAAAGCCCGCAGTTTCAAAATCATCTGAATCAACACTCCCTATATAAACTTCTTCATCTGAAAGAAGAGTGTAACCCTGCGGAGTTAATTTCACTGAGACAAATCTTGCATCAGCAAATCCCTTATTAATTATTTTGAGATTTATTCTTGTCTGTTCGTTAATAACGGGCCTTTCAATTGAAGCAGAGTATTCAAGTGAAGGATTTCCCCTTATTGTTATCCCTATATTTCCATTTTCAGTTTTTGTCACATTCTCCAATTCATATTTAATGATATAAGGAATAACATAATCCCCCGGCTTTGCGGAGCCTGAAGCCTTTATTTCAAATGTGAATGTTTCATCATCATCTTCATTTATCTCATCGGCAGAATCCTGCGAGCTTCCAATGACTGAAAAAGGAGTTCCCGCAGTATTGACTGACAAAGAAACATCTTTAACGTCTCTTGAGAAATCATTATCCACTTTAATTGTCAGGGCGCTCTGGCTTCCCGGAGTTAAAGTAGAATAATCCACTGATTTTATAGTAAGAGCAGAAGCATAACCTGCACTTGCCAATACTATTATTATAGCTGTGATTGATAATAGTGCAAGAGCTACTTTGATATTCCTGCCATTCATGCCATCCATGCCATCCATATAACTCCCAATTTGGCCAGCTTTAAAAACCTTATGTAATAGTCATTTAAAAGTTAGGACAAAGTTTAAATACTCCTCCCTCATAGAAAAAACATGGAAATTTATAAAAGGCACAGGGGAAATTTTGCAGTTGCTCTAGGAAAATTAGCCAGAGCTAAAACAAAGCAAGCCTTTGCAACACCTGCGCAGGGTATGCAGGAAAGAATGCGGCAGGGAATTGAAGCGGATATTTCTACAGAGGGAGCATGGTATAATGCAAGCTTTAATGAAGTTGGCGGAAGAATTCTCGGAACAAGGGCAGAATTTAATCCATTAATTGATTGCGCTGAACAGGCAGTAGAATCCACGAGAATAGGAGAGTTTTATTTAGAAGGAGTTTTAATTAATGGAAATCCTGCATCAGAAGTTCTTGCTGAAGCTGCGGAAAGAGATGCACAAAAACCAATTCATAAAAGACGGGTTGCAGATTTTGGGCAGATGAAGACCCATGATGTTCCGGCTGACTGCTTTGGAGATGATGATACAATTGTATTTCTTGCAGAAAGCAAGGCAGGAGCGAATAAGTATGGGTCATGGTTGAGAAAAAATGCAGGAGTTAAGGAATCAAGAGTCCGTATGCAGGATATAGATGGGAAGGATAAATCAAGAGGATTTTGGCTTGGCAGGCTTGCTGATGACGGCAGGTCTGATTTCTATTGCGACGACAGGTTCCTCGGCAATGGCGGCGGCTCTCTGTTTGGGGTATATGAAAGTGCCGAAGGCACACAAAAAATTTCTGAACAGCATGAACATGCTGAACAAAGAAGAATCATTTCTCCGAATTTGTCAGACATGCTTAAATATTCAAGGCCCTTTGTTCATTCAAGAGACTGGAAAGATTTTGAAAGAGGATTAAGGGCAAAATTTGAAAAGTGATATTTTTTAAAGTATATCTCTGTCTAATTGAGTTCTGGCGCAGCCAGAACTACACGCCGGTTTACTAGGGCATATTTAACTTCATTTTACGCCATAAAATTCAGAAGCGACATTGAGTAGCGATGAAGAAACTAAGAGTGCGCAGAGCGAAACTGAGAAAACAAAAGTTTTCGAGGACTCAAGATGTCAAAATTAAAATAATTTTGAGCACATTCAAAAATTAACATTTTTGATGAGTGACCTTCTTGAAGTATGAAGCTTCAGTGTGCAGATTAAATTCTGCTCTGTACGGGCAAGATTCTCGGCATGAAAGAAATTTCATGAGGTAAACTGGCTACACTGTGTCTTGGCTCAACAGGCTTGCTGATGACAACAGGTCTGATTTCAATTGCAACAACAGGAACCTCGACAATGACGACGGCTCTCTGTTTGGAATAGTTTTGGCTGCCAGAACATTGTTGTGGATAAATAATCTGCGGAATATCTAATGCTGAAAACAGCTAATTGTCAAAACTTTTTAAGAATTTGACAGATTACTTTTTCTTCCTTGATTTTGTTATTCTCTCCACTCTTCCATCCTTGACGTGATAGATTGTCCTTGCATGCTTCTTTGCCAGTTCAGCATCATGGGTTACCATTATTATTGTCTTTCCTTTTTTGTTTAATTCTTCCAGAAATTTCATTATTTTTTCTCCGGTCTTTGTATCAAGGTTTCCCGTAGGCTCGTCGGCCAGTATTACATCAGGATTATTAGCAAGGGCTCTTGCTATTGCAACTCTCTGCTGCTGCCCTCCGGAAAGCTGGCCGGGATAGTGGTTTGCTCTGTCAGATAATTCCACTAATTCTAGCAGCTCATCAGCCCTGGCCTCTCTTTCACTCTCATCAATGTCCTGGAAGAGCATCGGGAGCATTATGTTTTCCCTTGCTGTCAGATTCGGCACGAGATTGAACTGCTGGAAAATAAATCCTATTTTTCTCCCCCTTATCTGCGCGAGGTCTGATTCCGGAAGATGTTCTATATTGAGCCCATCAAGATAAATATCTCCCTTCGTCGCCAGGTCCAGGCTTCCTACTAAATTCATAGCACTTGATTTCCCGCTTCCGCTCGGACCCATTATCGCCACAAAATCACCCTTGTTAATTTCAAGATTAATGCCATCTATTGCTTTGACGATAGCCTCTCCCATCTCATAATACTTCGCGACGTTTTCCAGGCGGATTAATTCTCTGTTATTCATAAGATTATCATGAGAGGAAAGCTTTAAAAATATGCTTTTTATGAAGAATATATGATCATAGTCATCCGTTGTATGAGCTGCGGCAAACCCATTGCGCACTTGTACGAAAAGTTTAAACAGCGTACTGCCAATGGAGAATCTGCGCGGGACGTTCTTGATGATCTTGGACTCAAGAGATATTGCTGCCGCTCCGCTTTCATGGGTCAGGTTGATTTGATTGAGGAGATTTCTAAATTCAAAAAATCTTGAAGATTTGATTTTTTGAGCCACGAAAATTGAAAATTTTTGATGTTTAAGAAGAGTTAAAAAATCCTTATCTGATAAGCTCCATAATCAACCTAATATGTGTAATCCGCTCAGATTATAATAAGTTGCATGATTTGTATTAGTGATAATTAATTCTGCAAAACGCTCAGATTATAATAAGTTGCATGATTTGTATTAGTGATAATTAATTCTGCAAAACGCTCAGATTATACTATGTTGTATGATTTGTATTAGTGATAATTAATTCTGCAAAATTAGTTGACATATAAAATATTGGTTATTTTATTGCCCATCTTCTCTTCGTTCCACAATTACTGCACACAATTACTTTCAGATTATTTTTTATTCTTATCTTATCATTAAAGTTATAGATGCGATAGCACTTCTGGCAGAACCTTCTTTTAAGCTTTCCAAGTTTAAAATTAATTGACATAGCTTTCTTCTTGATCTTTCTTATCTGTTCAGGTGTTTTATCTTTAAGATTTTCAAAGAACTTGTCAACCTCGTTCTTTATTTCTTCGCGGTTTTTGGGCATGAAAGACTAAATATCTTCACTTATAAAAACCTTGGGTGCTCAAAATTAAAGAATGACGAAGACAGCACCCAAGCTTCGCCTCTTGTGGGAGACTAACACAGTAGGCGTAACCTGCTTGACTTCCGAGTTCGGGATGAGTTCGGGTATTTCCAGGTTACTATGGCCGTCTTCTGGATTAGGGAAACTTAAAGGTATTTAAAGCTTGTGTTATGCAATATTTTAGGGAAGTTGAAGCAGGAGTAGCGAAGTGGTCAAACGCGCGGGACTCAAGATCCCGTCCTTTAGTAGGTTCGGAGGTTCAAATCCTTCCTCCTGCATCTTGGAAAATGTATGACTCACAAAAAGCACACTATATTGTTGTAACTGGAATAATCATAAAAGATGGAAAATTCCTAATTACTAAAAGAGCACCAACAGAGAAGGCGTTCCCAAATCAATGGACTGTTCCAGGAGGAAAATTAGAATTAAAAGATTATCTAAATAGGCCAAAGGACACTTCCTCTCATTGGTACAATATCTTTGAAGAATTGTTAAAAAGAGAGGTCATGGAGGAAGTCGGACTGAAAATTAAGAATCTTGGTTATTTGACAAGCCTTTCTTATATTCGTTCAGATAGCATTCCCACAATAATAGTCAGCCTTTTTGCTGATTATGATGATGGAGAAATAAAACTCTGCTCAGCACTTACAGAGTATGCTTGGGTTACATTAGAAGAAGCAAAGAGTTATGACTTGATTGAAGGAATCTATGAAGAATTAGGAATGCTGGATAGGCTTCTAAAGGGTGATTCTGCTGGTACTTGGGAAAAGAGAGGTTAAACTTCTTTCTACATAAAAGATACTTTTAAAATACAAACTCTCTTGTTTAATTCATGCACTCGTAGCTCAGCTTGGATTAGAGCGAAAGGTTCCTAACCTTTAGGTCGCAGGTTCAAATCCTGCCGAGTGCGTTTTTGAATTACGACAGGATTTTCGATTATCTTTAAAACTCCTCGAGAGAGTTTTAAACCTATAACAAGAAACATTTAAAACTCTCTTAAATCAAATAAATTATAAAGCATCGGTCGTATAGTGGTTAGTATCTCAGCCTTCCAAGCTGATGACCGGGGTTCAAATCCCCGCCGATGCATAAAAGATAAGAAATGGACAAGGAAAAATTATCAAAATTGTATGATAAGTATTACCTGCTCTTAGCGCTGATTCCTGTTGTTCTGGTAATTAGCTCTCTTGTATATCTTGCTGGCTTTTATTCTCAGAACGGCAGTTTTATCGCTAAGGATGTTTCTCTGTCAGGAGGAACTACTATCACTCTTACTGATCCTTCAACCCTTTCTGATCTCTCTGATGCCGAGTTCCTTCTCAGTTCAAAGATTCCTGATGCTAATTTCAGAAGACTGACCGATATCAGGACTAGCTCTCCCCTGGCTCTTGTTCTTGAATCTTCTCTTAGTCCTGAAGAGCTGAAACCACTTATCAAAGAAGCTCTTGGTTATGAGTTAACTTCTGAGAATTCAAGTATAGAATTTAGCGGGCCATCAATCAGTAATTCTTTTTATTCTGAGCTTTTAAGAGTTGTTCTATTATCCTTCATCCTCATGGGTCTTGTTGTCTTCATGATTTTTGGCACCAGCAGGTTCTTTAAATCTCTTGCCCTTTTATTATCTGTTCTTGCTATAAGGCTGACTTTTCCCCTTAGTTCTGGCTTGATGATTTTTGTTATCCTTGTTGTTACAGGTTCTTTGGTTTACTGCTTGCTGAAACTTGAGAAGAAGAAGCAGAATTATCTTATTCTGCTTCTTGGTATTGTTTTTGCTGTAGTCTCAATAATTTATCCTGCCTATTTTTTGATTTATGTTCTTTTAGTCTTTTTATTGCTGGTTTACATCTTTAACAGCGTCCCAAGCATAGCTGTTATTTTTGCCGCTTTTTCTGACTTAGTGTTGACTGCCGCAGTTATTGATATTCTTGGCATTAGGGTTTCTGCTCCCGGACTTGTCGCTTTCCTGATGCTCATTGGTTATAGTGTTGATACGGATATATTGCTTACTAATAAAGCCCTGAGAGGTTCCGGAAGCATTAACTCCAGAATTTATGATGCTTTCAGGACAGGATCCTTCATGACCCTTACAGCTCTTGCGGCTGTCCTTCCTGCATTCTTACTGATTACAGGCCTTCCCGATGCTTTCAGGCAGATCTTTCTCGTTGTTTCCATTGGATTAGTTGCTGACTTGTTCAATACATGGCTTACTAATTCAGGCATAATTAAATGGTACTGCCAAAGGAAGGGGATGATATGATAAAATTTTCTCTTAGAGTTTGGATTCTGATCATTGCTCTTGCCCTGTCTTTATTGGCAATTTCTCCCAGCTTTTCTGATGGGGTGATTATTAAGAGTGTTGAGAAAAACTCTTCTTCCTATGATGAGGGTCTTCGTCCTGGCATGATTATCAAGTCTGTTAATGGAGCCCTTATATCCAACATGGCAGATTATTCTGATGTTCTAAGGGAAATTTTTAATGATAGTTTTGAGAAGAAAGTTTCTGTTAATACTGATAAAGGGGCATTCATCATTTTTAGTGCCAGTGAGCCTAACATCACTATTGGTGACAAGCCTAAAACTAAGCTTAAAATGGGTTTGGATCTTCTGGGCGGAGCGAGGGCTCTTGTTCAGCCCGAAGGGGTTCTTTCCAATCAGGAATTGACTGATTTGATTGATGTTACAAGCAACAGATTGAACATTTTTGGTCTTAGTGATGTGACCATAAGGCCGGTTACTGATATTTCTGGAAATAAATACATGCTTATTGAAATTGCGGGGGCTACTCCTTCGGATATCAGGGACCTAGTTGCTAAGCAGGGGAAGTTTGAGGCCAAGATTGGTAATGATACTGTGTTTAGGGGGGGTGAGGAGGATATAAAGGAGGTCTGCCGTTTTGATGCTACTTGTTCCGGAATCAGGTCTTGCAGTCCTCAACCAGATGGTACTACTGTTTGTCAATTCGCATTCGTGGTATATCTCTCTCCTGAAGCTGCTCAGAGGCATGCCAACATTACATCTAAACTCAAGCTGGATCCTGGCCAGGGGGGAAGATATCTTGATAAGAAGCTCGACTTATTAATTGATGATGTCCTTACTGATTCTTTATTGATAAGTGAAGGATTGAAAGGCCAGGTAACAACCGAAATCAGCGTTCAGGGTTCCGGCGTTGGTGCTAATCAGGAGGAAGCATTCCAGTCAGCTACCGAGTCAATGAACAAGCTTCAGACTATAATGATTACCGGAAGTCTTCCTTATAAAATAAATATTGTAAAACTTGACAGTCTTTCGCCAAATCTTGGTCATGAATTCACAAAGAATATTCTTCTCTTGGGGTTGATGGTCTTCGCGATAGTTTCTTTAATCATATTCATAAGATATAGAAAGATTAAAATTACTCTGTCAGTTATTCTTACGATGTTTTCCGAGGCTTTCATAACTCTTGGCGTTGCTGCTCTTATTGGCTGGAATCTTGACGCTCCAAGCATTGCCGGAATAATCGCCGGAATTGGTACTGGTGTCAATGACCAGATAATTATTCTTGCAGAATCGACAAGCCGGGGCCAAAGGAGCATTAAAGAAAGGATTAGGAGTGCTTTATTCGTAATTTTTGCTGCTTTCTCAACGATTGTTGTTGCCATGATACCTCTGTTCTGGACTGGTGCCGGCCTTCTGAAAGGATTTGCGTTCACAACAATTGTCAGCATCAGCATAGGAATTTTGATAACGAGGCCGGCCTTTGCAGACATAATAAAAAAGATGGAGTCATAAAAAGATGGAGTCATAAACACAAGTTCAATTTTAAAATGCTTCCGAAATACCACCTTCTCTATGGAGCTATTTTTGCATCTGTCCTGCTTGCCGTTTTTCCGCAGATTACTTTAGTTGGAGCTATTGTAATCCTTGCTTCAACTTTTTTCATAGATGGCGATCATTATCTTGTCTATGTTTTCAGGAAGAGAGATATAAGTTTGAGAAATGCCCTGAATTATTACATGGAAATAAGGAGGAAGTATGGCCTGACGCATAAGAAAGGGGTGAAGATGCCCCTTCTTTACTTCCATATTGGTGAAGCAGTAATTCTTGCTGCTATCCTTTCTTTAAGATATGAACTCTTCCTGTGGATTTTAATAGGTTTTTTATTCCATATCTTTTTGGATTTCATAGACATGAAGAGGCTTGGTGTTTTAGGCCAGAGAGATTACTTTGCTCTGCAGAGATTTATGAGAAAAAGATTTTCTAAGAAAGACTATTACAAGTATGTTTGATAAGGGGATTAGTAAAATTTGATAGCCATGATAATTATTAAACAAATATGTTTTACGTTATAATTGATTATTAAACTTTGATAGCCATGATAATTATTAAACAAATCTGCAATAATCATAAAATAATGGTGCAGTTCAGAATTTGGTGAGCAGTGTAAATTCACACTAAGTTTTGATATAACTATTATTAATAGCTTTTATGCTCACTATAAACAACTATCTTAATATTAATTAATATGTCGGACACTTGCATGCGGCTTATGTCTGTGTTTTACAGTTATCAGTTAATTATTCTTGGTTCTAACAGTCTATCCGCATAGGTTTAGTTATAGGCAACTTGTTAAGGGCAAAACAACCTAACCTATGCCTATAATGACAGATTCTAAGGTAACTTATTGGTCTGTTATTGCTATAATCCCCCAGAACCTTAATCAACAATCCTGTAACTATCAAACCTTTCCTTTAGCTTATTCCAATTCTCCGGATTCTCCCCGCTGATTATATGCTCATAAGTGCGGAGAGCCATGTCCCATGAATGGTCTGTATTGTTGTAATTAAACCTTCCCGGCCTCCCGATTGTGTACAATCCTTTTATCGAATCGCAGTAATTTAATACTGCATTTAAAGGCTCTAAAAAGCCCCTTAGATAAACAGGGTATACTCTTGGGCCTGTTTTAACAATATACTCCTGAATTTCTTTCCTGCTTTTTAATATTCCTGCTTCTTCCAGCTGCTTAAAAATTAAATCTATATTCTCCTTAGTCGGCTCTTTTGTAGTTTCAACCATCAATCCTGTTTTTCCCGGAGGACATGTCAGTTTAGAGAAAGCTTTCTGCTCGCTTACTCTTTGAAACAGGAATTCCTTTTCAGGAAAGAACACCCAGCAGTCTTCCATTGCGCGCTCTTTATTTAAAATAATGTAAATTATGCTGACAGGACGGTAAGTTAAATTAAGTGTTGCTTCTCTAGCCCTTGAATACTCTGAACCATTATCTTTAACTATGCCAAGAAGATAATCAAGGTAGATGGTAGATATAACATAGTCCGGCTTGAGCTTTACTTTCTTTATTTTTACGTAATTTATTTTTTTATCTGTTACATTAATCTCTGAAATTTCTGTTTCCAGAAGGACCTGCCCGCCATTTTTTTCTATATTCTTAACTAAGTCTTCAGCAATCTGCTTCATCCCATGGGGAGGATAATGAAAAAACTGGGCTGAAAACTTGGAGCTGTCGCCAAAAACTGCTCCTTTAATGAGTTGGAAGATGTTGGAAACTGCAACTCTTCTTATAGCAAGCTCCCTGTCAAGGTTGCCTGCTTCAGTGTTCCATACTTTTTCAGCATAGCCTTTAAAAGAAAGATTATAAAGAGTTCTTCCAAATCTGTTTGTCAGGTAATTCTCGTAAGAATCATCTGGCCGCCTGCTTATCAATTTTCCCGCAATGTCCAGCATCGCTCTTGCGGCAATGACAGGCATCTTTGTCATTATTTGTGACATTTTAAGGGGAAATTCAAAGTAATTATTGCGCAGGTAAATTCTGTTTTTCTTTTTTACTTTAAGGAGAGGCGTAACTTTATCCATTTCTTCAAGAATTCCCTGCAGAATAGTGTATATTTTGTGCGGGCCAAAATCAAAATGAAATCCCTTGTAGTCAAAACCCCTTGCCAATCCGCCGACATAATCCTGCCTTTCAACAACGAAAACTTCATATTCTGGATTCTGCGAAAAGTAGTATCCAGCAGCAAGTCCCGCAATTCCTGCTCCAATAATAACAACTTTCTTTTTATTCTTAACAGTAGATTCTTTAGCAACCATTTTATTCTTAACAGTAGATTCTTTAGCAACCATTTTATTCTTAACAGTAGATTCTTTAGCAACCATTATCAGAACATGAAATTCAGAGTTTATTTAAAGATTTGTTTACTTGATTGCTCAGTTGCCCAATGATTTATTATAACTTGTACTGGCAACTATTAGCGGACCATTTCTATTATAAATTTACCAAACATCAATCAATTATTATATGCTTAACTATATTACTAAACATTAATCCAAACATCAATCAATTATCCTGTACTTAATTAATGTCCACACGGCTTCCAAGCCATCGCGCCAGTTTATCTTCTTTCCCTCGGCGACAGTTCTTGGATGATAGCTTATTGGAACCTCAAGAATCTTATAGCCTTTTTTGAGGACTTTTGCAGTAACTTCGGGGCAGAATTCAAAGCGGTTGGATTTTAAATCAAGGGATTTTAGAACTTTAGCATCAAAAGTCTTGTAACATGTTGGCTCGTCGGTGATGTTGGCGTCGTAGAGGAGATTAGCCAGAAAAGTTAAAACTCTGTTTCCAATGAAGAACTTATTCAATAAAGAAGGCATTTTCTTTGTCTTTGGAAACCTTGTTCCGTAAACAACCTTTGAGCTTCCTTCCAATATGGGCCTGACAAGTTTATAATAGTCCTGCGGATCATACTCCAAATCTGCATCCTGAATTATAATAATATCCCCTCTGGCCTCTTTAATCCCTCTCCTGACAGAATAGCTCTTCCCCACATTCTTCCTGTTCAAAAATATTCTTATATCACTCTCCTTAATGCCCTTCAAAATCTCTCTTGTTGAGTCTTTAGAGCCGTCATCAATGATTATTATCTCTTTTGGAATTTTTACTGCCTTGACTTTTTTTATTATTTCTTTTATTGTTTTTTCTTCGTTGTAAGCGGGCATCACAACCGAGAGCTTTATACTGCGGGACTTCTTGTTCATAAGAAGAATTGTAGAGGAGCATATTTAAAATTTGCCTTAAGAGATTATAGAATGAATTATAAGGAGTCTTGGGTTAACTCTACAGTTCCGTGCTTGAGTCTGCACTGGCAGGAAAGCCTCTTACCGCCTTTTAAATCAATTCCCATAACCTTTTCTGCCTCTGTTGGAGGGGTAAGATTTTCTTTTCCTTTAACCACTCTTACTTCACAAGTTCCGCAAACCCCCTCCTGACAGGCTATTAAAATTCCCAATGATTCGCAGGTTTCCCTAATCTCGCTGCCATCAGCAACTTCCGCACTGCTGCTGCCAATTTTTACAAAGCCCATTGCAGGAAAAAAATAACAGAGTATAAAAGGTTTACTAAAATCTGGACTGGTGATCAGAGGATTTCACCAGCGCTTCATTTCCAGATCTAAAACAATTCCAACAATTTTCTGTATCATTTGTGTTCAAAATTACGCCAATTTTCATAGTTAGTCTAACTCGCATTATTCACCATTTCAATTACATCTTTTTCAACTTGTTCGGCTTCCTTCCTGTCTACTTCTGGAAAGAATTGAGAAATCATGGTCGGTTTCATTCCAACAATTTTTACTTTTTTGTATTCCTCCAGAACATTAATTTTACATGGCATGCAGAGAGAGATAAGCCTATTCTTGTTCAAAAATTGGTTAGCATATTTTCCAGAGCATATCTCAATAATTTTTAGCGGTTTTTGACTAAATCCTTTAGCAGCCAGCCTTTCCTTTACATCATAAATCTGAAATAATGCCCAGCCTTTTTGCTCAACGGCCTTCAAAACTGAAACAACCGCATCATCAAAACTCTTTTTTGTTTCAACAATGTATGCGAAATCATCAGTTTTCATTATCATACCTCACTTCAGTTCTTTTTTCATTTCTTCATATTGCTTCTTCTTTATTTCTCCTGATGCATACCTTTTTTTGAGTATGTTTAATGAATCTTCCTCTTTCTTGCCTGACTGAGCCGCATTGATAAGAGTAACAACCAGCCATATTAACACTCCCCAAAAAAGCAGCATAAAAAGGAATCCGAATCCCATTCCAAATCCCATCATGCCGTAGCTACCCATTCCAAAACTGCCAAATAAGAGCAGTACTGCTACTGCAACAAGAACTAATACCCAAACATTTTTGTTTTCTTCCATAAATATCACTCCCCAAACTCCTTTTTCATGTCTTCAAACTCTTTTTTTGTTATTTCTCCTTTAATAAATCTCTTTTTCAGAATATTGAGAGGCGTCTTAGAGGCAGTATTTCTTATCCAAAATCTAGGAGTAATCCACACTATTAAAAAAATGACTGCTGCAAAAAGCAATATCCAGAAAATGTTCCAATAACCATAATTGCTATAAGCATAACTAGTTGGGTAAATGCCCATCATTCCTCTACCCATCATATTCATCATGCCTCCAGAACCCATCATTCCATAGCTGATATAGACATTATCATTACAGTAAATCCTTTTTGCCATGTTGATATGCACTTGTTTCAAGGATTCAGAGCCTTCTCCGCCCATCATGTTGTCCATAATTTCATGGGCTTCTCCGGGATGCATTTGCTCCATGTAATAATCCCCAATAGCCTCAAGTTGTTCATTACTTAGCTTGTTGCAGCTTATCTTGCTTTCCACAAGCTTCTTGCCTTCCTCAATTTCATTATTATGGCCTTCTTGCGCCAAAACTGCAGCAGTGCTCAACAAAAATATTGCTAAAATCAATATAGTCTTTTTCATGGTTTCACTTTAGAGCATCCTACTCCTCAATCTTTCGCTTAACACTTCCTTTATTATATCAAAAGCTTTGATGATTTTCGGATTTATGAGTTTGTAATAGACATTCTTGCCCTTCCTATTTGATATAACAATACCTTTGGACTTCATAATTGACAAATGCTGGGAAATATTGGCTTGGCTTAATTTTGTTTTTTCAATAAGTTCTGTTACTGACATTTCTTTATCTTTCAAAAGATTCAATATTTCTAATCTTGTAGGATTTGAGAATGTCTTACATAATTCAGCGTGTATTTTGTATAATTCCTTCATAATAACATATTAGAATATCATAATATTTAAATACTTTTCGGTTAAAAACTAAGGTGGGGCTTCCTAACAACTAACTGAAAACGAAAAAACGCTCGGGGGCAAACTCTGATTTTTTCCTGCAGAACGTTGCACTAAAAATCCAACTTCTGACAAGGGCAACTAACAGGAATTATACCCGACGCTAACCTTACAGCTCACTAAAATCCATATATAAGCCGGTAAATTCTTTTACATTACTTATGAAATTAACCATGAGTGGAGTATCTCCGATGAATAGCATTATAGTCAATAGAAGTACAGTTATTAAGAAATAGAGCATGTTAATTAACCTTGAAAAGATGACATAGTATGATTATTATCAATGGTAAGTGCTATAAAACGCTTACTAATAATTATCAAGTCATATTCACATTAATTGTAAATTCGGGGGTTTATTGCTACTTATTACTAATTTATGGCTGTATCGGAGATACTCAAATGAATGCCCTACTCCCTGATGCTCTTCTTAAGCATCCTGAATATGAGCACTATGCAAGCCAGTGCAATTATCAGGCTTGCCCAGATGATGAGCTTTGATATAAAAAAAAGCAAATTGTCAGGAATTCCTTTAACGCTGTAATTGTCAAGAACCTGTGATTTAGGGGTATATCGTTCAGGATAGTAAAAGAAGCTGTGTGTTGAATCTATGACATTAACAATTCCCGGCTTGAGAGAGATTGTTGCAGAATAGATATTGAAGTATGGCTCTGAGCTGCTGCGTGTGCCTTCTCTCCTGCCATAGATGGTTTTTTCCAGCTGCATGTCTGGCTTTATGGAATCAAGCATTTTCTCTACAGATTCATTCAGCTCCTTTCCGACAGTGCCCCATCCGCAGTCATCAATAACGCACTCTGCAAGGTATATCTTCTGGGGGATATTCTGCCCGGGAAGCTGCTCATTGGTATTAAAAATATCCCCAAGATAGCTTGACTCAAGGTAATGCTTGTCAAGGAACATCCATGATATTCTTCCGCGATAAATCCTTGCATCAGCTATTACAATAGAATTACTATCAACGTTTTCATTAACATAGCTTCTCATGGATGCAACAGCAGACTTTTGGGTTATGTATGGCCATGCAGAGTAGATGCTTGTTAAAGTAAAGATAATTAATATAATGGAGATGAGCGTCTTTGGCTTTACTTTAGAAGAATATTTATCTGACAGCCAGCCAATTAATCCTGCCGAGTAAACAGCGAATATTGGTGAAAAAATAGCAAAATGCGTTGTAAGCCTGTTAGTATACACTAACAGCAGGAAAGGTATCATTTGAAACAAAAGGAAAAAGACAGATAACCTCTTTTTTCTGTAAACAAAGAACAACAAAGCTATGAGTCCTGCAATCAGGTTTAAAGGGTCTGTCTTTAAATAGTATTTTGATATCTCCCAGCTCCCCTTAATCAATTCGCCAACTTTGAATCCCTGGTTAATTCCCTGAATTGTGCTGTAAACCTCTCTTGACTTGCCAACATCAAAGTACTGCGCAAGGTAAGCGTCAACCATCCCTGAATCCTTGTACCAAAGGTAGTTATGGACGATTACTGGGGAGAAAACGAGAAGAATTATTAATACAAATTTAGCTACATTAATAATCTCTTCTTTCCTGAAAAGCTTCTTCCTGTGCATCCAATAACCAATCAGGAATACCGGAATAAAGAACAGCGTTAGAGTCTTAATTAATGCTGCAACTCCAAGAAGAACTGCGGACATCTTGGACATTTTTCCGCTGGATTTTAATTCTCTGATAAATGTAAATGCTGCAAGAAGGATGAAGAAAATTGCGGGAATATCCATTTCTATCATTGTATAAATCACATGGTAGGATGATATTGCCAGAAGGAATGATGCTATAATAGCTGTTTTGTTGCTGTTAAACAGCTCCTTTGCAATAAGAAATACTAAAATTATTGTGAGGCTGCCAAAAAGAAAGGAAAGGAATCTCGTGCTGAACATGCTTATCCCGAGAATAATCTGAAATAAGTCAGTCATGTAAGACCAAAGGACCGACTGCCAAACCCTTCCTATAACTCCTGCCTGAATAATGCCTGACGCATGGGGTCCATGAACCATCTCGTCAGCGTTTGGCTCAACTCCTACGGCTGCAAAATATCTCAGGACAATCCCGAGCAGGAATATTAAAAGAATGATAACAAGAGTTTTGTTATTGAACGCCCAGTCTATTACGCTGCCAAGAGAATCATTCTCTTTTTTGTTGCTATTTTCTTCAGCCATTCTGTTCTTTACAAAAAGTATTATAGAAGATAAAAGAAATAGCTATTATTAAACTTGGTGATTGATGCAATTTAGCACCAATAAGTTACCTTAAAACCAATAATAATTAACTGATAAGCACCAATAAGTTACCTTAAAACCAATAATAATTAACTGATAAGCTGTAAAACATTAACATAAGTTGCATGCAATTATCTGACATGTAGCTAATTAATGTTAAGAATGCCGTTTATAATGAGCATAAATGCTATTGATAATAGTTATATCAAAACTTAGTGCGGAATTTAGCTAATCACTTAAACTTTCTCAGCAACGCAAAAAACACTCAGGCCGAAGGGGGGCCTTACTATTGTCTCGCAGAGCTTGAAAACAGGCACTAAAGAGTTATAGAGCCCAAAAGTTCCCTTGGAGTAAATTCTCTTCTTCATCAGGACATTTATTACATACCATCCAAGAGCCCCTGGAAGATTGAAGTAATGCAGTCTTTTTATCTTAAAGCCGGCTTTCTTTATTCTTTGTGATATTTCTGATGTTGTATACCTCCTAAAATGCCCACCTTCATAGTCAAGAATTGAGTAGAGAAAGCCCATTGCAGGAACAATTATCAGGAATTTTCCACCCTTCTCTAAAATCCTGTAAGCATTGTCAAAGGCGGGCTGGTCATTCTTTATGTGCTCCAAGGTGTTCATTGTAATAATTGTATCAAACTTGTATTTTTTTATAGCATCTGCAGCTTTCTTATCCGTAGCATCCATGAGAATTGATTTTACGTTGGGCTTGCCTTTAAACCGCTCATTGAATCTTCTTATATAATCCTCGGAATAATCGAGGCCCACAAGAAGTTCTTTGTCCAGGAAGAAGGCAGATAAATTGCCATTGCCGCAGCCAAAGTCAAGAATTCTTTTGCCGGCATACTTCCTCATCAACCCTCCTATCCATTTGTAATAATTATCCATTGTTGACAGGATATCCATATTCTCAACTAAAGTTGAGTCAAACTTTGCTATTTTCTCGTATGCTTTAAGATTTGCTTCAGGCATGACACTCTTAGGTCTTAAGGATTTAAAAGCTTTTATGGCATAGAGTGATAAATTCTTCACAGAAATCAGGGAAGATTAATGATTGCTGCGAATATCTTTCACAGAAATCAGGGAAGATTAATATTTGCTGCGAATATCTTTCACAGAAATCAGGGAAGATTGATGCATGCTAATCAAATTTCTCTCCTTTCTTGGAAGAGTTTAAAAACATAAAATCCTACTAGTGAATTATGCTGAAGAATGATGGTAAAAAACTAAGCACTTCTCTGAAATTTCTTGCAAAGAGTTCTCTTGTTGTCTTAATAGGACTCCTTTTATCAAAGCTCTTCAATTATATATACAGAATAGTTATAGCAAGATATTTTGGCGCAGAAGAATACGGCCTTTTTTCTCTGGCGGTCATACTTTTTATCCTGTTTATCGCAGCCTCTTCATTGGGCCTGTCTGACGGGGTTTTAAGGTTTATCTCTTTTTATAGAGGGAAGAAGCAGCTGGGAAAAATAAATTTCATTATCAAGTTTTCTCTTGCAACGACCCTTGTTTCAGGGATTTTGGCAGGCATTATCCTTTATTTAACTTCAGGGATGATTGCAGAGAAGATAGTTCATAATCAGGGCATTCTGATATACTTAAAAGTGTTCAGCTTTTTAATACCCGTCAGTGTTCTGTCAAATGTCCTGCTCTATATTCTCCGGGCACACGAGAAAGTAAAACTTTATTCGTTTTCGATGAATATTTTCCAGAACTTCACCAAAGTATTTTTCCTTGTTTTATTTGTTTTTATCGGCTTGAAATTTAATCCAATAATCGCCTCTTTTTTCCTGAGCGCGGTTCTTCTGCTGTTGCTTGCTTTTTTTCTCTGTAAGTATAAACTGCCGGGCGTTTTCATAAAGCGCTTTATTTCAAAAAAACAGAAAGGGCAGATTTCCAGAGAGCTTTTTTCTTATTCATGGCCCTTCATCTTTGTAGGGGTTATCTCAAATATCTTCTATTGGACGGATTCTTTGGTTTTAGGATATTTTAAGTCGGCTTTTGATGTGGGGATATATAATGTTGCCATACCTCTGGCATCGCTTTTAGGAATAGCCCCGGAATTGTTTATGCAGCTCTTTTTTCCCATGATCAGTTTTGAATATTCAAGAAAGAACTTCCCGCTGATTAGGGAGATTAGCAAGCAGATTGGCAAGTGGATATTCATCATAAACCTTCCCCTGTTTTATCTGACGGCTTTCTTTCCGGAGGTGCTCATTAATGTTCTTTTCGGCAGCGAATACCTGCCGGCAGTAAATGTCCTGAGGATGCTGTCTCTTGGGGCTCTTATTGGCACCAGCTTTACTATCTCCAACAGCCTCCTGTCAATGGCAGGCAAGTCAAAGCTAATCCTGCTGAACTTCAGCATCATTGCGGTGTTTAACCTTGTTTTAAACATTCTCTTAGCTCCGAAGTATGGCATGAACGGCACTGCTTTCTCAACACTCTTGTCGTTCTTTCTTCTTACATTGATAGTTACTATGCAGGCCAGAAAATACACGGGCATACTCCCCTTTAGGCGAAAAATGTTCAGGATATTGATAGTATCTTTAATTCTGCTTGTTCCTGCACTGATTATTAAATCCTTCTTTGATCTGAGTTTAATTGCTATTCTGGTTTCTTTCATAGTCTTTTTAATTGCTTATGCAGCTATGATTTACTTCTCAGGCTGCTTAGACAGCAATGACCTTGAAGTTTTAGGGGCTGTAAAGAGAAAACTGCGCGATTATAAGCCGTTGCATAAATCTTTAAATATATCAAATAACAGCTCTTGAATAAGCCGCTGCATAAATCTTTAAATATATCAAATAACAGCTCTTGAGCATGGAAAAGAAAGTCTTTTTGTTCAGCCCAAATTCAGAAGATGATCTTGATCCTTCTCTCGTATCTTACTCTCTTGCATTGGGCTTCCTGGCCGCTTATGCGGAAAAAGCTGGCTGGATTCCGATAGTCAGGGACTGTTATTGCTCAAACTGGGAGAATACAAAAAGCCAGATTATTGATATTATTCGGAAGGAGAATCCTTCAGTTATAGGGATAAACTGCGTTACTATGAACCGCATGGCTGCTTATAAGTCAGTAGACCTCATTAAAAGAATAAAACCCGAAATAAAAGTCATTCTTGGAGGAGTTCATCCAACAATATACCCTCAACATTTCCTGATAAATCATAATGCTGATGTCATAGTTCTGCATGAGGGAGAGGAAACTTTTGAAGAGCTTCTTAATCATTATTCTCAGGGTAAGCCAATAACAGATATTAAGGGAATTGCTTACAAAAACAAGAAAGGCGAAGTTGTAATTAATCCCCCGAGGGAACAGATTAAAGATATTAATCAGATACCTTTCATGAAGCATGATTCTTTCCTGAATCCAGACAGCACAAAAGCTTACTTTTTTACTTCCCGCGGCTGTCCCAGCAATTGCAACTTCTGCTCTGCTTCAGTGCATTGGGGGAGGAGGTGGAGGTTCAGAACTCCAAAAAATGTTGTTGACGAAATTGAGTTCGTTATCAAAAAATTTCCCAAGATTAATGAAATAAGATTCATGGATGATACATTTACTCTGGATAATAAAAGGGTTATTGAGATATGCAAGGAGATGATTAATAGAAATATTAATGTAAGGTGGAGATGCTCAGGGAGAGTCCACCCGGTTTCTGTTGAAATGATTCAGTGGATGGAGAAAGCAGGGTGCATCATGATTAGCTTTGGCGTGGAGACGGGGTCTGTAAGGCTTCTTGGAGAGATGGGCAAGAATCAGACCGTTGAGCAGATTTTTAATGCATTCAAGATAGTTTATGAGAATTCTAATATTACTCCGGAGATGTTCATCATTCTTGGCCTTCCAAATGAGAATAAGGGAACTGTTGATGAAACTATTGCTCTCATCAAGAGGGTTATTAAAGTATCTAAAAAGCCCCTGATTTTGACTGCCGCAAGAATTCTTGAGATCTACCCCGGCACCAGGATTTATAGCCTGACCAAATCAAGAGGATTAATTGATGATTCTTACTGGCTTACTAATCCCAAGACCCCCCAGTTTTTGGAGCAGACTCCTAAATGGCTTAAGCATCAAAGGAATAGAATATTATTTGTCAACTGGACTTATGCCGGCTTGCTTCCTGTAGTGCAATTATTCTTTGAAAAGAAGATGTGGAAGCCAAGGAAGATTTACAATATAATCCGCCCCTACCTCAAGGGGCTTAATTAGTAATTTCAGCTCATCAAGTACTTGTTGACATTTTATTGATAATTTCAAAATCGGCGGCAACCCCCATTTTTAACTATACACGCGACGACTCTAAAATTTTGCCTTTGGCATCGTTGCACTAAATTTTAGCCCCTCGGGGAATATAACATGCATTAGTTTCAATAAGAGAACAAGCTAAAAGATAGTCAAATTTTCAATTTTGAAGAATTAATAAAATAGAGCAGGCATTTTTTATTTTCCAAGTAATTCTATCTCATCACTCGGAACACTTCCAATTCTGTCTCTTGAAAAGTAATCTCTGTCTTTACCACCCCAATGATTTGTCTTGAATTTTATTCTATCTCCAACTTCAATTGCTTCTGCCAAAGCAGCAAGTGGTTTAGAATATCTTCCTTCTACATTAATTGTATACTTTCCTTGGTCTGTTTCGACAGTTAGAACATAATTTGGATTTCCAAATTTTACAGATTCATTTCCAAAAAGAGCTCCACTTGATTCTACAATATTAACAACTGTTCCGCTCTCTTTTGTTACTTTTCCCTCTTGGTATTGTGGGTGATGAGAACACCCCACTCCAACTAAAGCTAATGCTCCGGTTAAAACAATATCTGCCAAAGTTTTTTTGATTGTCATACAATTAATAATTAATAGTGTATTTATAAATGTTTTGGTTCTTTACTACTATAAAAATACAACGTCCAACCTCTCTAAAAGCTAAAAGCTCGAGACTCAACATTCTTCATTGCTGACACTTTCTGACCACGCTGAGCTCTTACTTCAATTTGTTTTGTTTAGGTCTGCTAACAAATATTAGATCACTTTTACTTAATACTCTTCATCGAGTATCTCCGATGGATAGTTATTATAATAGCATAAGAATGATATAGCCATTAGAGGCAATTCTATTATTAATCAGATACTATGTTTATAGTCAGTTTAATCGAGGGTAATTGCTAACAAATGCTAACCAAAGCTTAGTCATGCCTATTAAGCGAATTTACATTATTAATTGATTCTTTAAATCTTCTTGCTAAATTGTGGCTGTATCAGAGATACGCCCATCATAATAATCTTTATATAGCTGATTCTTTAAAATAGTTCATGCAAAAGAAAGTTGCATTTATTACAGGAATTGGCGGCCAGGACGGCTCTTATCTGGCAGAATTCCTGCTGGAAAAAGGGTATCTTGTCAGGGGAATTATCAGGAGGGCCAGCTATCCGAACACATCTCGTTTTGAACACCTGCTGAAGAAGTATGGTTTCGGCAGCGGGGATGAGAATAATCCTTTCATTGTTAAATATGCTGATTTGACTGACCCTGCAAGCGTAAATGCTGTTCTTGATGAGTTCAAGCCAGACGAAATTTATAATATTGCTGCCCAGAGCCACGTGGGGATAAGCTTTGACAATCCTCATACTACTATCAGCATTAATACTCTCGGAGTGCTCAATATTCTTGAGTATCTGAGGAGGAATAAATCCCGCTGTAAGTTTTATCAGGCTTCATCTTCAGAGATGTTTGGAATTTCCCCGCCTCCCCAGAATGAGGAAACGCCAATGCTCCCCCAAAGCCCTTATGGCATTGCTAAGCTTGCTTCTTATCATCTGACAAGACTTTACAGGAATGCTTACGGAATTTTTGCCTGCAACGGAATACTTTTCAATCACGAATGTGTGTCTGAAAATATTCCTATAATCGTCAGAAACAAAAGCACTCAAGTAATTTCTGTGAAGAGAATCAAAGACCTTAGAAGAGCCAGAGACAAAGGCAGCAATATTCAGCAGTGGGTTATTGGCGATGTAGAGATTTGGGATGGAGATAATTTTGTTGATTTATTGTTAGTCACTGCTACTAAGAGGAAGAAGGATGACGAATCTTTCTCCTGCAAGACCATGAATACAAGGCATGGAATTATTGAAGCTACTAATCACCATAACATGCTATTGAGTAACGAGCACAAGATAAAGTCTAAAGAAGTGATGATTGGCGACGAGCTTCTTCACAGGGCATTTCCCGAATTCAGTGAGTTGTCCAGCGTGACTAATGAGGAAGCATTATTCCTGGGGATGATGGTTGGTGATGGCTATATAAGCAAGGAAGGCGGGGGGCAGTTCACTAATAATAATCCAGAGGTTATGGGATTATTTGAGAAGATTTGGAAGAAAGTTGGCCTTGGAACTATCACTAAGAGAGAATTCAAAACTGAATACGGTAGGGCTGCTCAGGCTAAGCTGAACAGCAATCATGGCTATCTTAGGCTTTTAAGAGAAGAGATTTATACTTATGACGGTTTCAAGAAAATTCCTGATAGGATACTAAATGCAGGTAAGGAAGCCAAGAGGGCATTCTTATCAGGTTATAACCTTACTGACGGGCTTAAGTCTAATCCCTGCACTTATGAGTTCAAGAACTTCAAGACGAATTCTGTAATTTTAGCTCAGGGGTTATTATTAATAATGAATGAAGTGACCGGCCAGGACTACAATATTACTTTTGAGTATGACGAAAAAAATTATGGTTACTATTCTATTAATCTGTTAAGCCCGATTGATAATTCTGCTAAAGAGATGCAGATTATTGAACTCTTATCTTCCGGTATGAGCCAGAGAGAAATTTGCAGGCAGAGCGGCATTTCCCGGACATTTATTAGAAAGATTCAGAATGGCGGTCATGCTGAAACTGTTCATCATTTGGCCCTGGAGAAAAATGTTGTTAAAAAGATGTTTTATCATACTCAACAACCTGTGTGGGTTTATGACATTGAGACTAGTTCAGGAAAATTCATGGCCGGAACCGGCAATATAGTCATTGCTAATTCTCCCCGCCGCGGCCACAACTTCGTCACTAAAAAAGTTACCAATCAACTGGCAAAGATTCTTGTTGGCGAGGATGATGAGCTTGTGCTTGGCAATCTTGATTCTAAGAGAGACTGGGGCTTTTCCAAGGAATATGTTCAGGTCATGTGGGCTATACTCCAGCATTACGAGCCGGACGATTTTGTAATAGCTACTCAGGAGACTCACACTGTTGAAGAATTTGTTAAGGAGTGTTTTAGCCTTGTAGGGCTTGACTACAAAGATTTTTTGAAAACTAATCAGCGTTTCAGAAGGCCGGCAGAAGTTCCGGCATTGCTTGGCGACGCTACTAAGGCCAGAAAAGTTCTTGGCTGGACTCCAAAAGTTAAGTTCAAGGAGATTGTCAGAATGATGGTTATTGAAGACATTAAGAAAAAGCTCATCGAGAAGAACATAGTTCCAATAGAGTCGGGAGTGGAAAGAGATGATGAGTTTTATCTTGAAAAGGCAAGGGAGCTCGCTAAGAGGATTGCTCATAACAAGTTTGGCGAGCTTGCCAAAAAGTTTATTGAAGTAGAGCAGAAGATAAAGTCCGCAGTTCCGGAATTCTTGCAGAAAGAGTATCTCTTAAATAATGAGAACGGGGGTCATATAGAGAAGGCAAGGGAATTATCCAAGGTCTTTGTTGATAATACCTCCCTTTTTGATAGTTACTCTGCGGATAGGCTTAAGAAGTTGCCTAATCTTAGTGATAATTAATAATAAAAAGGATTTTTTAGACAATAGTAATCTTTAAAAAGTGACGACTATTAAGGCATATCATGGTAACTTATAATACTAAGTCGTACTTTATCCATGAATCATGGCCTTCTGATGGCTTTGTTGATATTGCACAGTTAAGAGCAGGATCTCTTGATGATGCCCAATTCTCCCTAGTTCATCGTAATGTGATAGTCCCTTGTCATGATGCTTTCATTGAGTATGAACTTGAAGGTAAAACAGGGATATTGTTGAGTAGGAGGACTACTTTTCCTCTTAGAGGTTTTTGGTGGACTTTTGGTGGTAAGAGAACTCGTGGTTTGGATCCTGAAGAGTCTTTGAGAAGGAGAATCCGCACAGAATCTGGTCTTGAGCTTGAAAACCTCATTTATCTTGGGTGGGCCGATACCATCATGGATGCTGATCCGCTGGGCCATGACCACGGCACTCATACTACTGACCTTCAATACTTTGCTAAGGGTGTTGGAGAATTAAAGACTGATAGGACTCATTCTGAAGTAAGGGTTGTGACTCCTTATGAATATCTTGGGGGATTCAGAGGGACTCTTCATCCAAGGCTTACTGATTTCATGGACTTAATTCCCGGATATCAGCCTAGAGATTAATTTTTGTTGAATAAATCCTAATCTATCATCTTATTCATTTCTATAACTTGTACTATTGTCCCCAATAACTTCGCGTTAGGTTCTAATAGCTAATGGTTGAGTTTCATATAGAAGTAGGACACTTATAAACTTGTAAATATAAGTGTCAAAATGAATAAGAATTTATTATTTCTAAAAAGAAAAAAAGC
>JAGVWS010000034.1 GCA_018304165.1 Candidatus Pacearchaeota archaeon
GAAGTGACTTTTGATGGCGTTTCCTTAGAAAATATAAAACAAAGTTCAATAAGTAAGAGGATAAGTATCGTCCTGCAGGATTCTGAGATGTTTAATATGTCCTTGGAAGATAATGTCATGATTTCAGGAGAGGAAAACAGCAAGCACCTATCCTGGGCTGCCAAAGTTGCTAATCTCAAGCCAGTAATAAAAAACCTTCCAAAAGGGCTTAAGACTATCATAGGTGAAAAGGGATACAAACTAAGCGGCGGTGAAAGGCAAAGAGTAGGGATTGCCAGAGCTGTTTATCGTAATTCAGATATTTTAATACTTGATGAAGCTACTTCTCATCTTGATAGCAAGACTGAAAAGATAATTCAAGAGAACTTAGAGAGAGAATTGCATGGCAAGACAATGATTATCATTGCTCATCGCTTATCAACCCTTAAGAATGTTGATAGAATAATAGTTATGGACGAGGGAAAGATTGTTGAAGAAGGGAAGTTTGATGAATTAATAAAAAAGAGAGGATTATTCAGCCAGATTTATAAGATTCAGCAGCATCAGAAGAAGGGATATTTATAATAGTATAAAATCATTTAGTTAATGTTAAACTTAATAAGCTAATGGTAACGGCTTTTTTGATTGAACTTATAATAGTTTGTGTTTAGCAGGTTTAGTGGATTGCGGCTAATTATTTTTCTTTCTAAAATCATTTTCATTTATACCTCATCATCGTCTTTATTTGAATTGCCCACCTCATGAATGCGGGTATTAATCCACCAATTGAAAAATTCTTCCATTCAAAGATGCCATTCCATTTCCCCAAGCTTATAACCATTGGCTTTCTTGAGGGATTGTATTCCATTAGCTTTTGGCCTTTTTCAGTTCTTAAAATATTTTTAATTACTACTTTTGCCTGTTTTTCAGCTGCCTGAGCAGTTTTTTCTTCCTTAATGTTGTTGACATCTCCAGCAGCGAAGACATTAGTTAAATTATCAAATCTAAGGTGCTTGTCAACTTCAATATGTTCCTTTTCATCTAGATATTTTGAAAAGTTTTTCTTCAAGAATTCAGAATTAGGCTGTATTCCAGTGCACAATAGTATTATATCTGCTCTGAATCTTTTCTTCTTGTCAGTAACTGCCAGGTTATTTTTGTATCCTACAACTCTTTCATTATAGAATATTCTCACTCCATGATTTTTAAGGAATCTTTCTGCATAAGCTCTAGATTTATTGTTATTTCTTTTCATCAATCTATCAGCTTCTTGAATTATGGTTACTTCCCTGCTCCTGCAGAAAGTAGATATTTCTGCCGCTATTTCAACTCCTACCGGTCCTCCCCCAACAATCACTATCCTTTTGGCACGCTGAATCTTTTTATAAGCAAGCATTAAATCCTTGGCTCTGTCTGCCATGAATATGTTGTGCTGTTTGAATGGCTGGTTGTATCTTGAGCCTGAGCAAATAGCTAAGTAATCATATGGTAGTTTTTCATTATTAGTTAAATAAACAAATTCTTTGTCAACGTTATTTACTGCTCCATGGATAAACCTTGCCTTCTTCAAGTAGTCTTTGTGGCTTACTTCTATCTTTTTTCTAATCATGGGTTTTAGCAGGGTTCTTGGCACTCCTGGAGTGAACTCAAAATAATTCTTAGTATCGATTAAGGTTACTTCAAAATATTTTTCCAGCTTCATTGCAATTTTTGCTCCTGCAAATCCTCCGCCGACTACAACAACTTTTTTCATGAAATATCTATTGGAATATGCTTTAAAATTGTTGTTAAGTAAGAATTAACCAGTTTTAATACACTCAAGAGGCTGTGAGTAGCTTGACATTGATAATAATTACGTTGCATATGCGGATTAGCGATAATTATTATTCTGGTTGATTTGCCGTAATTTTGGCTTCTGGAAAGGTTTAAATACTATTCAGATAAGTAGAAACTATTTAATAAAACAGGATGTCTAAAATGCCAAGAAAAGCAGAAGAAAAAGATGCAGAGAAAGAGAGCGAAGAAAAAGGTGAAGGGGAAGAGGAATTTGAGGAAGATTCTGAACTTGGAGACGACGATGATTCAGAGGAAGAAGACGAAGGAGACGGTGACTGGTAAACCTTAAATTTCTATTTTTTATTTTATTTTTAAAAACCCATTAATTCTCTGGTTATTTTTAATAAATGTTGCAGACTTAGTACAGAATTAGTTGTTAACAATTATTTATAACTTGCCACTACGTTCCGGCATATTATCTGCTCTAACCTGTGCACACTTTTAATCGTTAGAGGTATGGATAACTGCACAGGTTAGGTTACAAGAAGATGCAGTTAGACAGATAGAGAACTGCAAAAAGCAGGTCATATAAGTAACGCAGTTGTCTATATCTTATGAATGATGATAAGAAATATCAGTGTAATCTGGTTAAAGCTGGCTGTTAGTTACTGACCTCTAAAAAATCACTTCCCTCTCGGTATATTCCTCTGCACCGGCGTCTGCCTCTTAACTGGCTTTTCCATTATTTGATGCTTTTGTTTCTTTGCTTCCATTTCCTGGTGCTTGAAGCCTGCCTCAACTACCGCGGCTTTCTTTTCCTCTGCCTCTTTCTTTTCTTCCTCTTTGCCTTCTTCAGCTTTTTCTTCTTTGACTTCTTTCTTTTCCTCAGCTTTCTCTTCCTTAGAAGCAGCTTCAGATTTCTTTGCCTCTCTGTTTATTTTAAACTGAAGTATCTTTGGTATTTCCGCTAGCTCCACGATTACATTTCCATCGCTCATTTTCTTTGCCTTAACTTTGATTTTCACTGGAGGCTTTCTTATTCCCCTGAACCATAATTCATGATTCAACAGCTTGTCAATCTTAACTTTGCTGACGTCCCTTTCTTCAACTTTCATGTGCCTCGCCATGAATTCTCTTACGAGTTTTACTGCCTTCTTAGCCCTCTTATACCTCGGGACAGGCCTGAGCTTGGCTGATAGTGGGACTATATAAATTCTTTCAAGAACAACTTTGTTTTCTGCTTTTTTATCAGCCATGTTTACTTGCTTCGCAATAATTTATTTCATTAGGTGATAAACCGCTTATTTTACTATGAAAATTAGAATTGAACTCTTTAAGCCCATAGGTTAAGCTGAACTTATTGTTGGGCATTTTTACATTAATTATATAGGTTATGTTTGATATCATTTTTATCCCAGATGGCTCTTTGCCGTCTTTCTCGGTTTAATCTTGAGTTTTGTCTGGCGCCAGCTTCTTCTAAGGCGAGTCATGCTTGAAGGATGAACGCGTTTTCCTCTTCCGTACTTCTTAAGCACGGCCCAAACTGGAGCCCACTTAGTTCTTCTGTTATGAACTTCTAATAGTATTTTTTTTCTTGTTCTTCTTAGTGCCATTTTCTTTAACCTTCTTTTCCGCCCTTCCCTGTTTTTTCCACCAATTCTTTTCCCTTGGTCGTTAAACTGCGGCCGCTTCTCTTTCCCTTGACTTTTTTTAATAATCCTGCCGCTTCCGCCTGTTGGAGTATTAATCTGATTATCTTTCCAGAGCCTCTTCTGAATTCGGGGGGCTTATGCCCTCTATCCTTCCTTCCGCCATACCTTGTCCTCAGCCTGCTCACTCCCAACACCCCTCTAACATAAATCTGCCTCATGATGCTTGCCGCTCTCTTATGCCAGAAATCTTCCTCAAGTATTGGCCTATCGCGGGCAGGGCTTGACTTGACAAAATGAATCCACTCCGGCGCTTTGAATTCCGGAATCTTCTTAAGCTCCTCGCTAAGAAGTTTGTTGTACTCGTTTGCATCAATATCATAAATTCCCATGATCAGTTGCCTTGCAATTCATAGTTTAAGTTATTAGTTGTAAAGACGCTCGACTTGTCCAGCTTACTATTATCAAAGCTCGTGCTGCTTAGCCTTAAATTACTATTACTCCATCCTTCAGTATTTTCATTAATTATCATCTTCTCATTCTGACTAACTTTAGCCTAAATTATGGCTTGCTTTTCAGCAATAAACCGCCCGTGTTCGCGCTTAGCGAACAAGCGTCAACCATTAATGAGCTAGAAAAAGTGTCCTTTTAAATCTTTCTCACCCGGATTATATTTTTTGTTGACATCAATGAATGCCATATAAGCTTAAATATTAATTATACAATATCTTCCAATGGGTGCAAGTACTGACCCTATGAGACAAAGAGAGTTTGATGCACAAAGAAGTAAGCTTGTGACTGTTACTAATGACGGCCTTCCAGTAGTTAATGAACTGACCTTCCTTAATTTTGTCAGGGAATATCCTATCGCTTCTGGGAATAATGATCCTGAAGTTACCAAAAGAATAGAAACTGAAAATCCACAAATCCATAGAATACTATCTCTTGGAATGCAAGAAGCTCCTACTCATGAAGCTAAGTCTTATTATGAGATGGGAATTCAGATAGCTTATGAGCTTCTTAGAAGGCAGGCTTTAGTGAATAGCCAAAGAGAAAGGGTTGCTAAAATAATTGAAGATGAAAGAAAAACCACTTATAGTTAATTTCTACCTCATCTTCCTCTTCCACTTCTTCAGGAAGATGGAGTATCCAACAACTCTAGCAGTGTATTTTTCTCCAAGATCGTTCAATATTCGGTTAACCAATTCATCCATTTGCTCGCGGTCTCTAATATAGCTTCTTAGCACTACTACCTTTATGTTGTTATGGTGCTCTAGTGCCTTCTTTATATTTTCTCTGCTTCCTTCATTATATCCTGCCTTTCCTAGCTGTATTGTTACTAATCCAAGGCTCATTTTGTGACTCTTTTAATTAAATCTTCTTTAATTTTCTTAATTTGATTCTCAAGTATTAGCAGGTGTTTAGTTGCTATATCCCACACAATATCTAAGTTAACTTCAAAATATTGATGGATTATTTTATCTCTTGAGCCGATTATCTTTTTCCATTCAATTTCTGAATATTCGGCCTTAAATGAATCTTCAAGGTTTTTTGCAGCTTCGCCAATTATTTCAACGCTTCTCACGACAGCGTTTATTTTCTCTTTGTCTAAAACAAACTCTTCTTTTGAAACTCCTTTAACAAAATGTTTTACGTCAGAAATACATTGCAGGATATGCCCTAAGAATATTAACGGATCTTTATCAGTCATATTATTCGGATCTCGTCTTTTAGTATGCGCTCTTTTAGTAATGGGTGAATATATTTGTATGTTATCACCTCTACCTTTTTCTTTAAGGCTTCTTCCAAATCTACTTGCATTCCAAAGAAATCAAACCCCATCCCCTTTCTAGGCTCTATTATTATGTCAACATCACTATTCTTCTTCTGCTCTCCTCGAGCATAGCTTCCGAATATTCCCGCTTTCTTAATTCCCTCTTTCTTCAGAATTTTTATTATTAGAGGTTTGATTTTTTCAATAGCCAGATTAACTCTCTTCCTAACGAATCTCTCTTTTGCAGCATCTAATTCTTCTTTGGATAAATTAAGCCCAAGATATTTTCTCTTTTTCTTGACAGACTTATTCTTTCTTACAGACTCTGTTAGATAATAATACTTTCTTCCATTTCTTTCTTTAATCTCTAGATATACCATAAAATCTATACGTCTACATTATTTATAAATCTTATGATGTAGACGTACAAATCAAGCAATTATCTTTATTCCTCCTGCCGGCATTGCTCTTTCTATTTCCTCGACGGTAAAATCAAGATTTTTTTCTTTAAGAATTTTTTTTATTTCTTTGGCTGCTTTATTGCGCGTTTCTTCGCCCGGCGTTATCCATAGCAGTGCCTCTCTTGGTCTTGGTACTGCCCGTAATTTTTCTTCTTGCACTTCCAATCCTAGTTTTAACTCAACTGCTCTTCTATTGGCCTTTCCAAGAACACCGAATGTTCCGGACTTCATGCCTTTATTCTTAGTTATTTGTTTGCTGTGGAAAATATCGATGCTTGTTGTTTTCTTTTGCTTCTTCCATTCTTGAGAGAAGCATCCAGTAAATACTGCCTGCTCCATTAAATCTTCTTCAGTCACATTTTCTCCTTCATCCACTAAGAAAGTGAATGGCGAGCCAGGATTAGTTGTATGCATGACTATGTAATCAATTCCGGATTTTGTTATTTCCTTTACTAAGAGTTCGTTCTGCTCAGCGTTCTTTCCGCCAATCACCAGTTTTCCAGATGATGTGAAGAACCAGCGGTATTTGAGATATGATTGTGACCTCATTTTTTCTTTACCCATTCCTTAGTTATCCATTTTTTAATTATTGCTTCTTCTAAATCAATTTTTAGTATTTTTGATATTACTAATGCTAATCCAACAACATCCGCAAGCTCTTTGGCAACCCGTTTTTTTGACTCTTCTTCTGGTAAATATTTTTCAGGCCGGCACTTTTTCTTGTGGATAATATACGACTGCGCAAGTTCTCCAAGCTCTTCAGTTATTTTCAGCATCAAATAATCATCGCTAAGGTCTATCTTGTCTCTTTTTAGATTATCCGAGAATATTTTTGTCACCTTTTCTTGCAGTTCTTTTATTTCCATTTTAACATTAATAACCGCGGGTGTTATACAACCATTTCATTTTATTATCCTATACCCTTCTTCAGTATCTTCAATAATGTAACCTTCTCTCTTTATTTTGTTTCTTAACTCGTCGGCTTTCTTCCAGTTCTTTTTTCTTCTTGCAGCTTCCCTTTCATCTGCAAGCTTCTTGATGCTTTCCGGGATTATTATCTTTTCAACTTCATCCAGCCCTAATCCCAAAACCCTGTCAAAATCAATAATTAGTTGGTATTTTTCAGCCTCGTTAAGTTTTTTGTCACTAATTACTCCATGCAAAATTGCTAAGGCCTGCGGAATATTGATATCGTCGTTAATCGCTTTTCTGAATGTATCCATATAAGGCTTAATCTTGCCATCGCGTACTTCAAATTCTCCTGATTTTTCCTTTATCTCCCTGACTTTTTCAATTATAGAATAATACACATTTTCTGCCGCTTCCAGAGTATCCTTGCTGAATATTAGCGGCTTCCTGTAATGGGTTGATAAGTATAGGTATCTTACTGCCAGCGGTTCGTGTCCGGCTCTTTTAAGATCTTTAATAGTTGCTAACCCCCCCTTACTCTTTGATATTTTGTCACCTTCCGGCGTTGTTAAGAACCCATTATGGAGCCATATCTTAACAATGTCCTTACCAAAATAGCCCTCATTCTGCGCCATTTCATTAGGATGATGTATCTGTCTATGGTCTTGCCCTCCGCTATGAATGTCAATAACCTTTCCTAATAGCGCGCTTCCCATAACACTACATTCAATATGCCAGCCAGGCCACCCTACTCCGAAAGGGCTCTCCCATTCCTGTTGCCGCAAACCGGGCTTGTCAGAGAATTTCCATAATGCGAAATCAGTGGGATGTTTCTTCTCTCCTACTTCCACTCTCTTTCCAGCTTCAATAGTTTCTGCAGTTATCCCCCCAATTAGTATTCCGTAATCCTTTATCTTGGATGTATCAAAATATACTCCATCCTTTGTTTTGTAAGTGTAGCCCTTTCTTTCTAATTCTTTTATGAATTCAATCATCTGCCTTATATACTGCGTTGCTCTTGGCTTATGATTTGGCGGAATAATATTCAATAGCTTTGATTGCTCTTCAAAATCATCAATGTAGAATTGTGCTATTTCTTTAGCTGTTTTGCCTTCCTTCTTTGCGGCTTTTTCTATCTTATCTTCTCCTTCGTCGGCATCGCTCGTTAAATGTCCTACATCGGTGTAATTCATCACATGATTGACATCATAGCCATTATACGCAAGAACTCTCTTAACAACATCCCATACAGTGTAAGCCCTCATATTTCCAATATGCTGATACCAATAAACTGTCGGTCCGCAGCTGTAAAAAGAAACTCTATCTTTCTTTGATGGTTTTAACAATTCTTTCTTTCTAGTTAAGCTGTTGTACAAGTATACTTTGCCTTTTGCCGCCATTCTATTTATATGGTGTCTAATGGGCTTTTTATATTTACCATTTTTCCTGAAGAATGCAGGTAAGCAAGGGTTGTTTCAGGTGATTTGTGTCCTAACAGTACCTGAACTTCCGAGATGCTGTTTTTATCTTCAATTATAGATAATTCCCTTGATTATAGTACTTTCTTTGGAATTATCTATCACGGGAATTCTGTGCAAATATGTGCTACAATTATCAGAATTCACGATAAATGTGTGGCAAAGCTATGCCTTAGGGTATGGCAATGGACATCTCTATAATTCAGTTTTGCCGCTTTAGCGGCAGTTTTAACTATTTTTTGAATTGTCCTGATATTATACTTTTTATTTCTGTTTGTCAGGAGGAGATATTCTTCTTTGCTCCTGTTTACACAAATCTGCAATAAAACTCTTAGCAGTTTTTCCGGAATAATAAATATCCTGTCCTTTCCTCCCTTTCCATTCCTCACAAACCCGTATCTTTCTTTAAAGTTTATGTTCTCGATTTTCAGGTTCACCAGTTCAGAAACCCCTAATCCTGAGGAATTAAGTTTTAATCTTCACAGAATTAGATTAGATTATAGAAAAATTTTAGAGTTTATAACTTCCTCAGGTTGAAATTAACGAGAGTGCTCCCATCTTCTTTTTTTTAAAAAAAAGAAGCAAAAAAAAGCGCGCGCTTCCGTTCCCTCATCCTTAAAGATTACTTCCGCCCAACCTTCCCGTTTATCTCCCTTCTTCTATCCTTATTAACAAATCTTATACTCTTAATTCTTCCTTTATCCTCATCTATTTCTAATAAAGTATTAACTCTTCCTCCAAAGCCTGCATTAATTGCTGTTGTTCTTCCGCTGGCCATTTTCTGCTTTCCAAAATGCTCATGCATATGTCCCCCGATGCAGGCGAGGGGTTTGTACTTCTTTATTGCTTCCTTAGCTATAACTGAACCGAAGTGCTGGCCGTGCCTTGGTGATAATTTATTGTTTATTAAGTCAAGCTTAGTATTGTAAGGAATATTATGCGTCAGGAAGACAATTATTTTGCCCTTTCTCTTGGCTTCGTTAAATAATTTTGAGAGTTTCTTAACATTCTTGATGTATGCTTTCTTCCTCTTGTTTAATTCTTTCTTATTGTAATTTTTAATATCTCTTCCTTGAGGATATTCCGGCCCGCTTGTTATTCCGTGGCCGATAAATCTAAAACTTTTCCAGTTTTTTGCTTTAAGATGAAGGTCGTGAATGTTTTTTAGCCCTTTGATTAAGTAATTTTTGTACCAGCTTCTTCTCAATACTCTCATATGTTCTCCGGAGTGAGATGTCCAGTCCCAGTTGCCGGGAGTTATGAATACCGGCTTATTTAATGAATTGAGAAATTCAAGGACTCTTCTGCCGTCTCTTAATGATTTTTTGAGCATTTTTACAGCTTTTCTTCTTCCTGCAAGGTCATACCATTCAATATCAATCTTTTCATTAAGCCATAACTTTAATGACTGAAACATATATTTTCTTGGAGCATCACTGCAGAAATCTCCCGGCGCTATTATTGCATCAAAGTCGCGGGGCTTGAAATAGAACTTTGGCATAGCTCCGTGAAGGTCGCCGATGATTAGGAACTTGGTCATTGGGAATTAAGAATTATGGAATATAAAAAGATGATGTTTGAGAAGTTATGCACTCATGTGCAAAAATTCTTCTGGTTTTAGAATTCTAATTCCGCGATATTCTTTTAAGTTTAAGAGGTGTTTGTCTTGGCTAATGATAAATTCTGCCTTGCCTGCCACAGCTGCCTCTAAAAATTTATTGTCATCAGGATCCTCTTTAATTACTTCTAATTTTTCAGAAGAATAAGTAATTGTAGAGTTTTCAATAATGAGATTTTTCCATTCTTCTATTATCTCTTCAGGCATCTGGATTTTGAAGTTACTTAAAGTTTCAACTAATTCTTCTATTATTTCTAAAGAGCTAATCATCTCAAACCTGCCGTTTTTCCAGTTATCAATTATTATCGAACAAAAATTACCACTCCAAAATATTCCTGAGATAAATATATTTGTATCCAAAACAACCTTCATCTTCTTCTGACATCCTTTAAAGCTTCTTCTATGTCTGCTTCTTTTAGACCATTATTTTTTGCCAAAGCTCTAGTCTTACCAAGAAGTTTTTCAAATCCCCTAAACGAAGGCATCTCTATCTTTTTAAGAATTATAGTACTGCCTTCTCCAATTATAACAAACTTCTCTCCATCTTTAATCTTTAATTTCTCTCTCAATCTTTGAGGTATAACTACCTGTCCTCTTGAGCTGAGGCTTGTGATTTCTATGCTTTCCATTATTTAATTTCTAATAAGTTTATCTTATTAGTAAGATTAACTTACTTATAAACCTTTCTGTTATAAGTACAGAATATAAAAAGATAATGTATAAAAACTCAAGTCGCCTTTAGATTAGATATTCTCATTAATCTAACTTGGCCGATTCTTCGCCATTCTTCCTGGACAGTATACTGCAATAATTTTTCAGGAGCTCCATCATCTTCAACATCAACTCTCACGAATGTTCCGTAATCAAACTGCCTCGCTGTTTCCAACGTTTCTGGGTCTATTAATTCAAATCTTCCAAGATTTCCGGGATTTATTACTATGCAAGCCTCCCCATTTTTCTTCTCTATTCCGTTTACTCCCCCTACTCCGTTGAGATTATTGCCGTTTGGTCCTGCTTCATGGATGTGTCCACTTAATACTAGTCTTAAATTATTGTCTTCTTGTAGATATCTTCTGGATGTTGGAGTTCCTACATGTTTTCCATTGTGCATATCATCACATAAGCCATAAGGTGGATTATGAATAACGGCTATCTGGGGGTTTTCTTTTTCTAAAAGAGTCCTTAGTTCTTTTGGATCAAATAACTGTATTTCTCCCATCCTATAAAGCGGAACTAAGTTTCCTTGGCCAATCCAGTCGTCATCAAGGTTTCCCCCGCCGCCATAACCGGCCACTGTTATTCCTTCAAGATTTAATGCCTTATTATGTATATCTTTATCACCAAATACTTCTCCAAGTGGCCCGTCATAATTTCCGGGTATTGTAGTATAGGGCATTCCGGATGCGTCAAGAATTCTTTTATATTCTCTTAAAATTCCTTCATTATGGGTTCTTTTGGCTTTTCTAAATTCTTCTACATCTCCGCTCTTTAGTAGTTGCTGCCATGCTAATAGAGTGTAAGGTCTTAAAGACAAGTCTCCAACATGAATTATTCTGCTATTTTTTAATCCTTCGGCCTTCATGAAGTCCACAGCTCTTGCTACTGCTTCCAAATCGTCGTGTGTGTCGGATATTGCATATATGTGTTTCATTTGAGTGTTGTAGTTATCTGATATATAAAAAGGTAGTGATTATAAAAAATGAAGTTCCTTACTTTCTCCTCTTATATATCACTCCGATTATCACCAGAATTAATAAGAGTATCAGTATTAAAAATATTGTCAGCAAGCTTGTTGTTTTACTGGATTTAGTGCTTGCCGAGGTTTGAGCTTCCTGATTTAACGCAATAGTTTCAGTCCTTCTGGTTTCATCCTCATCATAATACAGCCTGTTGTTCAAAGCTAAGTCGTTATCCTGGAATTCTCCGCCCCTTATAATGCCGCTTCCTAAATTATTGCCGTCATTGGTTGTTGTTGAGCCATCCTTGACCTTGACGCTTATAGTGCCTGAAGTTGATGATCCTTTATTATCGCTTACAGTAACAGTTATTTCATATCGCCCCTTGTCGCCGTTTTCAGTCCTCCACTCGCAATCGCTTCCAAAAGGTGCACTGCATGAGGTTGTTATGAAATCTCCGTCCGGGTCATATGCATCAACATTAATTCTGAACAAGTCACCTTCTTCCCTCCCGTTATAGTTCAGGGAGTTAATTACCGGTGCTCTATTGGTAATGTTAGTCATGTTTGTTTGGTTAGTCTGATTTGTTATATTTGACGGCCTTGCCGTGATTGTGATATTGACGAAGTCCATTGTTAAGTTCTTTCCGTCGCTGGCTGTTACATTGATTCTATAGTTTCCTGCGTCTCCTGCTCCTGTCTGCCATGCCCCTGAATTATTGAATGGTGAAGTGAAAGCTACATTTATAACATCATTGTCCTGGTCGCTTGCTGTGTATCCTATCTGTATGAAGTCTCCTTCGTAAGCGCTTATTGAAGTATTGAATAGTGTGAGTATTGGAGCCCTGTTGGTAATGTTAGTCATATTTGTCTGGTTTGTCTGATTGCCTGTCTGATTGGTCTGATTAGTTGGAGGGATTGTCTGGTTTGCATCAGTTATTACCAACCTCTGTCCTCCGATGCTTGCCTTTGTTAAGCTTCCATGCGCTACTCTCCCGCCAATGTAAGTTGCAACATAGCCATCATCTAATTTTACTCTTCTGTCAGGTGTTATTGCAGATTGTGTTGAGAATATTGTTTCCGGCCCAAGGCTGCCATTGGAATACAGCTTTCTGGCAGTTATCTCAAAATAATTAATATGCGAGTTGCCTTTTGCTGCCGCATCCTTTACCTTTGCACCCCATCCAACGACAACATAATCATAGGAGTAGTCATTTGAATGAAAAGACCAACTGTTCAGGAATATGCTCTTGTCAATCTTGTTTTTGTCCCCGAGAACAAATTCCCTCTCTAAGCCAAGGCTGCCGTCATTTCTTAATTCTCTGGCTTTGACAACAATAGGCTTCATGACATATGCCCCGACTTTGTTGACACTATCTCTGTCAGGATTATAACTCATGCCAATTCCCAGCCCCGTTATAACATAATTTCCCGGGAGTGTAACTTTAGCTTCATCATAAACAGTTAATCCTGATTCTTTCACCTGGAATTCTCCAAGATAAGCTGCAGCACTTACAGCGCTGACTGATAGAATTAATGCCAATGAAACTGCTAAAAATAACAAACCCATTCTTAGTGGAACCATTACTACTTTAAAGTTTCAATGTATTTATAAACCTTTCTATAAAGTAGTAACTTAAAAGTTACATAAGATATAATTATCTAAATGGGCATTAGAAAGATAGCTCTAACATATATAACCTATAACAGCCATAAAATAGCCCATTAGAAAACAATTAATGTATGACACTTACCTGCAACTTAAACTGCTTTATTAAGCCCTATTAGTTGGTTTGAACTGATTATAAGTTATCTACTTGGTCTGATTATTGCCTAATCACCTAAGATAATCAAGGCTCTTACTTCGCCTTAATTATAGATCCTGCTCTTGAGAAAATAGATTCCTTATAGACCTTGACTTTCTTCTGGAGAGAGCTTTCCTTCTTTTTCTTTACTCCGAGGATTCCCAGGGAGATCAGTACCATGATAACTATAATTATGACTACAATTATTACAATGGGCCATATTGCTGCCTTTGATATCCCTCCTGCGCCTCTTATTCCTCCGCCTTCCCCGGCGGCTCCTTCCTCACCAATAACCTCTCCGGTAATTCCTCCCGGGGAAAATAACGGGCTTTCTAAAGGAGTTATTGTTATTTCAACTGTCTTCTTTATTATGTTTACTGACTTGAGCCTTACAGATATATCATTTTTTCCGTCAGAGTCAAGGTCAAATTCCCTTGTATCACTGACGCTCAATGTAACTATTTGTTCAGTACTCTGAACTCCCATAGTTGCTGTTGTGTCAGTAAGATTGATGAGTCTTACGCTGTGGTTTACTGAATTCATTGTAAATACAGCCTTCTCATTCTTTGCTAATTCAACTGTCTTTGCTGCAATGAGAGAGCCAAGATCATACTTAGTAACTCCGCCCCCGCCCCCTCCCCCTCCTCCGCTTGAGCTTGAGCTTGAAGTTGGGCAGTTAGTGCATGTTACTGTACTGCTCGTTGAGTCGCTCTTTGTAGCCACTCCCCCCGTGCCCGTCGCTGAAGCAGTTATTGTGTACTGGCAGTTTCCGGAGGTTCCCTGAGTTACAGTCCATGTTCTTGAATTTTTGCTTCCGTCAGTCATTCCGCTTATTGTTTTCTGTGAGCTCTGGCTTCCTATGCTGCATCCTCCTGAACTTACAGAAAATGTAAGTGTTACGTCAATGCTTCCTCCTGCGGTGACTTCAGCAGTTGAATCAAAATTTGCACTCATTGCTGCACTTGAAGCAGAGTTGTTAACAGCAACAATTACATTTATTATATTGACATTTACATTCTCGTCAGCCACAAAGGTGTCCGTAACATCATCAAGGGTTATCTTCTGGAAGCCGTTGCTTCCTGACGTTGTTGCTCTAAGCCCTGTAAATGTCACTTCAGCTGACTGTCCTACTCCTATCTGTGAATTGGTTGCCTTTGGATAGTTTGAGCTCTCAAGCCAATTGCCTGAATCCGGATACAGAGTTGCAGTTCCAAGTGTTCCCGAAGCATCTCCATTATTCTGCACCTGAGCAGTGCATGAAAATGCTTCATTAGTTGCTGCTTCGCTTGGGGTGCATGAAAATGCAGTTACCTGAAAATTAGCCGCGGCGCTTGCCAGGCCGGATAAACCTATTAGTATTGCCACTAATGCTATGGACTTCGCTAAATTATATTTCTGTGTTTTTTGCAACATTTTATGTTATTGTGATAAACTTGTTTTATGTTTTTGTTAATCTTTTATGATGCGCCTTATGCATATTTCTTTAACCTGCTCTGTTTATCTATTATAGTCAAGGAATTTAATAGTTGAACAGTCAGTCATTGGCTATCAAAGGAAAGACATGGTATCTTAGTTAATTATTTACGTCTTTCACTATATTTATTCATATTTAATCTTATTTATCTTTTATAATTACATCTCCTTATGATGTTACATTTATCTTGAATGCAGCATATGCACTTCCTGTATTCCAGTCTCTGTCCCAGCATGACACCTGCAGCGCATAATGCTGTGCTGTTAACGGAGCATTATTTGTCGGGTCTGTTGTGTTGAATGTATAAGTGTGTGTGGTGCTGTCAGTACTAAATCCTGTAGTTCCATATTGATACCAGTAAGTATAATTGGGCCCGCTGCTCACAGAGCGATAGTCCCTGCTCACATAATCATACTTGTAATAAGAGCCATTAAAGTTATACTTAGTGTAATTGCATGATTCTATTAACCCATTAAGTGTAGTCCCATTAGCGGATTCTGTTGCATTAACACAGGAATTCCATGCACGGAACCTGTCATAGTCCGTTAAATAAAGATTGCAGGTAGCAGTCTTGCTTGTAGTTGCGCTAACGCTGAAGTTATTTCCTGTAAATGTTGAATTAATTGTGGGGCTTGACAGGGTTACATTTGGAGGAGTGAAGTCCTTTACCTGCATATAGCCTCCCTTTATCGTAGCGCTTCCTTCGCTTCCCGAGACGCTTACTTTTATTCTGTACTCTCCTTTAGTCCAATTGCTTGCTCCTCTGGATATCTTTATAATGCCTCCGGTGTTGTTGCTTACCTGTGAGCCTCCCCCAACCAGGCTCCATGTTGCTGAAGTGTAAGTTCTGCACCACTCATCCCAGCAGTTTGATGAAGGAGCAGAATATTCTACATTAGTTATATTAGCAGCTACATTCCCATATGATACATTTCTTACATACAATCTTATTGTCAGGTTATCGTTAGGCGCAAAGTAGTACTTCCAGTTTCCATTTTCATCAACATTTGAATAATAACCATTATATAATTCCCTGGCATCAATGTAAATTCCATACCAGTCCTGCAGAACTGCTGTATCATCAACTTCAGTCCATTCTGCATATAGATAGTTAGATCCTACAGTCCAGCCGGTTGATGGAGCATAGATGCTTATTGTTGTGCTTCCATTTACTTTGCACGCCCCTGAAGTCCACGAATTACAGGTTGATATTCCATTGGTGCTGTTTGCCTGAACAGTGAAATTATATTCTTCCTTTGAGCTGCTCCACCCTCCACCGCTGCCGCCGCTTCTCCACTGGTAGATTTTAGTTAAGTTGCCTTGTTCTACTCTGGAAGTGTTAGTGCCCCCGTATAAATTTACGCTTACATTGAAGTTTTCATTAGTCTTCTTGCTGTTTCCCCCGCTTACAGAGCCCCATGTTATAGAAAAAGGAACTGTCCTGAAAGAAATCCACCCATTCTGTGTCAGGTTGTTTTGCGTATCGTTAACAACTACATTAAGGTAGTGGTATCCACCCCAGCTCCCGCTGCTCCACTTCCCCGTGGCTGGGTTCGGGCATAACTGGAAATTTGTCTGGTTCCTGAAAGAAGAATTGCTGTAATTAGTATAAGCAGTTCTTGAACTGGACATTCCTGTCCAGACATCTTCATATACTCTTTGTATTGTGTAATTGCTGTTCAAAAGAGTACTGGATGCCCAGGATGGCTCATATACATAAAGTGTTGTATTAATGCAGTCGCTTCTTCCTATCTGGTAACTGCTCGTGCTTATAGAAATTCTAAACGGCTTGACGCTGAAGTACATCCACCCCGTTGAAGTATCTCCGTCAGAGCCGTTTAACACTATCTCTCCCCAGTACCATCCGCTTGGCCAATTTCCCCCGCCATAAGTTATATTTACTTTGGCAGTTCCATTAATCTGACTTGGAGTTATATTAAAGTCTCTTAAGTAAACAAGCTCTTTATTTTGATATGTTGTATCATCCCAATATCTAAGGCTTGCATTGGTTATGGTTGTATTCAGATAATCTGAAGCGTTATAACTGGATCCCCACCCCTTATAGCTCTTTACAGTTGTTATGTTATAGTATCTTGGCTCGTTGTTCTTTATTTCATAGTGCCAGTAATTATTGTCTCCAGAAACATTTGTCGGCCTTGTATCAACATAGAATGCTATGGTATTAAACCAGGCATATCCTGTTTCTGTTCCATTCACATCCAGAACTACATTATAATATCCTGTTCCCCAAGTTCCGCTTGTCCTGTTTATGCGGAGAGTGTAATTGGTGCTTTGGTTGGCTGCGCTGGAGCCCCAATACCATTGGTTTGACTGATTTACTGCAATGGTGTTTGAAACGAACTGCGACGAATTAAGATCTTTGCAGGGCCAGCTCTTGCAGTCCTGTATTTTCTTGACCCCTATTGTTATATTTCCTCCAAGGCTTTCTCCGCCGCCATAAGAATAACTCCAGTCTCCTGCATTGGATATCTGCACATAGAGAGTTATATTCTCTTTGGAGTTAAAGTAAGACTTGTAATAACATCCCGAAGTACTGCACTGTATCGGGCTTCCGTAAGCATTCCACCTCTTTACTCCAAACCATGCGTATCCATAATCGCTGTTTCCGTTGCTGTCAGTTCCCTTGAGAATTACTCTGTAATATCCTGTCTTCCAGTTTCCTTCCGGAGCATACTGGGCAGGAAGAGTTATTGTTCCCTGCCCTGTTGTTATGCTTGTTGAATTAACCATTGAATTATTGTAAGGATAGTTTATCGGTGGCCATACCCATTCTCCATCCCTTCCCTGATACTCAACTCTTTCAACAGACACTGTTCCGCTCAATCCTCCGCTCCCATAAGAGCCCCACCATCCCCTTCCGGCTTCATACATCTGCACTGTAAGAGTTATGTTTGAGGCGGGCCTGTTCTGCCATGTCTGGCTCCATCCATAAATATAGAATGACCTTGCTTCAAAGAACCCATAGAAATCATCCTGGGTTTGTCCATCGGGGCCAGTCGCCTTAATGAGCACGCTGTAGGTTCCCCCATCCCATTTATTAGCAGCCTGAACTGTGCAGGTATACCCTCCGGAACTATCGCTTGACACGCATACTGAAGATGTTTCATTCAGGGCGTATGTTGCCCCATTCTGCGTATTCTTGGCAGAGACTACGCTTAGAGTAGCATTATTGACTGCCTGCTGTGTTTGCGTATTTATTGAGCAGGCAGAGCCCATTCCATTGCTTGCGTTAGATGAGAAATTAGAAACGCTTGCCTTTCCAAGAGGGTTATTCGCCTGTATTGCTTTTATTTCAAAGTATACTATATCTGTAGTTTTGAACTGGTATATATAATAATACCCGCTGCTGCCCGATACCTGCCCCGGCGTATTCTTTGCTGAGACGCAGATGTCATAAGGATTGACTATGAACCTTGCAAATCCTGCTACTGTCCTGTTCTCCGCAAATATATACAGGTCATAGACTCCCCCGAACTTCGGAACATCCATTTTTATTCTCTGTGCAACCTGTGCTTGGGTGCCTGCAGTGTGATTGACTGCCCATTCTAAAACAGAATTTGTTGTGTTAACAAGGGAGAATGAGCTTTTATTAGTGTAGCTCATTGCAGTGCCGTTCATATAAGTTACACTGAATAATTCTATATCACTTAAATTAATTTGTGTTGCTGTCTGGTTGTAAGCGCTTATTGTTATGTAGACTGCATCACTTGCTCCAAATAATTCTTTTATGTTTCCCTCGCTGTCAGTTGATTGCGCCTGCATTACTTTGTCTATGACATTTATCGTCCTGCTTGCTACTTGTGTGTCTCCGCCGTTGGAAAGGGTCAGCTTAAATGTATAGCTTCCGGAGGTTGTCGGGGCTCTGAAAGAAAACTGGTAGCATCCTTCAGTTCCGCATGAGGAATTCCATGTGACATTTGCAGTGAGGATATTATTATTAAGATTGTCTGTAAGATTTGCCGAGAATGATGTGGCATTGATTGCAGGCACTACGCTTGCATTGGACCTGTATCTTGGATATGCCTCAAAGTAGAGAGTTTTGTTCGAAAACGTGCTGTACTCATATTCAAATCCGGAGCCAACAGACTTCTTGCTGAATGTCAGTTTCCAGTCCTTTACTTCAAATGAAGAAGTTTCTGTCCTGTTGCCGTCTCCCTCCTTAGTTATTGTGACAATTGCATAATATGTTCCATAGCTGAAGCTCAGGCTGCTCACTGTAAATACAAATTTGTTTGTAAATGAGTTGTTGGAAGTGAGGGTTGTTGAATTAATTGTCTGCACTACATTGCCTCTGCTGTCTGCAATGTAGCCTGAAAAATTATAAACAGCCGTAGTGCTGTTCTCTACAGCATTCACTTCCACGCTCGCCTGCTCTCCCAGGGCAAAGGTATTCTTGTATGACTTTCCCAGTTCATCCTTCATGTAAACATTGGCTGTGAAAGGAATTACTGAAAAAGAGCTGTATGACTTGAAGTTATTAGTCTCAAGAAAATAACTTCCGTAGCTTGAAGGCGCTGTTATTCCGAATGAACACTTCCCGTCGCTTCCTGTCGTGCAGTTAAAGCTCTGCACAATTCCTTTAGTGTTGTTCCTTAAAGACCCGTTGATGGTGACATTGCTGACATAATTTGCTTTGTCACTAAGAATGCTTGCTGCAGTTATGATGACTTTTACAGTCTCAGAGGGATTATAAGTGGATTTATCGGGGCTTATTTTTATGGAGTCAATTGTCTGGCTGACTACCCTTATCTCCACTTCAGAATATTTGATAGAACTATTGCCGTCGATATACTGAGCCCTTATCCTGTATTCTCCTTCAGAAGAAGGTGCGGGTATTCTGGTATAATTAAAATGGTACGTGCTGTTTGAATAGAATGCTCCTCCGGAGTCTGTGGTAAGAGTATAGTTGCCCACATAAGTTCCGTTGCTTCTGTACCTTATAGTTAAATTTACAGAATAGCCCGATTTAAGTGAAGAAGCAGTTACTATAGTCCCGTTGTCAGAATAATTCGCTTCATACACATATCCTTTGAATTCTATCTGCTCACCCGTAGTATAAACTGTATTTGGAACTACAAAGAATATATCTGAAATATAATAATTTGCTGTGACAATGTAAGCAGAGATAACAACAGTTAAGAACACGCCAAGAACAAGCAATTTGTCAGCTTTTTTTCCGAATTTCCAACACATAAAACCTCTTTTGCGGCTGTAAACCAAACAGTTATATTGTAAATGACACTACTATAGTATATATAAACCTTTTTGTCGTTTTGAGTATCTCCGATATAAATTAATTCACCTATAGATTAGAAATAAGATGTATAAGTTCTATTATAGATAATTCCCTTGATTATAGCACTTTCTTTGGAATTATCTATCACGGGACTGAGAAAACCTTCGGTTGTCAAGATGCTGAAGATGTTGCATCTTGAACACACTCAAGAACTCACGTTCTTGAATTCACGATAATTAATTTTGAAACGCCGGCCGCATGGTTATTAACGAGGATAAATACTATCAACTATCAAGTCCTTATCAAAGTTAACCTGACCGGATTAACATTATTAGTTTATTCCTGAACTTATTGCTAAATTATATCTGTATCAGAGATACTGCGTTGCCTTGAATGAGTGGTACCTATGTTTTTATAGAATTTTAAGCAAAAATGAAGGATGTTAAGTTTGATATTGGACTTAACAGACTGCAAAGATTAATATAGTAACCTTTTACTTCATAGATAATAAACAAATACCAATAATAAAATGACACAAAAACCAAGAAGTTTAGAAGCGCCCGGAGAAGTAGATTACGATTACAAGAACGATATTTTGTTCTTCAAAGTCAAGGACAGAGAATATGACCGTTCTATAGAGTTCCAAAACTTAGTAATTGACGTTGATTCAGAAAACTTCATAACGGGGCTTCAGATATTCAACGCTTCAGAATACTTAGGCTTGCCTAAAGAAAACTTAAGGAATGTTCCTAACTGGAAATTCCAATCAACAACAAAGGAAGGAGCAATTGAGATAAGATTATTCTTCCAAACTATGTTAAGAAACAAGATTATAGAAAACAGGCCAATAATCCAATTACAAAGCGAAGAAAACCTACCAAATTCTGAAATAATAGTAGAAGTTTAAGAAGATTGTCGAGATGGGAATGGTGAGTTATTTGTGTCCAACTAATTTTCTATGTTTAAGGTGCTGCTCTGCTCAAATCACGACGGCGGAGCTTACATTTCCAAAACGCTCCCACCGGGATTCGAACCCGGGTTTCGAGCTCGAGAAGCTCGAGTCATTGTCCCCTAGACCATGAGAGCATTGGCTTTTAGACGTTCTAAGCGTTTTAAATGTTTACTATTGCTAAAACCTATCTCTCTCAAATATTTCTCAATACTCGCTTTTTCTGAAATGTATATTTGCCTGTTTAAAATAATTTTAGAAGTCTTAATACCTAAACTTAAGAAAGCATTCCTAACATCATTTAGAAGTCAAATCGCTTAACAAAACTCGTTCTATCAACTATCATCATATATTTATTAGTAGTTTTAACGGTAATTATCTATGCATTACTGCTAGATTACGCTAATTTTCTACTTGTTTAAGTCTGCTGCTATAACTTCAGAGATCACAACTTATAAACTTTATATCCCTTTCTTGCCTTTTCTTTAAGAAGAATTCCAACTTCATCGCCTTTCTTGGCGCTCTGCACGGGCTTTCTGTTTATCTGCATGCTTTCAACTGCCTGTGTAATGTCTGTCTCGCCGCCCTTTACTCTTATGCTGTCTCCCACTTTGAGCGCTGCAGCAAGCTTTATAGCAGCTGCATTTACATGCGCGAAGAAGTCAGAAACTTCTCCTATGAGCTTTTCTGCCATGAATTATATAGTGTGAAAGGGTATATAAAATTAACTCCCTGACGTTTTTGATTATGCGTCTGAAAGGGAAAGGAATAGCCCCACCAGGATTCGAACCTGGATTAACGGCTCCAGAGGCCATCGTACTTACCAATTATACTATGGGGCTATCAATTAATGATTGGGCAGAGCCTTTTAAATATTTTCAAATGCTGGTTACAAAAATATTTAAACAGCCTCTAACTGAATAGATTATACCAAAGGGGTTAGAATGGCAAATCCGATAATTATTGTCATCGTGGCTTTGTTAGTGTTATGGCTGTTTGTCAAATTCAAGGAAATAAGGCACAGGCTGTTTGGGACTGTCATACTTCTTTTGATCCTCTCTATGTTTCTGTCTGCTTCCTATGTCATAAAGAAGAACAGCCTTGATTTGAGGGAGGAGGGGAGTTTTGGGAAATTTACAAAATATTATATGGTGTGGATAGGCGGAATCTTCTCCAGTGCAAAGCAGATAACGGGCAGCGTCGCCAGTTATGACTGGGGCTCCGTTAAAAGTCCGGACATAGATTATCTTCCCAATTCAGGGCAGAATAATTCTAACTCATCTGCGCAGAGTCCGGAGTGAGGGCAGGAAAATGAGGATAATAACTTTTTTGGCTGTATTTCTTCTTTTTGGGGCTTTTTATATTATATCTGAAAAAAACCTTTACGTCACCAATAATGAAGATTTATCGACGCTGAAAGCAAGTTATTCAGGATGGCTTTTTTCTGCTGTCAAAGGAGCTGCTGGTTTTGTCGGACAGGTTGTAAAGATGGAATGGCTTCCGGATGTAAAGACTGAAGAAGTTGTTAATGAAACAGATAATATTAATTCTTCCAATGTGTCCGGTAAGAGTTGATGATTATTTTTCAGTAGATAATTTTGATGGGAGCGCTTTGGATTGAATCTGGGACTGTATAAAATTCTATTCTGATTCAAAGAGAATAAGCCCTAGCTGGGGATCGAACCCAGGACCTCGGCCTTACCATGGCCGCGCTCTACCGGCTGTAGCTACTAGGGCGATTTTATTAAGATGACGTTTATTTGAGAACCCTATTAGGTTCATCCATTTTCTTAATTGTTCAATACCATAAATTTCTATTTTATAAACTTGCCTGTTTCTAACAAAAAGAGTATATAATTGGAAATGTTTAGAGAGATAACTCTTGACGTCCTCAAATAGGTTTTTACTGGCAGTTGTAAGGGATATTCTTGGATAAGGCGAACGGTATGATTTTCTTTTGTCAAACGTTATTCCTCCATCAGTATCAAAAATCCCTCGTAAGGTTGCTCTTATGTTTTCTTCTCCGGAATTTTTTATTTTCTCCGGAATTTTTACAGTATAAGTTTTCTTTCCTGGAGTAAATTCAAGAAACACTTTTAAAAAATAAAACAACTTGCGAGAATAAATTACAATTCTAACAGCGTTTTCTCTAGAAGAAGGTTTGTAAATATGGGGCTTTGCATCAGGAATAATACTCTTTATTATTGGTATGATCCTTTCTTTATAATAAGGCAGGTCATATCTTATATCTCCTGCAAATTCTATGTGATACAATTTATTCTTATAAACGTTAAAACAACCGTCACCAATAAATGTGCCTGCTAATTCGCATATTTCTGGCGATAACTTTAAAGAAGAAAATGAAGATAGTAATTTTTCTATTTCTATTTTAGTATGAATCTTTTTTAGTTTTCTACCTTCCTTAAATTTTTCAATATTTTTTAGATAAGCTGCCTTTCCGCCCTTCACTTTGCCGTGATTATCTGGCAGTTCCTCAATATTTGACAAAATTTTAGTTTTTTCAGTATCATTTAAGGAAATAATTAATTTATTAAAAAGCTCTTTTGGCATCGACCAGTAACCCTTTCTGTAATTATCAAATGTAGATCGCGGTATGCTAAAATAAGTCCGAACACTTGCCCATGTCCCGTTCATTTTAGTTCTTACTGAATTGAAAAGAGTATTAAGAATAATGGGATTTTTAATTATGACTCTCATATTTATTATCATATAGTGATCTTTATATATTTTGTGTGACTGTACTGCAGAAGCATTATTTTTGCGACTAATAATTTTATAAACCCTTTAAATTATTAAACCTTCATGGAAAAGTCTGAGAAGGACAGAAAGCTGGAAAAGTTGAAGAACGAATACTCAAAGCTCCAGGAAAAATATTCTCTGCCGAGCTTTGAGGAGCTGAATAATTATTTTGATATAGATCTCGTAGCGGGAAAGCATTTTGACAGGCTGTTGAGGGCTGTAAGGAGGAGGATGACTGAGAAGACGAGTTCTTATCTTAGGTTCATGGAGGTGTTTTTGAATCCTGCCCAGGCGCCCCTCTTCTATATGATGCTGGCAAAGAATATGTCCGAAGAAGGAAGAAAGGCAATAAATGAAATATATTTTGAGCTTGGAAGGATTGAAATACTTCATTTAGAGGTGGAGAATACTGGTTCTGATGAAAGAGAGGCAGAATTCATAAAGGAGATTTTTGGGTGCTGGCCAAAGATAAGGGAGCACATAGGTGTTTTAGTTGACATCTTCAAAAAGGGATGGAAAAAGAAATCTGAGCTGAAGGACAAGACTTATTTTGGGTAAGAGATTCTATTTTGTGAATATATAATACTCCTTTCCACTAGTCTATTGACTAGTGGCATAACCTTTTTCTTTGTGAATGATCATTAATCAGGGAGAGCTTGTTGCAGCTCTCTGAAAATTTGCGAATCAAACATAGCTGTAGCTTTCTCTCGCTAATAAACTTATCGGAGGATAACATGAAAGAAAATCCAACATGCTATAGTTCAGTTGTAGGAGAAAGCTGGCATCACTTGATGATGAAAGTCAAGTATTGCTATAAAATCTTTGACATGGGAGAAGTATATAAATTCTCGCTTTTTATCCCAAATATCGCTATAAAACGAATATTTATCTCGCTTAATAGTTGTTAGTTTCAATCAGAAGTCGGCCTACAAGAATCACACGCAAAGAGAAACTTTAATAAATTGCTATAATCTTAACTTAATATCATGAAGCTTTATCAAGAAATAATCCAAAAATCTCAACCTGTTGATGTTAAATTTGAGAAATTGAAAGCATCCCAACTTAATGAGGTTGAGATCGTTTTTCATGTTCCTACTATTCACCCAAGGGTAAAAGAAATTTCAAGTTATACATACAAATCTTTGAAAATAGAAAATCTTCCTCAAACAGACGTATTTAACTTAACAAAAAATCATATCTTCATAATTGATGAATCAGTCAGCAAACAAAAATTTATTCAAGAGTTCATTAAGAAACAAAAAGTAAGCCCGATTATCCTTAAATCAATTGAAGGAAAAGTAAAAACAAAACCTTTTCTTGATGATTTAATAAAATCTCACAATCTAGATAAGAAACAAAATTTAACTCTTGTCGTAATCGGAGGCGGTTTGCTTCTCAATGTTGGTGCTTATCTTGCAGAAAGAACATCAGCAAACCTTATATATCTCCCGACAACCGCATTAGCTATGAGTGATAGTGCAGGCGGGAAAGTAAGAGTAAATTTTGTTTCAAATAATCGGGCTTACAAACATTTCTACAAATCGTTTTATGAACCAAATGCAATGTTTCTTGATGAACGATTTTTAGAATCTCTTCCTGAAAAACAAAAAAAGATTGGTTTTGTTGAAATAATAAAGCATGGTTTGTTTCAAAGCCCAAAACTTTACAATTATCTATTAGATTCAGGAAGAGATTTGTTTGCTGACACTCAAAAAATGAAGAAAGCCATTCTCTGGGCTTCTGATTTGAAAAGAGTGTGTATTGAAATAGATGTAGAAGAAAATGAGAATGGTTCACGAAGAATTCTTCGAGGAGGACATGATTTTTCTGATAGAATTGAGGAAGATTTAATGCTTGAAATTCCGCACGGAATTGCGGTAGCTATTGGAATCATAAAGCAATTAGAAATGGAACATGAAAAACAACTTCTTGATAAAGCTAAAAAAATGTTTGATTTGATGGATATTCCTTACACGATTGAAGAATATAGCAATTGGAAATAGTTGCGCACTAAGAAAGAGGAACGGCCGACTTCTGACTCTGAAATTTTCCTTCGGAACGTTGTACTAAATTTTTGTCCTTCGGAGAATATAACAAGGGTTATGAGGTTACGAAGTCTTGCAGGTTTCTCCACCCAAATTTATTTTTCGAGGTCGGAATTTTGTGGGTTGCCTCAAAATTCCCTCGCTCTGAAAAATCAACTTCGTTAAATTCCGATGTTAGTTTCAATAAGCGGGCGAACTAAACAATAGTCCAAATCTGCGATTTGGGAAATTAATAGAAAACGGGCGGGCGCCTTTAACCCAATTCCCCGACTACAATATCATAAAGTCTTTTTGCTTGAAGATTTTCTTTCAGTCTATCAACATCTCCTCCCCTATCATAGTTGAATAATGTATCAACTGTTTCGTATGGATGTCCTGCAACTTTTGCTATCAAATCCACGCTTCTTACTTGAATAGATAATTTAGAAATTCTACCTTTATTCATTCCGAATTGACTTGGTTCTGCAAAGAACTTAACAGAAGCTCGAATTTCTGGTTGACATGCATGTCCTCGCTCTGGTGTATAAACATCCATCCAACCATTTCCGTCTGGATACCATTCAACAGAATATCCCTCTTCTACAAATCTTAGTGCTTTTTGTTTTTTATATTGTTTCCACTGTTCTAATTCTTCTCTTGTTCCTTCACAAAAGATTCCTTCTTCACTAAACCTTTCGATTTTAGGCATCATACAATTAGTATATCCTACTAGTATTTAAACCTTTCGGTTATTCACTACTTATAAAAGACTACATAATAACGACGCCCGCCCTAAAAAAGCTCGCCAACAAAAACTCCTTCGCAACTTCGTTGCTCGGTCACGTTGCACTCTCGTGCTTCGCACTCGGAGGATTTAACAGGCATTTTACGGCTCACTTCATTCGCACTTCGCATAAGCCGATACGTTAGGCGCAATCGGGCTACGGCGGGCTAATTTATTTAAACCTTCTTGTTTAGTAAGAGTTATGAGAATTTATTTTAATATTAATTGTTATGGGGTGATAAGATGATTGACTTTAACGAGCTTATTGACAATTACCTGCAAAGGGAGGTTTTTCCGCGCAGTGTCGGAAGGTATTGGCCGAGCGAAGCTGGGGGATGCCTGAGGAAGACGTGGTTTACATTCAGGATTCCGAAAGAGGTTGAAAAGCCCCTGTCAAGAATATTTGAAATGGGGAATAGGGTTCATGATTTAATAGCAGATGTTATACAATCAGAAAAGAACAAACATGTAAAGCTTATAGACAGGGAACTGCCTGTGAAGATCCAGAGGCCGGAATATATTGTCTCCGGAAAGATAGATGATTTAATTTTAGTGGTAGTTGATGGGACTAAGCACCTTGTTGAGGTGAAATCTGTGAAGTATCTTCCTGGAGAGCCGCGCAGTGAGCATTTAATGCAGCTACAGTTATACATGCATTCCACTGAAGTCCATAACGGAATAATGCTCTATGTAAAGAAGGATGATTTTCAGATAAAGCAGTTTGAAGTCAATTACGACGAGAAAAGTGTCAGGGATATTCTTGCAAGGTTTGACAAACTCCATAAACATCTGGTTGAGGATAAAATTCCCGGACCCGAGGCAAAATTGATTGAAGAAAAGAACTGGATGTGCTCCTTCTGCCCGTATGTCAAGGAGTGCGATGAAGCGGGCGGAGTTCTAAGAGATGATGATGCATAGTCAGAAGTCATTGAAAAAGAAAGTTAATCAGCCAGCCACACATTATTTTATTATATATACTTTCTAATATTGTAATAGCTTAGCTTTGTAAAGCTCTGACGATAAAAAACTAATAATTTTCTGCTAATTTTTTTATTGACTACAATTACTTCATAAAGCTAGATACCTAATGTTAATTTTGGCTAATATGATAAATCTATTGTTGGTTGGACAAATATAGTTAATTATTGATTGAAAGTTACTAAATGATATTTTGCTGTTGTTTACTCAAAATAGTATTTGTTAATTTTTTGCTAAAGCTCTCTTGGCTAAATCTGTTGATGCTCCGAGAGATATTAAAAAAGATAAGACATCATTATCATCAAGATTATTTGGCCTGATTATTTTAAGATGATTCTTAAACTTATTAATTAGTCTTATATTCTGGATTATTCTGCCAAGTATTTCCGCTCTTGTTTTTAAGTCGGCTGCATTTAATTCATTAAGATCAATGATGAAAATAACATTCTTCTGCTTAGCCATCCTGCAAAGAACCTGATTTAAACCAGAGTCTCTCTCATAGAGAGAATCACGCTTATTATGAGCGTGGTCAAGAATAATTGCTTTGGTGCTTTTTCTTTCTATTAATTTTCTGTTAAAATCAGCGTTGCCGCCATGATAAATGCCTTTGCTAGGATCTTCTTTCATATTAATTGAATACAACTTCCGTGCCTATAAATTTCTTTCCTGAAACGAGATTGATGAGGTTTTTAATGTTCCCGCCAACTATGTAAGTCTTGATTTTGTCTTTAAGAATTATTTCTGAAGCAGTCTGGTCAATTACGAAGTGCTGGCCGGGCTTGTATTTCACGCTGTTGGCGACTCTAACGCATTAACATTTGGAATAAGCTTTGCAGACTTGTCCTTCCTCGGGTCACTAGTGTATAAACCATTAACATTAGTCATGTTGATGAAAGTTCCTTTCAGGAAGTGGGCGAGCTTTGCGGCTGTTGAGTCGCTTGTCTGCCTGTCTGCATAGCGAAGAGCTCCACAGAAAACAATGTCATGCTTTTTCAGGAGATTCTTAACATGCTTCATATCGTGCGGAATTCCTTCGTTAGAATCATGGTCAAAGAAATAACTGACAAAACGGGCATTGGTTCTTGTAATGGAAATTCCGATAAGGCTCTGGAGGTAATTTGAGATGCCTGCTTTTCTTAAAGACTTTATATACACCCTGGCTGTGCTTCCTCCCCCGCAAACTATTACAAATTTGTGCTTTTTGGAGAGATTCTTTATAGCAGACTTAAATTCTGAAAGGAAACTATTATTAATGCCCCCCGCGGGAACTATTAAGCTTCCACCAAGGCTTATGACAAAAATTTCTTTAGACATGCGAAATACCTCTTTAAACCGCTTAACTCCTCATATATCTCTTACTATATAAATGTTTAAAACGAACTCTTGAGTTTTTATAATATGGTTCTAAAGTCTGAAGAATCTAAGGAATTTCCGCCAGGGGCTGATATTGCGGTTTATCTTTCTAAAACTCTTCCCAAGTATCTTTGTGACAGGCTGACTGAAAAGCTTTCTCAGATGCATTCATACAGAGTGAGGGTGGGGGAAAAGTTAGGCAAGGATGAGAGGGGAGAAGATATCATAGCTGAGGATATTATAACTATTGATATAGAGAGAAGGGGAAGAAGGGTCCTTATGAGACCGAGAGTAACATCTAAGGATGATAGTGGCTTCTACGGGCTGGAGCTGGATGTATGGATGGAGAAGTGGGGGGAAAGTGAAAAGATAATGAACGGCTCTCTTAGCTCCTTGGTTGCTTCTCAGGATATAATAAACAACAGACTCAGGGAGCTATTTGGAAATAAGTATTATAATATTATTGGAAGGCTCAATATAATGGGTTTTCAGATACTTGAATCAGCGGAGAGAGAAGGAGTGGTTACCCTTAGAGCAAGGTTCAATAAGCCATATGAAAAGCCATCTACAAACAGGAAGGCATTCTTTGACGGGCTTGTCAGACTGGCAATGAAGGGCACTCTTTATTGATAAATATCTATTGATAGAAAATCTCCACAGATTATTATGCCCTAACTTATTACAGTTGGCTATAATTTAAGAATATCCTGCAAATTCTTAGTCATCCATTAAATTTAAGATGATAATGCATGTTGAGTTTTGTTGATACTTTTTGTTATTGATAATTATTATCCTGATAGTTGGCTGAATTTAAGATGATAATGCATGTTAGACATTATTGATAATTATTATCCTGATAGTTGGCTGAATTTAAAATGGTAGTGTATGTTGAGTTTCATTAATAATTTTTGTTTAAGATATTATTGAATTATTTTTATATAAAACTTTATAGCTATAAATAAGAAATCTTTACTTCACGACAAACAATTCTGAATCATCAACATCAAAAATTCCCAGCTTTGAGCCGGTGTCAAGCCATCCGTGGGCGTAATTAAGGGCGGCGAAGGCATTGATGAAGTCGCCTTTCTTCCTGAAGAATTCTGCATCACTAATATAACGCTCAGCCATGTCCAGAATCTTTGCAGATTCCTCCTTCCTTTCTTTATTTACAGTGCTCTTCGCTTTTTTCAGGGCGCGATTTGAAATATCAAAGTACTTTGTTAGTTTTTCTGAAGTTATTTTGTCAGATGTATCGGGGGGCATGAAGAAGGGGGACAAATATACTTTATAAATCCCTATTCATATGACATTAGTAAGAAAAATGACTGCAAAAAGGGGTTCTGGAAGAAAAAAGATTATAGTAATTATCGGAATTATTTCTATAATAATTCTTGCCTTCATGCTGGCAAGACCAGGAACATCCGGGCTTGCAATATATAATCTTGGCTCTTTCGATTCATCAAACTCCTTAACAAGCTGGTCTGAAAATGAGGCTGACGGGGACGGAGATTTTGTCGATTATTCTGTTGATACTACAGCATATTATTCTGGAGGCGGAAGTCTGAGAGGAGCGAGCGAGAGAGGAGCCGGAAGGAACTGGAGCGGAGAGTATTTGTATAAAGCAGCGCCGATAACGACGCCCCAGCAGAACAATGTTTATATTAATTTTTACTGGAGAAAGTCATATGATAACAGCACGCCAAATTATCATAGAATGTACATTGCAATAAAGAGGCCTGATAATTCAAAACCAATAATATGGGAAGATTCTTCACAAACATGGAATTCATGGAATCAGGTATCAATAGAAGCATCAAATTATTTTAACCAGAATGGAAATTATGAAATCCAGCTGCACTGCGATTTAGTTAATGGAAATGCTACCGGCGATTCTCGGTCTCTGTGCTGGTATGATGAGTTTACAGTAGATGTGCAGAATGATTCGCAGGGCGGGGGCGGAGGAGCAAGTCCTGTGTTCTATTCTTATATTGAAAGCCCCGCCAATAATTCAGAGTACAGCCCTTCAATAACTTATGAATTTAAAGTTTCTGTGACAAACAGCGACGGAAGCGTATGGGCTGACTTTGATAATTTAAACAGGACAATGGCTTCATATTCGGGGAATTCTTACAGGTTTCTCATTCCAAATCTGAGCGCAGGAATTCATTCATTTTATTACTGGGGATGGAGCGCCGGAATTCCAAAGGCAAGGAATGCGAGCGAGAAAAGATATTATGAAGTGAAAAGAGCGGGCTCTGATGCCAAGATGATAATCAATGGCGTGAGGGGAAGTGCAGAAGCCATTAATGGAAGTTTGGTTTGCCTGTCTGCAGAAGCTCCTTATTACGCTGATGGCTTAAGGACATTATATGTTAATGGAGAGATATACGGAAACATGAGCGGGAACTTTCAGAACTGCACAATTTTTAATAATTTTGGAAACTATAATGCCTCTGCTCATTGGGATGGCGGAACTAATTACGTCGGAGATTGGGAGGGATGGCAGCTGAAAATTGTCAGGGAGCAGGAGGCTTATTTAAGGCAGAATCCAATAATAAAGATTATTTCTCCTGAAAATAAAACATATCAAAGCGGAACTAAGGAGATTAATTTTTCTCTAAAGTCAAGCATTGAACTCAAGGAATGCAGGTATTCTCTTGACGGAAGAGAATCTGCTGTAATGAACAAGACAAACTCAACAGATTTTGCAATTGAGAAGGTTGATGTTTCAGGTAAATTAAGCCATCAGGTTTTGTTTGTGTGCAAGGACAATTTCGGCAATGTTTACAATGTGCAGCCGCTGGTAATATTTAGCATTGACAAGGAAAGTGCAGTTGCTTCTGATGAGCCAGAAGAAGAGGAGCAGGAGAAGATTATTAATGAGGGCAGGAGCTGCTTTGCTGTGTGGAAGTGCACTCAATGGTCTGATTGTTCCGGCATATCTTATGATATAGGAGATGTGATTAAAGGAAGGATCAATGTTTCCGGGGAAAGAAGGAGGGTTTGTTACGACACTCAATTGTGCGAGAGCGCTAAAATAGAAAGAGAGAGGTGCGATATATCAATACCTGTGGAAACTAAAGCCGGGGAATGGTGCGGGGAGAATTATGTGGAAGTGTATGAGAAAGACGGAGGAAAGATTGTAAGCAGGGTAAGAGAGGAGAAGAGCGGGCTGGGAGACAGCAAGAGAAGGAGAGTTGATGTGGGGTTTGTAATCAGCGAGATTGGAGATTACTGCGATTATTGCTACAATGATATTAAGGATTTTGATGAAACAGGAATTGACTGCGGAGGGCAAAATTGCCCGAGCTGCTCTAAGATAACTTCAAATGCCATACTTTCCGGAAATCATGTTAAAGCAGCTCTGACTGCGCTTGAGATTGTTTTTGCAAGCGCGATTTTGTCTTTCCTGTTTTATTGGTTCTTTGTAAGAAGATTGATGCATGATGAAGAAGAGGATATGTCTGAAGCTGACAAAGCAGCAGAATTGGTAAAAGGCGCTTTGGCCAAGGGATATTCAAAACAGCAGGTAATTGAGCTGTTCAGGAAGAAGAACTGGTCTGATTATGAAATAGATGAGATATTCAGGAGAATAGGAGAATCAAAAAATTCTGGCTCGGAGAGTTAGTAATTAGTTGATAATCTCTTGTGAATGTTCAGCTAAAGTTAAGTTGATAATATATCGTGAATGCTTAGAAGCCATTAAAATTAAAATAACAATGCATGTTGAACATTATTGATAATTATTATTCAAACTTATTTCTAAACTTAAGTTGATGATGCATGTTGAACATTATTGATAATTATTATTAAAGATATTAGCTGAATTATTTTCTAGATACCTCATAGCTTGCTATATATAGAATGTTCATCTGATTTTAATTCTACTATCAATTTAAATCAAGCTTTGATTCTTCTATCAGCTCTTCGGGGTTCAGATAGCGCGTTATTGCGAAACGGCTTCCTGCAAAGTCAGAGATGACTGCAGTAATCTCAAGGTTTTTATAAGAAGAATTAAAAACTCCTTCTGAAGGTCTGGTTTTTGAAGCGCTGGCAAATTCTTCTATTATCCTCTTTATTTCCTCTTCGTTCAGAGGCACGGGAATAATATCTGTTTTATTTGGTTTTTTTGTGAGCAGGAATTTATTAGGGCCGGGGCATTCTATTGCATATATTTCCCTGTCTTTGAGAAGCTCGTTTAGTTCTCCCAAATTTAATTCACCATTATAGATGCTTTGGTGTATGTTTATCTGAGCATCAATATTTTTTTTAGCAGGTGTTTCTTCTGTTGCTTCTAAGTGTTTTGCTAAATACCTTAATCTGTTGGTTCTTCTGCTAATGCTCTTATTATTGTCTACGCTAACCAGTATCTCTCTTGTAAATTCCCTTAGAAAGAGCCATGCCTGTTCTTTTTCAGTGAGCATAATTATACCTGTAGATTGATATACTTAAAGTTTTGCAATTTATGATTTGTCAAGAATACATAACTAATTTAAATAGCACTTATAGCAGAGGCAAATAATACTCTTAATAACTAGTTAGCCTTAGCACCTATCCTTATATGTCAGAATCGTTAGATTCTGAGCATGCTCAAAAACTAACTCCAAAGTTTTTGACAGGCAAGGGTTAGATTGTTTTGTAGTTGATAAATTACCTATAGCTAACCCTATGCGGATAGACTCTTAGCACATGCATGCAACTTATAACTGCCCTTTAATATTTATTAGTAAATTAAAATTTATTTTTACAGCTAAATCTGGTACCAAGTTATCACAATCATCAATGTTAATTAATAGTATTAAACCTTCGGGAGTTTTCTGTCAAATCCAGATCCTGAAATTTCAGAGTTTTCCCGGGATTCTTCCATCTCTTTGCCTTCCCTGCCTCTTGTTTCAAGGCTGGCTGAGAATTCCTGCCTCTGTCTAAGCATGGGATTGCTGAATCTCGGCTGGCTTTGCATGCTTTGGGGCTGGACTGAAGGCAATTGCTGGGAGACGCCTCCATATAACTTTTCTTTTAAGTCATCTCCCAGAAGAGACAAGCCTTTGGCAATTGTTTTATTTTGGTCGAGAAGAGTGTTTAATTTGTTGAGGAATTCTGCCTCTTTCTGGAGGTCGCCGCCAGCACCCATGCCTCCTGAAGAACTGAAGTTTCTTTCTGCGAAGCTTTTGGCGGATAATTCAAATATCTGGAGAAGCTTTGATATCTGGCCTGAAAGGAGCTCTAGTTTTTCAGCATTCCTTGCCATTACTCTCTGAAGGCTTACAAAGTTTTCCACAAGAGCCCTGTTAAGATGCTCTGCACCGGAGCTTGAGAAATGCGCGCTGCGATGTCTTGCAGAACTGCTGCCGGATTTCCTCTTTTTTGCAGGCATATTTTAGACAGGAAGGAGATGTTTAAAAATCTTTGGAATTCAGATTTTTAAGCCACGAGATTTCTTCGAGAAATCTCGATGTTTATAAACTTTTCAGATGAGGGGATTTGTTGAATAATTGTATAAACTTTTCAGATGAGGGTGTTTAAATTATTTATAATAAACGCCGAAGCACCTTTGTGAAATTAATGGATTATTTCTGTTGTTAGTCCGCGTCCTTTTTAATGCCTCCAGCAAACCGCTGTCTCTGCTGACAACAACCACCTTCTCATCTCTTCTTCTCATGTCGCGGGCAAAGTACATTCCAGTAGCTATTAAATCCTTGTTAACATCTGATAATTCCATGTCAGAAGAATTGTCATCAATTATTCTTAATAATTCTGACCTCTCTGCGTCCGGAATTACTATTACTCTGTTCTGATAATCACTTTCAAAAGCGGAAACTATCCTGTCATAGAAGTTGTAGAGTTTGCACATCTCGGAGGCAACTTCTCTATGTTTATCGCCCCTCATTTTAAGGCGCCTTCTGGTGCCTAGTAGATATTTGATAAGACGCCTCGTTTCATTTAAAACTCCCTGAGTTGTGTAGACAATATCCCTGTTAGCGGCTGCTTCAAGCAGGGCAGAGAATTCTCTAAATTCATTTAAAGCAATCTTTCTGAATGCTTTAGCTCTGTCTTCGTTAACCATTAAATAAGTTGCAATCAAAAACCACTTTATTCAGATATCGGGAAGTTTGTTAAGATGACTTGTAAATATGGGGCTAATAGCGCTGCTGTCAAAAAAATACGATGCTCCTTTATTTTGAATTATCCTTCGGAACCTATTGGGCTGGTATCTCTCGTCAGGGACTTGCTCCATGCCTCTTCTGTAATTCATAGGAATATAGGAAGGAAGAGCTGAATTTGGTCTAAACTTGATTATCTCTGGTACATCTCCAAACATTCTTGAGAACTCGTTCTCTAAAATATCTATTCTGTGGTTTCTATTTAAAACTTCCGGCGCTTCCATCAGTTTTTCAGAAAAGAATCCTTTATAATTATTTATCTGTTATTATACACTATTATAAACTATGGGCCTAGGAGGAATCGAACCCCCATCTGACGGTCACTCCGTTTTTTTGAAACGCTGGAGCCGTCTATTCTGCCGTTGAAATATAGACCCCGACAAGTAATCATTGCTGATAGAACTTAAAAACCTTGCTAACATATTATTTTTATGAATATCATTATCTTAGACACAAACTTTATAATAACGTGCGCGAAGCAGAAAATTTATTTTGAGGAGGAGATAAAAGAGCTGATACCGACGGCAGAGATAGTAGTGCCTCTGCAGGTTAAGAATGAGCTGAGAAGAATAACTGAAGGAAGAACAGGAGCAAATTATAATGACAGAAGAAATGCCGAGCTGGCTCTGCGGTTAATCTCTAAATTCAGGGAAATAAAACTAAAAGGAAAGTATGTTGATAATGGAATAGTTGAGCATTGCGGGAGAAATACAGATAGTAAAAGCGATAAAATCTTCGTGGCGACCATTGATGCCAGGCTTGCAAGGAAGGTTAAAAGCATTGCTAATGTAATAAAGATTAGGAAGATGAAGAAATTAATGATAGAGTAATCTTTAAAAAGGTGTTTTTGTCTTATTCTTTATGTTCTATCTGGCTGAAGTTGAGGATTATATAAGAGTTGAGCCGAGGCTCTTCGGGCTTGATACTCAGGAGGCCGTAAGACAGCAGCTTAGGATTACTTATTCAGGATTTGTGAATAAAGAGCTTGGGTATGTTGTCTCGGTTGTGGGCGTTCTTAATGTGCAGGAGGGGGTTGTAATACCCGGAGATGGGGCTGTTTATTATAACTCAAAGTTTAAGATGCTTGTGTGGAAGCCCGAGCTTCAGGAGCTTGTTTATTGCATTGTCAAAGAAGTTGCTAATTTTGGGGCATTTATGAATATGAGTGTTATTGATGGATTGATGCATGTAACACAGGTAACTGATGATTATGTAAGCTTTTCAAAATCGGGCTCTTTAACTTCAAGGTCTGGAAAAAAAAGTCTTAAGAAAGGGGACTTGTGCCTGGCGAGGATTGTCGCTATAAGCTACAAAGCCGGCGAGCCAAAGATGAGCCTTACTATGAGGCAGCCAGGGCTTGGAAAACTGGAATGGATTAAGGAAGAAAAGAGAAAGGCGAAGACAAAGCCTTCAAAGAATGAAGGGGAAGAAAGAGAAGGAAAAACAAGCAAGTCTAAGAAAAAGAAAGAATAAATTGAAGAGAGAACAGGAAAGAATAATAAAGGATATATAAAATGTCACAGAAGAAAGCCTGCAAAAATTGCAGGAGAATTTATGAAGAGCAGGCATGTCCTAATTGCAGCAGCAATGATTCAACAAAAGAATACAAGGGAGTGGTTGTGATTTTTGATCCGCAGAATTCTGAAATAGCCAAGAATATGAAGATAGACAAGGCGGGCGAGTATGCTATAAAGGCAAGGTAAGAATAATATGAAAAAAGCAATTATAGTTACAAATAAGACTACTAACAAAAAAGCCAAAAGTCAATTGTAATAGATAATATGGAAAACTTTAAAGTTGTCAGAGAATTTGAGAATAAATTATTAAATTTCAGGGAAGTAGAAGCTACTTCCAGCTTCTCCAGGACTCCCTCCAAGCAGGAAGTTGTGGCGATGTTTTGTAAAAAATACAATTCTAATGAAGAGTGCTGTGTTGTCAAGAAGATTTACGGCAATTTTGGGACATCCACTTTTACGATTGTTGTCAGAATTTATCCTGATAAAGAGTCAAGGGATAAAATTGAAAAGAAGAAAGTAAATGGCAAGAGTTCGCCGGCTCCGGCGAAGGAAGCAGGAAAATAAAAATTTAACAAGCAAAATGGCAGGAAGAGAAGAAAAGAAAGAAGAGAAGAAGGAAAAAAAGGTGCATGTTTCAAAAGGCAAGCGCAAGAAGAAAAAACATGCTTTAAGCAGGAAGTACAAGATGTATACTATTCAGGGAGACAAGGTAGTTGCACGAAAAAGACACTGCCCGAGGTGCGGGCCTGGAATCTTTCTGGCAGCTGCGCAGAACAGGGCTTTTTGCGGGAAGTGCGCTTATACAGAGTTTGCAAGTTCAACGGCTGCAGCAACAACTGCGGCGGGGAAGAAGTGACTATTTACAGATAATAATTAGAATGATTGGTCGTTTTCCGGATCAACTTTTAGAAATTCACTTCAATAACACCATCAACTTAAAATGGCTTATTATGCATTATTGGCTGTAGGGAATTATTTATTTTCTTATAGATAATTCCCTTGATTATAGTACTTTCTTTGGAATTATCTATCACGGGACTGAGAAAACCTTCGGTTGTCAAGATGCTGAAGATGTTGCATCTTGAACACACTCAAGAACTCACGTTCTTGCTACAATTATCAGAATTCACGATAACTATAATCAAAATTATTTTAGTCGCGCTAGCTTGCTGTTCCTAGAAAATAATTTTTGTCTTTGTCCTTGCTGTCAAATAAGACGCTTAAACTTTGGCCTGTAATGTCCCTGTAAATAGCTTCGCCAAACAGCGAAACAAGGCTTATAATTTCTATATTTAAATCGCCATTTTTTTCAACATTGAGGGTATCAGAGACAAATATTTTATCAAAACCACTTAAAGCCTTTGTACCTTTGCTGAATATTCCATGAGTGCCATAAGCACTGACATTTTTAGCGCCCCTCCTCTTAAGTTCTTCAAGAGTCATGAGCAAAGTTCCTCCGCTGTCAATTATATCATCAACAATGAGGCAGTTTTTGTCTTCAACTTCTCCTATTATTCTTACTTCTTCTACTTTTCCAGCTTCTTTTCTTGTTTTGTAGCCGATGGCTACTTCCGGCTTGAAACCATACCTCTCAAATCTTTCAGAAAAATCAACGGCTCTCTTGGCGCCTCCAGCATCAGGGGAAACTATAATTAAATTGTTTAAAATCTCCTTATGATTTTTTACTATATAATCAACAACACTTGGAGCGCTGGATAATTCATCACAGGGGATTTCAAAGAAGCTGCTGGTTGTTGAATTGTGCAAATCAACAGTCATAATTCTATCAGCATATTGGGAAATCATCTTAGCCAGGGCTTTCATATTAACGCTGACTCTGCTTTCATCTTTTCTGTCCTGGCGGGCGAAGCGGGTGTAAGGGATAATAACATTGACCTCATTTTTTGAGGAGAAACGCATTGCCTGAATCGCAAATTCCAGCTGAACATACCAATCAGCGGGGTTATTGTTAGAATCATGTATAAAGCAGCACCTTCTTCCCCTTATATTATCCTTAATTCTTACCTTAAATTCCCCATCTTTAAACTTCTTAACTTCCATATCAATAAGTTTGATGTCAAAATCTCTTCCAGGCCTCTCTGAAATATTATTATAAATGCCCTTTGCAAAACTATACCCCCTGCCATTTGGATCTGCTATTATTGCAACACCCTTTTCCATGAAATAAAAAATAATACCATCTATTTAAGGATTATTGGGGTAGGAAAATAAATGAAAATGAAAACACGGGGCAACTTACATAATAAATGCCGATTTTCCGTGAAAGATTAAATCTTTTTTTTGTTTTAAATATAAAATTCTTAAAAAGTTAAGCGGTCGTTTCAAACAGTGCCAGATGTCAAGATGCTGGATTTGCATCTTGAACACTATCAAGATTTAACAATCTTGAAGTTTTAGACAGGGTTGTTTTATAGCTCAACTCTTTTTGAATTATCAAATCGATTGACTATGACTCTTTTTATCACCTCGCCTCTAGTTAGCCCAGAATTATTGCGAGATAATAACTGTTCATCCTCTTGCGTTTTAAAACCCTGGAAGTGTAAGGCACCTAAGGTTCCTTGCTAACAACCTCCTAGATTTCAACTAATTTTAAAACCCTGGAAGAGGCTCTTTGGCGATAAATTAGTATGCCTGAAGCCTCTTCTGGGTAAAAAGAGGTGATAGTAATTGTAAGGATTCAGGGTATTTAAACCTTTTGGTTGAACGTCACTATATAATGATAACAAAATTATCTTGCTGAATTTCTTTTAACCTGCTAACAATGCTGATAATGGTTAACTCAAGGTTTAAAAATCTTTTACTAAAGCGTGAGATTTTTAGACCTCTTGTCAACAATACTTAATGGTTAACTCAAAGTTTAAAAATCTTTTACTAAAGCGTGAGATTTTTAGACCTCTCGTCAACAATACTTAATGGTTAACTCAAGGTTTAGAAATTTTTTAAATTTCAAGACCTTCAATTTTTACAAATATGAAAGTTTATAAGTTTTGTTATGCTGTGGATTGCATGGAAATTATTGGAGGAGGTGTAAAAGAGGCTGGTGAATCTGCTAGAGATGCTGATAATATGAAGCCTGCTAAACTTGATATGATGGACCACGAGCATGTTTATAATATCCTCATAGACAATGAGATAGGGTGGCAGGCAATACTTTATGAGCTGATTAATACAGAGCAGCTGGACCCCTGGAATCTGGACCTTGCAGCCTTAGCTCAGAAATACCTTGAAAAAATAAGGGAGCTTGAGGAGGCAAATTTCTTCGTGTCCAGCAGCGTGATACTGGCAGCGTCACTTCTCTTGAGGATTAAATCAGAAATACTTCGGGAGAAGTATATAAGAAGCCTTGATGAGATTCTCTTTGGAAAGAAGGAAAAAGAGAAGGCAAGCATTGAAAGGCTTGAGATTGATGAAAGCGAGCTGCCTCTTATTTACCCGAGGAGTCCTCTGCCGAGGATGAAGAAAGTTACTTTGCAGGAATTAGTAAATGCTTTAAGCAAAGCAATAGGAACTGAAAACAGGAGGATAAAGAAAGAGATTGTGCTGAGAAGCGCCCGGAGAGAGGCAGAGATAGTCTTTCCGAGGTTCAGGATAAAGATACAGGACAGGATAAGGCATATTTATGCTAAAATTATCTCTAAATTCAAGCAGAGAAAGGAGAGGATTCCTTACTCTGACATAGCTGTGAGCAAGGAGGAAAAGATTGCCGGATTTCTTCCAGTGCTTCACCTAGACAACCAGCAGAAGATATTTCTGGAGCAGGAGAGACACTTTGATGAGATTTATGTATGGCTCTATACGCACTATAGGAAGGAATTTCTTGAGAAGGAAAAGGAAGCGCTTAAAGAGCTGGTTGAAGAGGAAAAGAAAGAGCTGAAGGAGATGAATGATGCGGAAAAAATCTCCAGGAAAACGGGATTTGACAATCCTTTGGCGGAATTGTTTGGGGAGATTTGATTGAAGATAGATTCTTCCAGCTCTGATGCATCGGTAAAAATAAAAATATAACAAACAACAATATTATTAATCATTAGATGAACATCAAATAAAATTAGATAGTCTGTCAATTAATAGTGCTATTATTCTTTGGCAATTATAGCAATAACATACAAAATAATTTGTAAAAGTCAGCTTAAAAAATTGATAATGCTAAGTATTAATTTTACGCGTAGTCCTTAAACTATAGCATAAGACTTTAATATTTCCCCATAATGTCTTATGATACATCAAGGATGTTAATCCTTGAGTGCGTTCAAGATGCATCTCCAAGCATCTTGACACATGGTGAAATATTTTGGTTTCTCGTTATAACTAATAACACTTAATAAATCAGCTTAAGATGCGTGCATTTGTCTAATAATAATTTATTTTAAATAAGCTATTTTATAATGTTTATATCAGATGTTATTAATGCTCTGCTCAAGATTTAGCTAGGATTGACTCTAATCGTTTAACTTTTATAATTCTTCTCCTTTAGGCCACTTAACAAAAAGTTTTCAAATGCAGTTCGATTGACTTTCTGAATAGGATATTCAACGGCTACCTTGCTTTCTGGATTTATTCTGCCTAACAACTCTTGCGCTCTTTTAATATATTCTTTTCCGGTTACTGTAAAAGTCTGGTATCCATTAAGTGCAGAAAGTACTGGAAAGAAACCCTCTTCCGGGATAAATCTTCCACTCCTGATAATCTCGTCGCCAGAAACGTTGCAGCAGGTTAGATCCCGGCCGAGAACAGTATCCTGGAAAGTATTGCATTTTGGGCAGATAGCTCTTGCTGGAACTTCTCCAAATCTTTCTATTAAACTGTATGTGATGTCTGGTCTTTTTGAAAAGATATCCTCCAAAAGTATTGTCTTAACTGGCTTGAGAAAAAATATAGACAAAGAATTCATAAATTCTCTCAGGTTTCTGGAGGATCGCGCCATTTCTGGAATGGCTTGAGATAGTTCATCATATCTCCTTTCTAACTTGACTTTGTTTTTTAATCTCCATGCATATTCCCGTATTATTCTGCCTACAATTTTTGGTTTTGCCTCCAAGAAGCTAGATCTTATGCTGTCTGGGCTCGGGGCAGGCACAGCATCAGAACTTATGTCTGTGTTGCCGTTTGGAACATTAACAGAGAATTTTATCTGTTTAACTTTATAACTTTCTCCTAAAGGAAGAATTCTCTCAAGTCTTGCGAGATTAAACGGATCTAGGATAGCAACCATTTGATTATCAGAATAGCCTAAAGCGTAAGCTATCTCTTTTTTAGTCTTTCCCAATATATTTGACGGAGTACCGCCGATATCTAACATCATTGTCCTGCTTTCTAGAATGTCTTGCATTATTATAGCTGAGGACACAAATAATCATCCGCGTTGTCCTCTGCTATTTAGGAAAAGATTAATGTTTTTTACTATAGATAAACATTAACTCCAATTGCTTAGTTCAGTAGCTTGCTACATCAACTATCAACTTATTTAATAATCCTTTCAAGCAGTTCTCTCTCGCTCAGCATCTCTTCTTTTCCAGTCTTCATATCTCTTAGCTTTAATTTTCGCTTCTTTACTTCTTCAGCTCCTATGAAGATGACTTTTGAGATGTTATAAGAGTTTGCATATTCCAGAGCTCTGCTTATCCCTTTGTCTGTCCATAAAGAAACTATGACTTTGTTCTTTCTTAGCTTCTCGGCGAGCTTAATTGATTTTTCGTCCTGCCCTATGTTTATTATCAGGACTTTTTTTTCGCTGACGCTGACTTTAGCAAGTTGCGTTAGTCTTTCTAAACCTGTACTATACCCAAATGATTGCATGCCATTAACGGAAAAACTTCCTCCTCCCGCTATGGTTTCTTTCATCCCCCTTCCCTTAACCTCAAAAATATTTCCGTTGTAGTATGAAAGTCCGCGGGCGAGGGTTGGCTTGAAGACCGGCTTGATGCCGTATAGAGCAGAAGTTTCAATAAGTTCTTTTATTTCAGAGTATCCTGAATACTTCTTAAAGAAACTTAAGGGCTTTTGGAGAATCCTGAAGAGTTTTATAATCTTATCCTTGTCTATGAATTTGGTCATTTCCAGCTTGACAGCGTCCTCGCCCTGCCTGTCTATTTTATCTATCTGCCTTAAGACATATTCAGCGTTTTCTATTCCTGCAGATTTTATAACTGAATTCATCAATTTTCTTGAATTGACCTGTATTTCTGCTTCTATTTTGAATTCCTGGCAGATTTTATTTATTGTGGCAAGGACTTCTGCTTCATCCTTAATGGTAGAGCCTATGATATCAACATCACATTGAGTTATCTGGCGGAACCTGTTTGAAGCAACAGGCTCATCACGAAAAACAGGGCCGATCTGGTACCTTTTGTACGGGAGTTTTTTGTTTTTGGCTATCCTCTTTAGCTGAAATGTAAATTCATATCTTAGAGCAAGGCTTCTTTCGCCCTTGTCTCTAAGCTTAAAAATGTTTGACACTGCTTCATCGTATTCGTTGTCTCCCTTTACGAATTCTTCAAATTCTATTATTGGAGTTTCAGCCGGCTCAAAGCCGTAGAGCTTGAAAATGTCCTCAATTTTTCTTCTTACTATCTCGCGCTTTTCGGCTTCCTCTCCGATGTAATCCACGAATCCCCTGACTGTTTCTGTCATTTTAATACCCTGTTTTTCTGATTTAATTCTTTGCTGAACACTTCAACTTCATCACTCTTGGAAAAACCCAATTTATTATACAATTTATAAGCACCGGATTTATTATTAGAAAAGAACATTACCCTCTTAAAACCTCTGCTTTTAGCATAATCAACCATCCAATTCATCATGAAAGTGCCAATGCCCCTGCCCCTGAAATTTTTATCAACAGCCATCTCCTCACCAAACATGACCTCTCCGGGCTTCCAAAGATTAGGATTGAGAACTAGGAAGCCAGCAAGCTCTTTATCATAGAGTATTGAAAAAACTTCACAATACTTGGAAAAAAGCTTCAGCTTATCAAGAGTCTGCCCGGAAGTCCAGCCCTCATTATAGGGAGGCTCATTAAATCCATCGCGATAGATGATTGCAAGCCTGGGAAAATCTGAAGCAGCAGTCTTTTTAACAGTTATCATTTTCTCACCTCTTCAGTAAATGTCCGACTCCCGGCTAAAGTATTAAGGGCGGTAGGAGGGAATCGAACCCTCGTCTCGCGAGCCACAGTCGCACGCACTACCATTGTGCTACAACCGCCATACATCAAGATTGATAAATCTTGAGGCCTAAAAATTTTACAATTTTTAAGTTTATTATACTTACGAATAGAGGATAGTTGTTTAAAAGTTTTATTAATCAATCTCGGAGAGCTGCAACTAGAGAAATTATTACTTCGGACAATGAACACAGTTCCAAGTTTTAGTATTCATACTACCTGTTTAACTATTATCCTTTATAAGCTTTTCCAGGAGCTTGTTAACAACTGCTCTTGTCATGAAGACCATTATAAGAGCGGCAGAATACCATATTAACGGATAGAAGGGATTTGTCCATGGAGATTCACTGCAGAATCTGTAAACACAGTTGACATTGCTGGACGGAGAAGTGAAAATTAGAGTAGTCAGGTAGATAAAAGTTATCTCGATAACGCTTATGAGAACGCCCTTGTTGTTAGTCCTGATTGGTTTGCCAATAAGGAATACCGCGGCAATAACGAGGGGCAGGAGATAGACATGCTGGAGGCTGACAATTTTAACAAGGACATTGGTTTCCCTAAAAAAGTAATCAACTATTCCTAAGAATGATCTGCCTGACAATAACCTTACAAGAAAATCAATAACCCATATTACATCAGGAATCAGGAGAATATACATCTGGCTTTTAATTAAGGGTATATTTCTGATGATTATTCCCAATCCAAGAAGAATCATGCCAATATAGCAAAACCAAAAAATATCATAAATCCTGTTGAAATAAAAAGCATTGAATATTCCGATAACTCCTACTAATAAGATAATGACTCCTGTAATATTCAGGATAATATTCTTTGACATTACTTTTATTTCTGCATTCTTTTTATTATAGTCAAAGACTTCAGTAGTTGAACAGTCAGTCATTGACTATCAGGGGAAAGACATGTAATTTTGAGGAATTATTTACATCTTTCACTATAATTACATCTTTCACTATAATTATTAATATCCTGTGCCTGCTATAACTTAAGTTTATCTGTTAATTCCTGCCAATTGCTATTCTGCCTATTAGTTTTATGCTCTTGGTTTTATTAATTGTTAATTTATAGCAGATGACTTAATAAATTGAGCATTTTTGTCATTTGCTATATTCGGAAAACATAAATGAGAGTGCTCAATTATTTATGTTTTATGTTATATAGCTTGGTTTATCAAGCAAATGAAACTAATGTAAAATTAGCTATCCTGTTAATAGCAGGAATGGCATAGCCTGAGGGAAGGGCGAAGCCGATGTTTTCCGCCCCGCTTATCTTGAAGTTGTTGATGCCGATGACTTTTCCATCGGTGTTGATTAAAGGCCCGCCGGAGTTGCCTGGATTGAGAGCAACGTCTGTCTGGATGTAGCGGGCATTGGAGAAACCTTCAACTTCCCTGTTTTCGGAGCTTATTATTCCTTCTGTGACTGAAAAGGAAAGCCCGAGAGGGTTACCGATGGCTATAACTTTCTCTCCGACGCTGACATCTTCAGAAAATTCCAGTGGCTCAAAGGAGCCGTCTATTTTGAGGAGGGCTATATCTAAATCAACATCATAATCAACAAGTTCTGCATACTGCGCTTTCTTGCTATAATCTATTACCTGTGCATAGCGGGCATATTCAAGGACATGCGCATTTGTAACAACGTAACCATCACTGCTGATAATGAAGCCCGTTCCCTGAGCGGCATTAGTCCTTATGCTGACAACACTCCGGACAGCGTCTTCAATAATGCCTGAAAAATCAGCGCTGGTGCGTGCCTTTAAGGAGCTAATCTCAGATTTAAGATTAGTGATGTTTGATGTGGTTTCAAGAAGGGAATCTGACAGCTCATTAATTTTTGAGCTGGTGTCAATGTTGTACTTGTCAATTTTGTCGTCTATCAGGGAAAGATTGCTGCTGAAGCCTGCACTTAGAGAGCTAATACTTGAACTGAAGTAAAAAATCGTGAAGATTTGGGAGGCAATTAGAATAATTATTATGGAATAAAATATATAATATTCTTTTTTAGCAATCATGATTCATGAAACGAAAATTTGTTTAAATATGTTATGAAAGAGGAATCAGGAAAACTGGCAAAATGGTAAGACGCCACAACCATCATCGAGACCTTTTTGGCATAATTAAGGGGCATGGCAAATTAAAGTTAAGGAATCCTATTAAACAAAAGAGAATGTAGTTATAGGGATGTAGATAATATTGTCTTCTTTTTTTATTGTCTGGCATTTGCATATCACAATACCATATTTTGAGTTGAACTTTTTAATAGCCTTTTTAACCTGACTTCCATCCTTTGAGCCATAACCAACTTCAACAGGAATAATATTTTCTTTTGAATCCTGAATTAGAAAATCAACTCCCCCATCATCTGAGTCATAAAAGATTCCTGTTGGTTTATTAAAAGTTTCCTTCATTCTAATAAAGTAGGAAGCAACTAAGTTTTCTACAAGAACACCAAACATTTCATGATTATTCCTATCAAAGGACCCAAGTTTAAACCTTATAGCAGAGTTTATAGAAGGTGATAAGAAATAATATTTCCATGGTTTTCTAACTAATTTTCCGGCACCTGCATAGGGTTTTATGCTGAATATTAGCTGGGTTTTTTCCAGAATGTTTAAAATGCCTCTAATCTGCTTGGAAGATGTTTCTAAATGCTTCGCTAACTTTGCATCTGATGTGCCTCCGGGACTTTGCGAGGCTAGAAAGTAGATTATTCTCTTTATCACCTCCTGGGATTCTGACTTAAATGAATATACAGAAAATATATCTTTTTCTATTACCCTGTCAATCATACTTATTATTCTTTCATAAACTTCTTTTTCTTCAAAATCCAGACTAAAGGGCATGTCATTAAAAGAGATGAACGATAAAAATTCGTGATGGATGTCTTTTTTTATTTTTGATGATAGTTTTATTATTTCCATCTCTTTTCTGGAAATTTCTTTAATAATGGCATCGCTTGGACTGAATATTAAAGATTTAATTAATTCGCTTATTTCACTAATTTCAAGCCCGTATTTTAACAATAAATATTCTGGGAAGTTAAGTGGAAACACTTTTTCTTTCAAAGACCTTCTTGCAAGATCTGGGCTTATTTCCATACTTAAGGCTGATGAGCCTGTAATAGCCAGGAATATGTTTTTTGACTGGTCAGATATTACTTTTGCCGTTCTATCCCAGTTTTCATCAAAATGAGCTTCATCTATTAATATGAATAATTTCTCTTTAAGAAAAACCGGGGAAGTTTTTATCACTTCGTCAAAAAATACATTAAGCATTTCAGATATGGATGAGCCCATAAAGTCTTTTAGTTCATCTGTTGAGAAATATATAACTTTTTCTTCTTTCAAGCCTTTATTTTTTGTCAGAAAGTTATAAAGCTGAAGCAAAATAGTAGTTTTTCCAACCCCTCGCAATCCCGGCAGGATAATAATTCTCCTTTCAGCAGAGCCTTTCTCTTCATTAATAAAAGATTCTGCATATTTCTGAAGTTTAAAAAAAGCATTTCTATGAGGCAATTGCTTATTGTTGGCATAAATCCTGCTTTCTGAAAAGGCCGGAGCCTGAGCTATCTTTGCATTTATATATCTCACCAGTTCACGTTTTTTATCTTCATCCATTGTTTCTTATAGGAAACATATCTTTATAAACATATGCTTCTTCAAAGAAATAAGACTATTTAAGCCTTTCTGTTAAAGAATGGAGAGGATACTAATGATGTTGGTGTTGTATAAAAAATAATTAATGTTTTGATAACTTCCAGGTTAAATCAAAAATATTCCTTTGAAATCTTGCGTTTTTCCTCTTTAATATAAAAAATCCCTGCGAAATCACAAAATAATATTACGCCCCCACCGCCGAAGGAGTCATCAGTGCATCTGGCAGTGATATCAAAATCTTATATCTGCTACTTGCATTATCCTTATTAGGAATTCTATGAATAGTCTTAGGTTTCCCTTTATTTGTGCTTCTTCAAGTGCTTTGAAGTAGTTATCTCTTTCTTTGTTTGGTATGTTAATCATTGGATAATTGTTTTTTCTTAGTATTAGGTTCATTAGCATTCTTCCTGTTCTTCCGTTTCCATCAACAAAAGGGTGCACTGTCTCAAAGGCTGTGTGAAAATATGCGGCTAGTATTAAAGGATGTAGCTTCTTCTTGTTTTTTGAGTACCATGATAGTAAAGAACCTATCTCTTTAGCTACTTCTTCTGGTTTTGGTGGTAACCACTCTGTCCCTCTAATGTATACTTGAACTTCCCTAAACTTTCCTAGTTGAGACTTAACATCTTCTCTTAGGGTGTTCTTAGCTATCAACTTATGAATTCCCAACATTAACTGCTTGTTTATATCTCCTTTATATTTTAGTATATAATCAAAGGCTTCTCTATGATTCAAAACTTCATTTATCTCCCTAACTGACTTGCCTTGAGGTGCCCTACCTTCAAATAATAAACTTGCAGTCTCTTGAAGAGTTAAAGTATTCCCCTCTATTGCAGTAGAGTTATGAGTAAATAATGAACAAAAAGCTTCATATCTATTATGAGAAGTTTCCTTAGGCTCTTTTAAATAATCAACTTTTATTTTTTCTAATAATTCTATCTCTTTTTTTGATAAAAGGTTCTCTAAAAGCATTAATTCCTTATCAGCTTCCTTCTCGGCTTCACCCAACTTTTTCTTTTGTAAATCAACCCCCAAATACTTTCTCTCTTTTGCAACCTTTCCATCCTTTCTCACAGACTTAACTCGATAATAATACTTTTTTCCACCAACTTCTTTAATTTCTGTATATACCATAATAACCTTATGTGTCTACAAGTATTTAAATATTACTATAGTAGTAGACGTAATGAAATACTCTTTAGTGCAGATTAAAGGGGTAACAAATTGATTGTTGTTATTTTTTTGCTAGTTTCCATAAAAGTTCAAATTGTTGTATGAATGAGCTAGCAACTTCTTTTGACTCAATCGTTATCGTGATTAATAGCTCTTTAGCTTTATAAAGACCTCTATAAATGAGAATAGAGATTAATTCTTTGAACAAATGTAAATTAATTTGTAGTTTAAGTCAGCTTTCCCCTTGATTATCTTATTTATTTTAAAGTTAGATTTCCTTAAAGATTCTTCAATTTCATTTTTGGAATAATCATGATGAATTCCTTTAGAGCACAAAAAATCATAAATTCTATCTCCATAAATAAAATTGGAATTAGATAAATTAGAAACATATTGTTTTAAATGTTGTAAAAAGAATCTTAGGTTAGTATTACGATTACCTACTGTACAAATCAAAATCCCCCTTCTTTTCAAAATACGATAACATTCCATTAACGTTTTTTGTCTATTCTCTTTTCCAGGTATCGATCCCAGACTGTCTCCTAAGAGAAGGATGGTGTCATAAGTTGCATTCTTTTTCTTTATTGAGGTTGCATCCCCATCATTTATTTTAATTTTTATATTTTCCTTCTTAGCAAACGCCTTTGCTTCCCTAATCATCCCTTTGGAGAAATCAATTCCTTCAATGTTATATCCTTGTTTAGTAAGCGGAATCAAATATCTGCCCGTACCACAACAAAGATCCAAGGTCTTCCCTTTCTTTTTTGCATATTTTATTATAAGATTAAACTCCATTCCTTTTGTTTTGTTCTTTAGGAACTTAGCATAATCATTTGAGATAGTATCACAGAATTCTCTCATATTAACTTGTGAAGTCATGATTTTATGACAATGAATATCTTTATAACAATTTCCTTTAAATTAACTCCTACTTTTCCTACACAAAAAATTTATATATCTACTTTTATGAGTGATGTTACAATGAATAGAAAAACAGACAGAATAAGCTCTGAGACTAATGCATCTCAAATGGTCGGGAGGTTTCTTTTTCTATTCGCAAGTATGAACTCCAAACTTGCTTAGTTAATCTTTCTAAAGAAAGGCTTACTTCTAAACAAAAACAAATATTATCTTGCTTAAAGAATAATAGTGAGCAGATTAATGTGACTAACTTTGTCTCTTCTATTTCTACAGTTATAAATTGTTCAAAATCTACAATTTGGCTCAATATAAAACAACTAAAAAGAGCAGAACTTTTGGAATACAGTAATTCAAAAAATAAAGGTTCTCCAATTTCTTTAACAAAAATAGGAAAAGCTATTTTGGGGGGACTAGAATGACTTCCAATGCAGAGTCTGAAGTAAGAAAAGACATAGAAACTAGAGGTTTAGAATTGGAGGTTATCAAACCCGCTGAAAAAGGTAGAAGGTCTCTCTGGATGGATGCTCTAATAAAAGAATTTCATGAGATTGCAGTAGACTCCTTTGGGAGGTGGTTACCTTTTGAAGCAATTGATGGACGTACTAGAGATGCTGATCTCTTATTAGTCTTAAGAGATAAAGGCAGCAGAGCGGTCGGATATACAGTTAACGAACTTCTAACACTCAATGGTACAAAAACTAACTATTTCGCAACTGGACTTTTAAGAAGAGACATTCAAGGAAATGGCCTCTATGGCCCCCTAAATCATTTAAGGTCTGTTGCAATCCCAAGCGAAGCTCTGATGACAAGAACTCAAAGCCCTGTTGTTTACAGAGGGTTTACTAAGATTTGCAGTCATCAAGGACTTCAGGTAAATCCTAACGGAGTTAGCCCATCCCCCAAAGCATTGGATATCGCTAAAGCCTTCTGCGGTAAAACAGGAGAAGATTTCATTGTTAAGGGAGTTTATAATTTCGGTGAGGGTGGAAGAGCGTTAATGTATGACACCCCAGAACCAAAAACAGACATCGAAAAGAAAATTTGGAGTAGATTAAAAATAAATAATGGTGATGCAGTTATCATTGTTGGAGTTAAAGATGAGTAATATTAGAGTTGTTGTCAAAGAAGGAATAATATCTGGAAAAACAGCAGTTGTTCTAGCGGGAGTTCACGGAAATGAGAGATTAAACGTCCAATTATTTGATAGAATAATCCCAAAAATAAAGATAGATAAAGGAAAAGTCATTTTTATTTATGCTAATCTTAAAGCAATACAAGAAAATAAGAGATTTATAGAATTCAATCTTAACCGAGCTTTCAGAAATAATTTAGGAGATAAAGATAAAGAAAAATTAGAAGCAAGAACTGCTAGGGAAATAATTCCATATCTAAATGAAGCTGACTGCCTTCTTGATTTACATGCAAGCAATAGTAAAGACTCTAAATCTTTCGTTATATGTCAATTGCATAGTTTTGAATTTGCTAAAGCAATCCCATGCGAACTTATAACATCTAACTTGGAGGAGTTTGAGCCAGGATCAACAGTACACTGGATGAACCTACAGGGTAAGACAGCTATGGGCTTTGAAGCGGGATACTTAGAAGACCCAGAATCAGAAAAAAGGTCGGAAGGAGCCTTAATGAATTTTCTAATAAAAGCAGAGAGTATTAAAGGAAAAATCGGTTATACTCCTGATAAGAAATTCCTTAAAATAATCTTCTTATATAAGAATAAAGAAGCCCCATTTATAAAATCGCGAGAATTTGCAGATTTTGAAAAACTAAAAGAAAAAACATTAATAGGAAAAGAGGGAAATAAAGAGGTATATGCAGAAGCAGGAGACATAATGCTTTTTGTTAGAGACAGAGATGAACTAAATGAAGAATGCTTCTTAATTGCAAAAGAAATTACGCCTTAATCTTCCTCAACACCTCAGCCGTCGGACTTGCTTAAGCAAACATTTATTAACAAATTTTCAAATTAATCATTTATGATACCCAAACTAAAGTTTGAAGTTGTAGATAATCCCGAAGGATTTATTATAAAAGATAAAGAGTTTAACCAAGTCCAAAATATGCTGTTTGATAATTTATGGACAATCGCCAAAAAATAAAAATGCCCACTTTTTCGGACAAAAATTCTTACGTCCCCACCGCTGGTCAGGCGTTTATGTCAGATCAAAGGGATGATTTAGATTGATTATAATAAATACATTAACTTAATACGACAAAAGCATAAACTATTTATAAAGACCTCTATAATCTTGTATAGAGATATTCATTTATAGAAACTAATATAAAAGATGTGCATGTAGACATAGCAGGTGAAAAAGGATGGTAGATGAAGAATACACTCAACAAAAGCCAGATTTTTATCTAAATGCAGCTAAACTAGTAAATGAAGGTTTCGATGCAATAAAAAAGAAAGATGATCGAGCAGTTTCTAAAAATCTTGCAAAGATAGTTAGTTTAGGAGATCAATTGTCAACTAAAAAACCTCACCCGGAAGATGCAGTATTTCATTATGACGCTGCTGCTTTCCTTTTCTCTACGGCAGGTAGAGAAGCAGAATATTTAGGAGACTTTAGAAACTCGGCAAAGCATCATGCTATGGCTGCTAAACTATACTCTAAAGCATCAAAAGTCAAAGATTCTCAAGATACCTGGGATTACGAGGATAATGATGATAAAGTTCAGAGAGTTTTAGGACGTATGTTAGGAAAAGTTTATGATCCAAACTTCGCTGCATTTGCACACTCTGAAAAGCGACAAGCTAAAGAAGCAAGAGAAAAGGCAGCAATTTACAAAGCTACTGAGAAAATGAATCCAATAAGAAGAAATTTAGTTAGATCAATAAAACTTGAGCAATTAGCAACGTCATTACTGCTAGCAATCCTGTTTATTTCGCCAACTTTAACAGGTAATGTTATAGATAGTAACCTTAAAGTTTCAAGTTTTGTAGGGGGCTTATTTTTTATTAACATTAATATTAGGGTATTTCTATACAGAGAAAAAAAGGTTAACTAAAAGAAAATGAATTTTTCTGATTTTCTAAAGGATTTACGTTTGAATAAGGCTAGAAACATCGTTATTTATGCATCATTCATAATTTTAATAATATCCTTACTTTTTCCTTTACAAAAAATAGATAACTTGTTGGTGCAAAAAGCATCTTTTTCTTTTTTAATCTATGGAGTTTATTTATGGTTTATTGAAAGAATTATTCAGGTGCTTATTGAACAGTCAAGGGAAGACTGGGAAGCGATTATTGCTGGAGTATTTTGGATATTTTTAATAATCGCAGGATTCATTGTTACTTGGAAATTGGTATTTGGATATAACCTAGCTCATGTTATCTTTGAGAGTAATTCGACAGATATAACGGCCATGGCTAATAATCTATCTAAATCTTAAAATATGCATTGAATAATTAGTGAACAGAGTATCTTATCTCGTTTGTGAACAAAAACCTATCAAAAACTTAGAAAACTGTATCCAGAAAGCTTAATGGGCTAGAAAAAGAAGAAAAAGTGATGAACAGAATATAATAACTCTAAAAGATTATTCCTTTTTCGGTAGCTATGATATCAATTATGTGCCCTCTTTCTAGTCCTGGGAACTTATTCATTTTTTCTAGAATTAATTTTTCTGTTTCTTTTATCATCATAGGAGATCCATACCTCTCAACAAAAAACTGAACGCTCCTTATCCATCGATCGTAATCATCAAAAGTTAAAAATTCTAGAATCTTTTTCCCTTCATCAATTAGCCTTATTATTCCTTCAGTTTTTTCCATTGTTAAACAGTGATTATGTTTAGTATTTCGTGTCCTACGAATAGTTTTTCTCTTTCTTTTTGTTTTGTTTCTTTAAGGATGCCTAGTTTTATGAATTGGTCTACTATTTTTTTTGCTGTAGGATAAGTAACTTTTAGTTGAGCTGATATTTGGTTTATTGTTGTGTATGGGTTAAAGAATAAGTTGTCCATTACTTTAATCAGGTTGTTTGCTTGTTTTTCTTTTATTATCTTTTTTCTGTATTCTTCTCTTAGATTTTGTATTTTTATTGTTCTGTCTAGAGCGTCTTCTGATTGTACTTTTATTGCTTCTAAGAAGAATTTTATCCATTCTTCAAATTTACCGCTCTTGTTCGTGTTTAGTAACAGGTCATAGTATTCTCTTCTGTGCTTTTCGAAATAATCACTAGCGTATAACAGTGGTTTTGAAATCTTATTCTTTTTGCATAAATAAAGCGTTATTAATGTTCTTCCGATTCTTCCATTACCATCGCAGAAAGGGTGTATTGTTTCGAATTGGTAATGCATCAGGGCACATCTTATTAATAGGGGCATTTCATCGTAAAAGTTTAGGTATTCTATGAGTTCTTTGACAAGGTTCTCTACTTCTTCCTTTGGTGGAGGAACAAAAGTTGCTTCTTGAATTTTAGTATTAGGTGGACCTATCCAGTTTTGTACTGGTCTGAAATTACCTGGAAGAAGCTCATTACCCCTAACGTTACTTAGTAGTATCTTATGCATTTCTTTAATCAGCTCAACCGTTATTTGTTCTTCCTTAATTTTTTCTAGTCCATAATTTATTGCTTCAACATAATTTAGAACTTCTGTAGCTTCAGCATCATTTTTCTTTATTCCTTTAGCTTCTGATAAAAAATAGTCTGATAATGAAATTCTTGTACCTTCAATTCTAGAGCTAGACAGGGCTTCTTTTTTTAAGTAGGGGATAATGAGCAAATCAGGGTTTGGAAGTAGTAATCCTGCTCCTGATAGTTTACTTAATGTGCTATCCGCTTTTGAAAGGGCAAGAACTACTTGAGATGTGTATTCAACTTTAGGTGGGAGCTTGTTAGGAATGAACGCTTTATACTTTCCATGCTCTGAATCTTGTGTTTCAACAATCTTTCCGAAAGCTCCTTTGAATTCAGCCTCTTCCATAAAATATAGCTATTTTTAGAGTATTTAAGCTTTACTATAGTAAAGAGCATATTTCTTTAATGAACTAGTAGTCAGATATAGTAAATGATACTTTCTTTTAATAGATTTTGTGTGTGTTAAAATATATTTTAATGGAAAATTTTCTATCAAAGGAAATTATCTTTTCTTTTAATAGGATCATTCTCTTACAAAGAACAGCATAATTGGTGCTACTTCTAGCTCATTAAGTATCTTCTTTTCTAGAAAAGTCTTTATAGATTAACATAAGGTGATTAGCGGAAATCCGCACTAACTTTTAATATAACTATTATCAATAGCCTTTATGCTCACTATAAACAACCATCTTGACACCAATTAATATGTCGTTTTACAGGTTATCAGTTAATTATTCTTGGTTCTGAGGTAACTTTTTGGTGCGAGAATGCCATAATCACCAACATAATAGTTCTAACATGGTAGAACAAGATTTCAAGAAGTTTTTTGAATCATTGAATGATGAATTAGAAGCTGTAAAAGATAGAGTAAGAAGTTTGATAGGAGAAGCTAATTGGGGCGAGGATGGAAGATATAGAGAAGCAGTGTTAAGAAATATAATCTCCAGATTCTTACCTAAGGATTGCTCTATAGGAACTGGTTTTGTGATTAATGAGAGGAGAGAAATTACTAAACAAATAGATATTATAATTTATGATAGCTCTTCACCAGTTTTATTTTCTGAGGGAGATTTTGTTGTAGTTTTAGCCAACACAGTTAAAGCGATAATAGAAGTAAAATCATCTATAAACAGTTCTAAAAAGCTTTTGGAAATCATTAAGATTTGTGAAGATAATGCTAAGATAATAGAGGTTTCTATTGTAGCACAAAGCCAAAGAATGTTTAACGGAATCTTTTGTTATGAATGTGACTTATCTTTTGAAACATTAGAAAAATCCTTAAAAGAATGTTTTAACATTAGTGAATGTTCTCTTTTTAGAAAGATAAATAATATTTCATTAGGCAACGAAAAGTTTCTACATTTCTGGGATTCTAAGCCTTTCTCATTTAGGGGTTATAAACTAGAAAATTTAAGTTTTGCTTATCTCATCTCTAATATTTTAGACTCATTAAACTCAAATAGGCTTAGTATGAGTAAATCTCCATTTTCTCCATTAGAATCTAAGAATCCATTCGAACAATTTCGAATAAACTATCCTGAAGAAAAATTTGATAGATACTTTTAAACTATAAATTCATACCACTCCAAGATGCACTGATTGGTTTGCACTCCATCGGGCTAAGACCACTTTAGTACATTAATTATGGGAGAATAAATCTGATATTATAATTCGTCTAGAATTTGCATCATCTTACTATAATCACCATTAGCTTCTTTCTTTAACTCTGCCCATGATTCTTCTCTTAACTTTCTGCATTCTTTAGTTAGCCTTTCTCTTTCTTTCTCATCCATATTCATACCTAAAAGTATTTCAAAATCCATTAAAGCATTCTCAATTTCCACTACTTCTCTAGCTATTCTTTGAGATTCCTTCTGGGCTAGTTCTAATGTTTGATCCTGCCTTTGTTGTATAAATTTGCCTAAATCTGCAGGGTTTCTTATTTGTAATGTTTCCATAGTTTATGACTGATTTTTTAGTTTTTAAGCATGGGCAGTAAAAAATTATGCCTCAAAAGCTTCCATGTTACATTTATATTACATGAATGTAATATCAATATATAAACTTATCTTCTTTGCTTGTAAAACTTCTTATCTTTTCTCAACTCCCTCATTATTTTATTATCAAATGAAGGCAGATTTGAGCTATCCATGCCTAAGAATGATGCACAAATTCTAGCTGCTTCATCAGTTGAATATATCTTATTAACTCCACATTTCTTAAATACAAGAATTATAACAGAGTCTGGCTCATGACAATGTAGGTATTCCTTACCCATATTGGCTAACTTCTCGTTAGACTGCTTCTCAAAAGTTTTTAGTTCTTCCTCTGGAATAAAACACTCTGTAGGATAAATTATCCTTACATTTCTGCTCTTAATGAAGTCTTTAGCCTCCTCTTTAGCACTATGGAAATCACAATTTTTCTTTAACATTATGTGCTTGGTAAATTCTCTAAGGCAAGCTGCATGAGTAAAAATGATATCATGACGATTGAATATTCTTGATGCTTCAACTCTAAGAAGGAAAGGTTGATCATAAATTCTTACGAATATATTTGTGTCGATTCCTATCTTTCTTCTACCATTGAAAGCAGTAGTTCTTCTTATGCCTATAAATTTCGGTTTCTTAGCCATAATTCTACCTTATTTGTAAAACTAAACTGCTATTTCTCTTTAAATATATTTATGACAAAATAACTTTTAAACTCCTGCGGGGGGCTTCTGTATTCAAATCTTGCTCCCCCAAAGATGTATTCTTTAGTTCCACGCCCCCACCTGCTCGCATCCTCATTCTTAATAAATTTATTTTACCTAAATGAGAACGCTCGGATTCAAAGTTCAAAGGTGGACGCTTCTCTGTCCG
>JAGVWS010000001.1 GCA_018304165.1 Candidatus Pacearchaeota archaeon
TGAAATCCAAACTAAGCCAGACTAACTTTTAATTATCAATAGCCTTTATAATTGTTATAAACAACCCTCTTAATATTAATCAACAATTAACATCAGACTGCCACATGCAACTCATGTCAGTGTTTTATAGTTATCAGTCAGTTATTTGTGGTTCTAAGGTAACTTATCGGTGCGAAAATGCCATAATCACCTAATATTTAAACTTTCTATTATGGTTTATATCATGCGGGATGCACGTATAAACAATAGCAAGATTATAGGCAGAGGTGCCGAAGCAGTAATCTACTTTGATGAAAGTTCTGGCTCTGTAAGCAAAGAGCGCTTAAAAAAGTCTTACAGAATAGAAGAGATAGACAACAAGCTTAGAAAGCTCCGCACAAGAAGCGAGGCAAGACTTATGGAAAGAGCTTCTAAAATCATTAATACTCCTAAGATTATTTCTTCTTCTGAAAAGGATAAAATTATTTCTATGAGATATATTCGCGGTAAGAAATTGTCTGATGCTCTTAATTCTCTTAATAATTCTCCTGATGTTTGCAGGATTATAGGCGAATCTGTTGCTAAGCTCCATGATGCTAATATAATTCACGGCGATTTAACCACTAGCAATATAATTCTTCGTAACGGAAAGGTTTACTTCATTGATTTTGGTCTTTCTTTCTATTCTGAAAAAATTGAGGATAAAGCTGTTGATGTTCATTTATTCAAGCAGGCTCTTGAAGCAAGGCATTTTAACAAGTATGATACCTTATTAAGGAATTTCCTTGAAGGATATAAGAACAGTAAGAACTATGATAAAGTCCTCCAGCAGCTCAATAAGGTAGAAGCAAGGGGAAGATACAGACACTAATAAGATAGCTTGGGAATTGTCAAGATTTAAAAATCTTGCAGGACTGCTTTTACAATAGCCCCATAGTATAGCAGTCAAGTATGCGGCCCTTTGGAGGCCGAGACCCAGGTGCGAATCCTGGTGGGGCTATTCCATATTGAGCTTGCGAAATATGATTAATCCTAGATTCGCACAGGTGCGAATACCTGAGTCCATAAGAACGAATGGTCCCAGAAATTTGCTAATTTCTGAGACTGGTGGAGCTATTTTCTAATCAAATTCAGTTTGAATCATTTAAAGAATATACAATCTGTAGAAAAGCCTCATTAAACAAGGATATCTATTCGCACTTATTATAGCCCTCTGCCCTCTTCCATTTTCCCTCGCCAGGATAATAAAGGGCGTAATTGTTACCGCCCAAGCCCTTGCAGGATTCCTTTAGCTGGTCGCTAAGGGCCTTAAGAGCCTGCTCTTTGCATGGAGAATCTACACTATCTGTGTTGCATTCACCAATACTTCTCCCAGAAGTTATTTTGCAGTCCTGTGTTGTTTTTGATGGCCCGCCAGATGCGCTCACTTCCTTGCCTTCTCTTTCAGAACCGCAATCCCAGCAATGATTCCCCGACTTGTAGGACTCCTGCCCTGAATTCCCCCGTGGACAATATCCATTGCTATCCACCTCGCCGGCATATGGGCATTCATGCTCTGTTCCATCAATCTCTGCAACACATTTCGGCTTGAGAGTGAGAGTTCCAGAGCAGGCACAAACTCCTACTTTTTGAGCATTGAGTGAAACATCAAAAACAAGATTTAATGAAGCCATAACGAAAACAACCCTGAAATTCTTATTGCTCCCTTTTATATTCCTGATAAGAATACTCATTGCATTGGAAGCCCTTTGGTCTTTGTTGATATTAGCAAAAGTATTTGTTTTCTTTATAACAAAAACATCCTTAGAATTTAATTCCCCCGTCATGACTTTAACGCTTCTTAAATTAGGGTCTGTTTTGTACTGGATAATCTTTTCATCCAGCTGCCCATAACTAATCTTCTCGCTTTTCTCGTTCTTCGGAGAGAAAAATAGAGAATTAGAACTAAGTGTTAATACAGACAGAAGAAGAATAATTATGATTAAAACGCCCCAAAGAATCAGATTCCTATTTTTATTAATCTCTTTAGAACCGCTGCTTCTCATAATAACCGCAGGGTTGAAGATTATATAAATCTTTCTTCAATGCCAATGCGATATTGTAAAGTTATCGTGAGCTAAGCTCAAATAGTTCGTTTTCCTCTTGATTTTCAGGAGGTGAAAAGGTATGAAATGTCCAAAATGTAAAAAGAAGAATATCACAAAAAGAGGAAAGAGATACCACCCGTCTGGCATAAAACAACTTTATTTTTGTGATGATTGCGAATTTACATTCATGAAGAAAGATAGATTTGAAAAGATGAGGTACAAGAAAGAAGATATGGTACAGGCAATTCACCTACATAATGAAGGGCTTTCACTTTTTCAAGTACAAGACCATCTTTGGCAACATGATGGCGTAAAAGTAACAAGACAAGCAATTAGTTATTGGTGTAAAAAGTATTCAAATTTTTTAAAAATCTCGTGAGATTGTTGATAATTATAGCCCCATAGTATAGCAGTCAAGTATGCGGCCCTTTGGAGGCCGAGACCCAGGTGCGAATCCTGGTGGGGCTATTTTTATTAGAGTAACATTTAAAAACATCTTTTCTGGTCTAGTACTCATGGCAACAAAAAAACTTACAAAGAAAGAAGCCGAAGATATAATCAGGGATTTATATAAAGAGGGGCTTACATCAGAAAAGATAGGGCTTGCGCTTAAAAATAAGTATAACATAAAAAAATTCAGGGAAGAATATGGCATCAGGATATCAGAGATTATAGGAAAAAAAGACGCAGATTTGCGGAACATAAAGCAGAGGCTCGAGAAGCTGCAGAAGCACTTCGGCAAAAATCCCAAGGACCAGCCAACAAAGAGAAGATTAACAAAAACAGCCTCGCAGTTGAGAGGAATTGAAAAATATCTGTCAAGATAGGCAAAGATAAGCAGCATCATTGATTGTTAAACCGGGATAATTTAATAAGATAAATTAGTCAGAGATCATACTCCAAAACAATAATCCTATCAAGATTTAATAAATTAAAATAAAAGAAATCAGCCGGATATTACACTCTAAAATAATAATTAATATTGGAAATAAGTAAATTAATTTAACAAGGATTAATATCAAGAGTAGGTAAATTAATTTAACAAGGATTAATATCAAGAGTAGGTAAATTAATTTAACAAGGATTAATATCAAGAGTAGGTAAATTAATTTAACAGAAATAAAATAGTTGAATAACTATAGGAATCATGTTTATGAAGAATTTGATAAAAGAGGCTGTTAGAAGGTTTGTGGAGAGCTCTAAAAGCTCAAAGGTCCAGCTCATCAGCCACTTTGATACTGACGGCATAACTTCAGCTGCCATTATGTCAAAAGCTCTAAGCAGGGCAAGGGTTAATTTTTCACTCAAGATAGTAAAATCCCTGAATGATGACTTTGTAAAGAGTCTTCCGTCAGAATCCTTAATAATGTTCCTTGATTTGGGCTCTGGAAGCATGCAATTGTTCAGCCATTTAAAAGAAGTTTATATTATAGATCATCATGAAATAAAAACAGACTTTCTTCCCAACACTCTCTTGATTAATCCCCACCTAATCGGAGACAGGGAAGAACTCTGCTCTGCGGGAATTGCATATCTGTTTGCAAAGGAGCTTGACGAGAAAAACAAAGACCTCGCCAGCTTGGCAGTAATAGGAACTGTAGGAGATTTAGTTAAAAACAAAGGCAAGCTAAACAACGAAATATTAAATGATGCAGAAGTAGTTGTTAAAAAGGGGCTTCTCATCTATCCTGCAACAAGGCCTCTTGACAAAGCTCTTGAATACAGCTCCAGCATCTTCATCCCGGGAATTACGGGAAACTCGCAGGGAGTCTTGGAATTACTAAAAGAAGCAGGAATTGAAAGAGAAAATGGAAAATTCAAGCCTCTTCTTGACCTGAATGAAGAAGAAACATCCAAGCTGATAACTTCCATATTCTTAAGAAGGAAGGATTATGACAATTCTGAAATAATAGGGGATTTATACTTAGTCAAGTTCTTCAATAAGCTTGAAGATGCCCGTGAATTATCTGCTCTAATCAATGCCTCAAGCAGGGCTGGATTCAGCCAGACATCTCTGGCACTCTGCCTAAACAACAAAGAAGCAAAGAAAGAAGCTGACAAGATTCATGCTCGCTACAAACAGGAGCTCATAGAAGCCTTAAACAGCGTAGCATCAGGCATTATAAACAAAATTGAGGGCAGGGATTATATAATATTAAACGCAAAGGACAAAATAAGGGATACTATGATAGGGACTGTTTCAAGCATCATCGCATTCTCTCAAAATTACAAAGAAGGGACTCTAATAGTTGGAATGAGTTATAATGGGGACAAAATAAAAGTCTCTATGAGAATTGCCGGAAGCTTTAATGGAAACGGCAGAAAAGCCAATGAACTAATAGGCTCTGTCATGAAATTCCTGGAAGGAGAATGGGGCGGGCATGCTTCTGCCGCCGGATGCACAATAAAGAAAACTGACGAAGAAAAATTCATAGAGCTCTTAAAGAAAAAGCTTGAAGTCGAAGTAGTGCAGATTTAATATTTTGTACTTTGTATCAAAAAACGTCAGCTTCTTAAGTAAATAATTAGTGGATTAGCAGAATTAATGATATATCACTTATTAATAAATATTATAATTTAGTGAAGCTCCCACCGTTCGCTTCGCTCACCCCGCAGCAGACTGCGGGGCTTCATAAGAAATAAATTAGTTGGTAGTTCAGAGTAATTATCAATAATATACTACGATAAGCATGCATGTTGATAAAGCAAGCCTGTTGAGTAAGTTATGTGGGTTATCAGCTAATGGCTAGATGATTGGCTGTACATTTTTCCGTTTTTACAGGCACAGCAGAGCTGTGAGGATTTCTTTTCAATTAAACAAAACCACACCCCATAAACCTTTAAAAACTGTTTTCTCTAAAGTCTTCTATGACAGCAATATATGAAGACGGAGACCTTGTCTTATGCAAAGTGACAGAAGTTGGAAGAACAGCCGTTTCTGTGGTCGCAGAAGGAAACGAGAAGATAGACGGCACTATTCCGATATCAGAAATAGCTCCGGGAAGAATAAGAAACTTAAGGGACTATGTCGTTCCAAACAAGAGAATTGTGTGCAAGGTGCTTAGAGCAAATATTTCAGGAAGCCTGGTCCTTTCCCTGAGAAGAGTAAGCCTCAAAGAAACAAAGGAAGTCTTTGAAGAGCAAAAGAAAGATAGAGCAGCACTAAAAATACTGGAGGTAGTCATAGGGGAGAGCTATAGAGAAGCATGCAGGAAGATTATTGACGGAGAGAGGAAAAAGCTAAGAGAAGTTTTTGAAGATGCAAGAAACAATCCGGCCGTAATAAAGAAATACTTGGATAATGAGAGTGCTGACAAAATCCTGAAAATAATTTCAGAAAAGAAAGAAAAAAAGAAAGAGGTAAAGAAGGAATTAATATTAAAGAGCAGAAAGCCCGAAGGCATCATAGATATAAAAAATATTCTTAGTTCATGTAAAGAATGCGAGATATCTTATATAGGGGGAGGAAAATATACTATTAAGATAAAGGGCAGAGACTACAAAGAGGTTAATAGTAAAATAAACAATAACTTGTCAGATATAGAAAAGCTGAGCAGGGAGAAGGGGGCAGAATTTCAGGTTATAGAAAAATGACATTGTTAAAGAAATGTTCTGTTTGTAAGTCTTATACTTTGAAAGATGAGCATTGCAGCTCAAAAACCAAGGACGCTCATTATAAGTTTATAGAGTTAAAAACCTTAGAAAATAGTTAAGAAAGTTTAAATAATATTGCAATAAGCTGGATCATACACTGATATTAATCATTAACAAAACAATTTGCATTGCTTCTGTATAATTTAATCAAATTTATTAATTATGATCTATCGTGAATTCTGATAATTGTAGCACATATTTCTTCAGAATTCCCGTGATAGATAATTCCAAAACAGGTGCTACAATCAAGGGAATTATATATATTAAAGCTAATTCAACACAGATAGTGCTTAATGACGGCGGATGATATAATTTCAGTTAATATTAAACATTACAAAATCAAAACAACGTCTTCTGCGAAACCTCTTTCTTTACTACTTTCATATCTGCTTCCCATAATTCAGTGAGCTTCCTGTTGTAAATTATAGCTGCCGGATGGAATAAAGGAATGAGCTTTATCTTCATCCCGTCAATATTAACAACTCTTACTTTCCCATGTATTGAAGTTATTCCCGGCTGTTCATTCATCCTGTCTGCATTTCCTTCTGCAAGGAAGAATTTTGTGGCGTAATTTCCAAGAGAGCAGATTATTGCCGGCTGGATTATCTTTATTTGCTTTACCAAGTATGGCGTATGCGCCTTTATTTCTTCAGGAAGAGGATCCCTGTTTTCAGGAGGACGGTATTTTAGTATATTGGCTATATACACTTCATCCGGGCTCAACCCTACTTTTTCCAGCAATTTATCCAGATTCTTTCCTGCTCCTCCGACAAAGGGCATTCCCTGCAAATCTTCATTACGGCCAGGGCTCTCCCCAATAAAGACTATTTTAGCTTCAGGACTGCCCTTGCCCATAACTACATTAGTAGCAGTTTCATGGAGAGGCAGCCTGGATCTGATTACTTCTTCTCTTAGTCTTTCTAATTCCTCGCTATTTGTCATCTCAGTAAATATACTCAAAACCTATTTAAAACCAATTGTCTATTTTATAACATGCTTTCAAGAACACATATAGCTATAGGCATATTCTTTGCATTCCTGCTTCTCCCATCAATAAGCCACCCTCTCGCATTTTCAGTCACTCTCCTCATCTCAAGTCTTCTTCCCGACATAGACTCTCCAATATCATTCCTGGGAAAATATAAATTCTTCAGCGTTCTCCAGACATTCCTTCACCACAGGGGAGTCCTGCACAGCCTTACAACAGCAGTCATTCTTTCTTTGGTAGTCTCAATAATATTTCCGACGCTTGCTCTTGGCTTTTTCCTGGGATATGCGGTGCATTTAATAGCAGACAGTTTCACAATAGAAGGAATTGCTCCATTTTGGCCCCTCAGGGGAAGGTTGTCATGGAAACTGAAAACCGGCGGCTACACAGAAAATGTTATGCTTGTAATCTTCATTATGTTTGATATTCTGCTGATAATAAGATATTTCTCCTGATTTTCCATGCAACTTCAGGATACAGCAATGTGGAATTATTTTGGTCTCTCATTATATATACTCCAATCGGATAATGCTTATAAATAATGCTTTAATCCTTAATCTATGACATCAAAAAAAGAAGATTCTGAAGAGAATGCAAGTGAAGGCGCTAGTCCTGAAGAGCTGAAAATTACTGATATTCCGGGCATAGGTCCGGCAATTGCTGAAAAGCTTGAGGCAGCAGGAATTTATGATTTAATGGGCGTGGCAGTTCTAACACCCGTTGCTCTATCTGAAGCAGCCGGCATGGGAGAAGCAGTTGCCAGAAAGGCCATTCAGGCTGCCAGGAAGATGATGAAACTCGGCTTCCAGGACGGTTTGGAGTTTGAAAAGAAAAGAAAGGAAGTTCTGAATATAACGACGGGTAGCAAGAACTTTGACAACCTGCTCGGAGGAAGAGGAATTGAAACTAAGGCGATTACCGAAGCGTTCGGGGCGTACGGTAGTGGAAAATGTGTCTCTAAAGACACCATAGTAAGTTATTTCAATGATACAAGAATGCACGTGGAAACTATTCAGGAAACTTATGACAAATATAAAGAAAAAAACGGTGAATTAAAAGCAGATGAAGGCTTTGCAGTCCCCATTTCAACCGTCAAGGTTTTATCATGGGTAGATGGGCGTATGAAAGTAGTTAATAGTGACTGTATTTACAAAGAGAAAGTAAAAAAACTCTTCATTGTGAAGACTAGGAGAGGTAGAATTCTTAAGGTTACTGGAAACCATCAGGTTCTTAGTTTTGACAGAGGTGTTAACTGGGTTAAAACAAACATGCTTAAAGGCGGCTCTTTGATAGCCTCTCCAAAAGAGATTAATCTAACAACTGAAAGTATCTATGATGAGGACAACGCTTATTTCCTGGGGCTATTCGTTGCCGAAGGTACAAGTAACCCCTTTTCTATAAGCATAACTGACGAAAGCATTAAAGACTGGCTTTGCAATTACATTAATAAAAAATTTTCTTATACCCCGACGGTAAGAGTAAGAATTCTTGAGGGTAGGCTTCCTTGCTATACAATTATTTTCAGGAACTCCACTAAAGTAATGATGGAAAGATTAGATAGGTGCAATTCTTCTAACAAATTCATCCCCGAAGGGATTTTCTTGTCAGATAAGAACGTTATCTCATCATTCTTAGGAGGCTATCTAGATGGTGATGGAGAGGTATCAGACCATAATGTTTCCGCTACTACCAAGAGTTCCAAACTAGCGACTCAAATAAGCTACCTTCTTCTAAGACTGGGCATCAGCTCAAGTATTAAAATTAGAACAGCCGGGATAAAAAAGGATAAATTCTTTGTCATTAGAATTTCTGGAGAAGATAAGGAGAAACTAAAAAATATCAAGATGAAAATAAAGAATTTTCAAGGTCATTCAAAAAATAGTTCTTACGGCTATCCCAGGCAGATTGTTTCATTCATTAGCGAACTCTACAAAGAAAGCATCGGAGGAAATCGCGGAAGATTAAGAAAGGCTGTTGGAAAGATTAATTCTCAGAGCACGGTTTATTCTAATCTTATTGATAACTCTCATGCTAAAGCTATCAATATTTCAACTTTGCGGGATATAACAAAAGTTTTTGAAAATCAAAGAGATTCATTTATTGCTATGATTAAAAAGCTTGAAAATGAATCATTTTCTATAAAATTACTCAGAGAGGTTTATTCTGATCTTCCGTTTGCATTCAACAGTCTGGCTGAAAACATGGGTCTTAAAAACAAGAGCATAGCTAACTATTATCACAGGAAGATTCCTTCAACCAAAATAGATATTCTTAAAAATTTAATTATTAACGAATTAAAAACACGCGTAGATGTTACTTGTCTGGCTCTGGAAGTGATTAGTGAAATAGAGCTATTTAATTGGGATCTTGTTGAAAGTGTTGAAGAAATGGATTATGATGATTATGTTTACGATTTTGTTGTTCCAGAAGGTCATTCATTCGTTGGAGGCAACCTTCCTACGATGATGCATAATACACAATTAGGTCTTTGTTTAGCAGTTAATTGCCAGCTCCCTGCGGAGAAAGGCGGAGCAAGCGGAAAAGCAGTATTTATAGACACTGAAGGTACTTTTAGACCAGAAAGAATAAAGCAGATTTCCGAAGGCATCGGAGCCAATCCTGAAAAGGTTCTTAAAAACATATTCGTTGCCCGCGCATTCAACAGCGATCATCAGATTCTCCTTCTTGATAAAATCTCAGAAATGATAAGCGAAGCAAAGGAGCCAATAAAGCTGATTATTATAGATTCCTTGACAGCCCACTTCCGCGCAGAATTCACCGGGCGCGGTCAGCTGGCAGACAGGCAACAAAAGCTAAACAGATACATGCACAATTTAATGAAGCTCGCAGAGCATCACAACCTTGCGGTCTATGTTACCAACCAAGTCATGGCCAATCCGGCACAGATGTTCGGAGACCCGACAGTAGCTGTCGGGGGCAACATAGTTGGCCACAGTTCAACATATCGTATATATCTTCGCCGGGGCAAGAAAGATTCCCGCGTTGCAAAGTTAATTGATTCTCCAAACCTCCCTGATAACGAAACTGCATTCATGCTGACCACACAGGGATTAAAGGATATTGAAATTTAAACATTTTTATGATAATATAAATAATAAATATGATTAAGGGAGTTATTTTTGATCATGATGATGTTCTTGCGGAAACTGAGCCCTTACACTGCCGGAGCACAATAGATGCTCTGGCACGATACGGAATTGCATTAACAGAAGAAGTGTATTACGATTTCTGGACAAGACGTGGGGGAGATTTAGGGAAGTTTTTAGAGGAAAGAGGAATAAATGCAGATGTCAAAGATATCAGAAGAACAGGAAGGAGAGCTTATCAGCAGCGGCTATATGAAAAACTGACCCCTCTAAATGAATCTGACAAAGTCGTCAGAGATTTATCTGCTGCTTACTCCCTTGCAGTAGCCAGCGGTTCATACAGGCCGGATGTAGAATTATCCTTAAGACTAATGAATGTTTTCCAATACTTCAAAGTGATTATCACTATTGAAGATGTAACTAACGGCAAGCCTCATCCGGAAAGTTTGCTGCTTGCCTGCCAAAAAATGGATATCCCGCCGGAAGAAGCATTAGTTATTGACGATGCTGAAAAGGGAATCATTGCCGCCAAAGCGGCAGGCATGAAGTCTATTGCCATTCCCACTTCAAGAACAACGCATCACAATTTCTCCATGGCAACTCTTGTTCTGGATGACATAAGAAAGCTCACGCCTGAACTTGTAAGTACTCTCTAACGCCCCTAGAAGGATTTGAACCTTCATCTTAACCTCCGCAAGGTTACGTTCTGATCCGGGTTGAACTATAAGGGCTTTTTCACTAATTAATTTTAATTCTCAGAATTAAAAACCTATCCTTTCTTCTCCAGCTTCTCTATAAGCCTGTCTAAATCAACTTCCTCAACTCCATTAATAATAAACTCACTGTTGCCAAACATCTTGTTCTGCCTTACACTTCCTGAAAAATAGGCTTCCTTTCCTATTATTGTCTCTCTCTTCTCAGAAAAGTCGCTTGCATCCTTGCTTAGCCCAAGCTTCTCTGCATGATCTGAAAAGAAAACTGCCCTTATCGTTTCAGTCCCGTCATCAAGGACAGTATTAACAATGGCTCTCTTGCTTACTTTATCTGAGCTTATGCTCCCGTGCTTTTCACATTCAAATCCTCCTTCCAGCCCCTGCCTAGCTCTGGAACCGCAATCTAAGCAGACCTCAAAGAACCTCGGTTCAAAAATCTGAACAATTACGGCTCTGACTTTTGCTCTGTCCGCAATTTTCAGCTCAAGTACTTTTTTCTCCAGTAAAACTATTTCCGTCTTAACCTCTTCCATAAGTGAATTGCTCTTCTTTATATCAGAAAATGCTGTTAAATGGATTTCTGAATTCCTCAGGCTTGCATTAGATATTTCCACAGTATCCCCCTTCACTATCTGCCCCCCCTCAAAAAGAGATATATGATTAGTATCCCAAAGGACGCATCTGGCATTTCCGGTCTCATCTGCTATGACCATATTCAGTACTTTTCCGGAGCGGTTATTCTTCTGGTATTCTCTGATTTGGGAGAGTTCTATTATTTTGGCTGTTAAGCTTATTCTCCTCATCCCGGGAAGGATCTGGTTTATCTTTACCGTCTGCTTGTCAAAAGATATTCCAAGCTCCGTAGCAACTATCTGTGCCGCCCCTTCCTTGCTTATCAGCCCGGAAAGTTTGGCTCTCTTAGCCTCAACTCTCCTGTCTATCTCTTCCTCACCAACGCCAGAAGCCTCTGAAATCCTCTTTACCAAAGCTTCATAATCCTGAACCATAATTGATTGAGATTAAAGTAGTTTAAAAGGATTATTATAACACCAGGAACTTAAATGATCAGGAATGTAAATTCCTGAATGTGCTCAAGAACTAATGTTCTTGACATGATGCCAATAGATTACATAATAGAAGATAATTTTTTCATCTCTGCAAAAGCTTTTTCCTTCTCCTTCTCGCTTACGGAACTGTCTATCCACGGATATAAAATGCTTTCTTCTTTGTTATTATGCTCAGTAAGAATTTCAATCAATCCATTCTCCAAATCACGCGCATGAATATTATCATTAGCCAGGTTGACGCGGATTTTTTCCAGAAGCTCTTTAATTTGCTTATGCTCTGTTCTCATTACTGCCGTTGGGCCCGCGTTAGACATTCCTGTTTTATTTTCAAATAAAAGAAAGAGAATTTCTTCTTCCCAAGCGATATGCCTCTGCAATTCGGTCTTAAACTCCTGAAATAAATTTTTTGCTTTGTTTTTATCTATATTTTCGTTTTTGAAGTCTTTGAATATATTATCTAATCTATCGTGGTCTTCTCCCATAAAACTTAGTATTGTTTTCATATTTTTACTCATTTTATTAGTTTATAACTTCTTTATAAAAGTTTTCTTATGCGCCCAGAAACCAACTATGACCTAGCTATTTATTATAATTATGGATAATTCTGTAGGATATCTGACTTATTCAAGAATTATACAGATAGAAAATTGGATTAATGATATCATCTAAGTAACAGAATTTTCTATAAGTAAAACTATCTCTTAGCATCTCTAAAGATTACATTTACCCAGCTTTATGAAGTAGCTGTCATCTATAAAGGCAAAAATTAGCAGAAAGTTATTAGTTTTTTATCGTCGGAGCTTTACAAAGCTAAGCTATTACTAAAGATTTATAAAGCGCTATTTTTTACTGCTCTTATGAGCGGAATTGTTGCATTAAAAATGAGAATACTTCCTTCCGGATTAGATGTAGATTTAAAAAATATAAGTGAAAAGGTATTAAAGATAATGGAGAATCTCGGAGCTAAAAACACTTCATTCTCTGAAGAGTCCATTGCTTTCGGATTAAATGCCCTCATTATAACAACTGCCTGGCCCGAGGAGCGTTCTACAGATGAAGTGGAAAACCTCCTTAACAAGCTCCAGGGAGTTTCTTCATCAGAAGTAATTGATTACAGAAGGGCTTTTGGTTAGTGAATATCTCCGATATATCTATAATTAGCAATAAATTTAAGAGTCTATTATTAATGCCAATCCTATTTATTTAACTTTTACAAGTGCTTGATAGGACTTACCCTCGCTAATTAACAGGCAAATTTATCGTTTCTAGATTAATTAATATGGCTTATCTCCATAATAATTATATTTCTGTTAGCTATAATAATATAATTTTAGTTACTTAAGATAGCTTTAATAATATAATAGTTCTACTTTTTTCATGGTTGATTCGCAGAAGCTTAGGGAGCAGATTTTGGCGTCTGTTGATTCTTCTAATCTTAGTGATGAGCAAAAGGTGGATATCAGGGAAAGGATTAAAGCCAGTTCTGATGAAGAGCTTGTTAATTTCCTTGGTAAATCTCAGGAAAAGAACCAGAAAGAGGGTAATTGTATTTTTTGCAGCATAGTCGCAGGCGATATTGAGAGTTATAAAATTAGTGAGAATGATTCTGCCCTTGCTGTTCTTGAGATTGCCCCTGCCTCTCCCGGGCACGCCTTAGTTATTCCTAAGGCTCATGGGCTTGTCAAGGACCTTCCTGAAGGCGTTAATTCTCTTATTAAGGATGTTTCTTCCTTGATTCATGATAAGCTTAGCCCCGACAAGGTTGAGGCTTCCAGGCAGGACTTAATGGGTCACACCATTGCTAATGTTCTTCCTCTTTACCACGGCATCAAAGTTGAGAAGAAGAGGGCTTCTCCGGAAGAATTGAACAAAATTCATAAAACTCTTACCAGCGAGACTATTAAGCTTGACCAGAAGAAAGAAATTATTATATTGGATGAAAAAGTCTTGGATGAAAAAAAGGCTAAAAGCAACAGCCACGCATCCGATAAAATATCAGATAAAAAACTTACAGTCAATAAAAAGGAAAGCTCAAAGAAGCCAGTTAAGCGCCCAAGAGAAAGGACTCCATTCAGAATACCATAACGCTGCATAAGCAAGATAAGAAATAAAAAACGCCGGCACAAATACAACTCCTTCCTTTATTCTAGCTTCCCTAAAATTCTTTCTTAGCATCTCAACTTCACTCTTTGTCAGCCCGTCAAAATTAGATTTTATAACCCCTCCATTCTTCAGCTCTACATCCCTATAAAGCCAGTCCCCCTCTCTCAAATTATCCGTTAAAACTTTCTTAACCATCAGTGTATTTTCAATAGTTCTTGCATACACCCACATCAGGGGCAGCATGGCAAGAGCAATAACTACAGGAAAAGCTATCCAAATATCAAATAGATTATACTTATACAGCATCCCCAACACTACTACAGCTGTCAATAAAGTTATAAGGAATAAAACTTTCTTTGATTTATACTGCCCCGAAAACTCTTTTTTAATCTCCTTCCCTTTCTTCTTCCAGTTCTTAGCTATTAAAGCTGCACTCATCAATACACCATATACAAACCCCACAATTAAGAATAACAGGACAAAAATAAGGTAATTAATAAAATTGTCCTGCCATCCATAAGAAACTCCTATCACTGCTCCCAAAGCCATTAAAAGCTTTGCGTCTCCCCCTCCAAACATCCCGGAATAATAAAATATATTTGCCAGCAGAAAGAACACTCCTGCCCCAATAATCCCATTAACGAATGGCCAGTAATCCCATGCCATAACAGAATATAATGCCCTGAATGCCAGTGCAATGATGAGAAGCGAAAAATTAAGCCAATTTGGCACCTCCTTTGTCTTAACGTCGAACACCGCAGCTGCAGCAAGCCACACCGCTCCAATGACCAGCAACATCAATTCATATCCAATCATGGATTAATCCATTAATCAAATCTTTTAAGCATATCTATGGTGTTGTTATTAATTTAGAATCTATCCCTATAGGCATAGGTTAGATTGTTTTGTCCTTGATAAATACCTATAAACTAGACCTATGCTGATAGACTGTTAGTAAATAAAATACTTATGATAAATAAAAAATATAACTGATGAGATAAATAATTCATCATATAAAGTATTTATCTGATTCTTGCTATAGATAATTCCCTTGATTATAGCACTTTCTTTGGAATTATCTATCACGGGAATTCTGTGCAAATATGTGCTATAATTATTAGAATTCACGATAACTTAGAACTGATTATTAATGGGTGATTTAGCCCATATATTGCTTTGTAGTCAAGTATCATCTGATGATTTTTACTAAGAACCTATCCTTATAAGCAAGGGTTATATTGTTTTGCCCCTGATAAACTGCCTATAACTAAACCTATGCAGATAGAATGTAACATACATTCTAACTATCAAAATTATTTATTAGAATTATTTATTTACAGTCGTTCCCCTGTACTTCCCTCCCCTCTTATATACTCTGTCTCTGCGCTTCTTTCTCTGCCGTTTCTTGCTCTTTCTGTTGTAAGGAACTGCGTAATCGTCTGACATATTAATTATCTCCTGTATACCTGCTTGAATTATAGTCAAACATATTAATTATCTCCTGTATACCTGCTTGAATTATAGTCAAACATATTAATTATCTCCTGCATACTTGCTTGAACTACATTTATAATCATCTGACATTTTAATTACCTCTCACGTGCTTGCTTGAAATACAAATATAATTGCCTGACATTTTAATTACCTCTCACGTGCTTGCTTGAAATACAAATACAACTGCATAACATTTTATCAACTACCTCAATAATTATTCAGAATGTGAAGTATAAAAATTTAAGGCTGTATGCAGAGCCCAGGGCATTCCTTAATAGCCCCGCCAATCTGGCTCTTCAGGTTGTCCATTGTAGCAAATTGGTTACATGAGCCTTTAAGAGTAGTGCCGTTTCCAAGAGTTACACTTCTTTCTTCAGTGCAGAAGCTATACTGATCATTCAGCTGGCAAGAAGCAACACAATTTGAAGATACGGAACCCACATTGCTCTTTCCTCCGCCAAACCCAAATATTTTGCTAAAAAGATTATTCCATCCCATGCTAAAACCCACTATGATTAGAACAAGAACAACCAAGCCTATTATTAAAACCACTATAGTGCCGGTAGGAGTTCCTTCAGCCCCCCTTTTATTAATCATATTTCCTTAACTCTCCAGTTATTTATAAAGGTTTCGACGTCTTAAGTATCTCCGATGGATAGTTATTATAGTATCATAAGAATGATATAGCCATTAGAGGCAATTCCATTATTAATTGGATACTATGTTTATAGCCAGTTCAATCAGGGGTAATTGCTAACAAATGCTTGCTCATGCTTATTCGTGCTTATTAAGTTGGTTTACATTATTGGTTGATTCTTTAAATCTTCCTGCTAAATTGGGAATGTATCAGAGATACTCGTCTTTGGCTTTGCAGTATCAACAGATAATATTATGCCTGCTCTTCTGCATTTTTGGCTTCCTGCATTATTCTATAATCTTCCCTTACCACAAATTTATGCCTCGCCTTGGCAGTCTCAACTTCCTTACCATCAATTTTCTCAGTCAAAGATTTTTCAAGAACAATATCAAAATTGACTTTCAAAATGCCTCTATCCTTGTCATACTCCACTCCATCGCTAACCTTGTCTAAAATTTGCTCAACTTCAGGAAAATAATTCTTTCCTGCATTTAATTTATCAGAAAATCTTCTGATAAAATCTTCAGCATTAAAATTAAATAAATTCATTTCTTTAAGAGATTGGTAAACAGAACTTTCCACATAGAATCTTATCTGCGCCTCCCTGCTGTAAATTTCCTCAACAAAAAGGGATGATCCTATACTCTTCTTAATCTCTCTCTTTTCCCCCATGAAGATAAATAGTGAGTAGGAAATGAGAGCAACCACTACAAATACCAGGACAACCACTGATATTGGAACGCCTCCTCTCTTCCCCCGGATATTAAAATTGTTAGTTTTTCTTATCATCATCTTCCTCCCCTGCCTCACCCCGCTTCAAGCCCGCACTCTACCCACTGCATATAGAGAGATTTTTTAATATTATTTCCATCCCAAGAGTATAATATTGCTCTTCTTACCATCACATTTTCATCCCTGCCGCTCGTGCCATCACCGGCACCAATCAACTGGCTATACTTTATAACTTCTCCTCCGGGACTTCTCAGATAATACCACCTGCAAATCTTTCCAAGAAGCTCCCTGTCTCCTACCTTATCGCTTCTTAAGATACTCATTAAGTTGTAAGCGAGTATCGAATCATTTCCAGCATATTTATTTTCTATAAGTACTTCATTCTGAACGCTTCCAACACTCTCCCTCAGCCAAAAGACAATAGCCAGATAAATAAGCATGACAAATAGTATTAGGAATATAGCGACAATCCATGTCAGCGTCGTTCCTATCTGTCCCCTAGAGTTTTTTAATGTTTTCATATTATCATGCTCCCCTGTTATTTGAGCCAACAAAGAGTTGTACTATGGCTCCCTCTCGCCCCTCTTCACTCCCTCCTTTCACATTATTTCCCTTACTATCTTCCCCGCCATAAAACCCATACAAACTCCTCTGAGTGCAGTCTCCAAATTTCTGCGCTTCCATTCCCTTCCTCTTTACATCGCACTGAAAAAGAAGGTCCTTATTTCCGATGCTGAATGACTTCAGAGGTTTCCAGTTTTCAGTGTTTCCGACACTATTAATATCACTAACAAGAGTGAGATTTGCTATAATGTAAAAGTAGCCAGACTCATCTAAAATTCCTCTGCTTAATCCGCAGTCATTCAAAAGTTCATACTTTCCAGAGTCGCTAAAATACTTCAAATTAAACACTCCCTTGCTGTCAATCAAACATCCGGCAATTCTCTCTGACAAAATCTCTGCCTCAATTGCTTTCACCTCAATCTGCGAAGCATAAAAAGAGACAACTCCTATAACTATTCCTAATCCAACCAGCAGCCACATGAGGAACTGCCAGAATATCATTATATTCTCCCCTCCCCTCCTGTTTCCTTTTATCATCCTCACCATCATAAGATTATTACAATTTCCACTTCCTTTGTTGATAATTATCATCCCAGGCTTACTACAACCTCCTTTCTCCCATCTCCCTTAACATTAATTGTATCTAATTTAGTGAAGTACTTATAAGAATGTCCATCTCCTCTTGAAAGCGTAACCTTGACCTCGCTCGTGCCATAATTAAAACTCACAATCTGTCCGCCATAATCTCTGCTTCGGGCAATTTCAGCCAAAGGCTCAAGGTTAATTGTCAAATCAGTTCCGGGCCTCATAGAATCAATCATCAAAGTTATTCTCCTCGCCTCCACACTCTCCTGAAAATCAATATTGTCAGACTTTTGTGCAACGAAAACAAATAAAGCTGCAAGAAAGATTACATTGAGAATTATATAAATTGCAGTGTAGTGAAGCAGCTCTGTACCCCTTTTGTTTCTTAGTATCATATCCTCTCCCTAATAATACATTTAATACTTATTTAATAATCTTACTCAAACAGCAATTTAAAGGAAATTATTGCCAATATCACTTATTACTATACAAATATAAATTGATTGCAGGTAGAATAAGAAAGTTAGATTGATGCTTATCTGGAGATTAATAACAGAACTCTCAGCCATATTAATTGCACAACAAATCTCTTCTCATTTTCACTTATTATCAAAAACAGCATCTACGGCGCTGTTTCAAAACTGCTGCATCCAAGCGCGTTCTTCAAAGTTTCCGCATCATATGGCTGTATGCCTGGAGGAACGTAACTAAACTCACCGTCTGCAGAGCCATATGCATACACTATTCCTGCAACAGTGCTCCCCTTAAAAACAGCTCCGACAACAGCAGGAATCGCTGCCCATGCACCTCCCCCAGAAAAAGCTCCTGCAACAAGAAGCCCAACAACAGCAACTCCTGCCCCTATGGAAGTGACTATCTCCGTTCCCTCGCCCCCCTTAACTGTAGCCACAATTATAGCATTTTGCTCGCTTATAGGAAGCTTCCATGTGTCCCACTCAATTCCCACAAACTTATCAGAAAATTCTGACTCCTTAAGAGATTGAACAGTATCCTTAAGCCCCTGCACAGGATCCTTCATCTTATAAATATACTCGAGATAACTCTTTCCGCTCTTAGTCTTCTTACTTGCCATCCTTTCATAAAGTTCCCTATAAGTTATATCTCCAAGATTCTCCTTCAACGAAGGCTCAATGTCAAACCTCGAGCATATCAGACAATACTTTTGCTCGTAAAACTTTGGGGGCATAAAATTTACCTCTCCCTCTCCAACCAAGGCATGACATTCGTACAGCTTTTCAGCCATGAAGTCTAAATAGTTATCTCTCATTGACTTTGAATTGCCTGCAATGCTCTCTGTCCTTACAGGATTGTCGTTGGTGTATTCTATATTCGGGCAAACCTTATCAGAAGTTTCTTTTCCGGCAATGCAGTACTTCTCCGTCCTGCACTTGAGAGGTATTGCTTCAGGTCCTCCCTTAAATAAGTCTCCATATCTCGCAGTCCCCCTTAAAATTATGGAATTATGGCATGCCTCCCAGTCGCTCTGCCCCTCAAAATCAATAAGAAAATAAAGCATGAGTATTATTCCCAGGCTTACCAGAACAATTACCATTACAGTTATCTGCTGTGAGACCATCTGTACTCCTCTTTTGTCTTTTTGATAAACCATTTCAATATCCATTAAATTTATCTGTTTAAAGTATTTTTTGTTTAAATCAATTTAAATTAATATCCTTCATCTCTTGCAAGATTTTCACAATATTCTTCATCAGCATTTTGTTTGATTTAATTAATCTCCTTCATCTTTTGCAAGATTTTTTTATTTAATTAATATCCCTCCGCCCCGGCAGTAAGCTTCTTCAGGAGAAGATACAAACCTCCAAGAGCGATTATGATGAATACTATTATCAGTAATATTTTTACCAAGACATTCATTTCACCTTTTTTTGAAAAATTAATTATATTGCTCATGCTTCCGCCCTTTCTTCAGCTTTTTTATCAAGAGCATAACCTATTTCATAGCTTTCCGAAGAAACTTTTTTTATGATTATCTCTGATTTTCTTATATCTGCATCCTTAGTCGGAGCGCTTACTTCTAGAGCTCTTACATCTTCTCCATTATCTTTCAGTATGACATTAAGGGGAGCCTTGCAAACCCCGTAATTATAGCAGGATATTGCATCTTCCTCAGGACACAGACACAAACATTTCTTTGACTGGCACGACGGGGGGCTCCTCGCATCCATCTCCCTAAAAACAACAAAATTCCATTCCTTCACTGAAGATACAAGATAATTTTTTTCGCTTCCAATCTCCTTAAGGCTGTAGATTGAAGCAACGACCTCCTGCATCATCCCTTCCGCTTTCTTTCTCTGCTCGTATTGCCCTCTTACAATCGCAAGCTCTGAGCCAAGATAAAGAAGAATAACAATGCAGAGTATGGCAATTAACACCCCTATAGTTTTTCCGCTAAGCAGTTCAAATCCTCTTCTATTTTTCATTTTACCGAAGGTGCTGAAGGCACAGCGTTAATGAATTTATCAAAGAGTCCAAACTTAAAAACCCCATAGAGAACTATTGCAAGAACCACAGCAGCAATTATCCATGGCAGCAGGCTCTGTGTTGACTGCGCCTTCTTTTTACAGCTTTCCTTAAATATATCCTTAAATATATTAAAACCTCTCTTCATGCAGCCCACCTCATCCTCCCGACCTGAACAGTCCTTTAATAGCTTCAATGTAAGAATCTAATTTTCCGCTCTTCAGGAGAAATGCTCCTGCAACAAAGAGCGCGATAAGAGCTATGGCAATAATCAGAGGAATCAGCGTCTCACTGTCCAACCCTCCTCTTTTTCCTTTCATAATTATTTATAGAACTCTTAGTATTTAAATTATACTCATAGTTTAACCGACGGGAGTTATTAAAAATTAAGTATTTAAATTATACCAATAGTTTAGTATCTCCGAATTGAACAGCGAAACAGGATAGTTGTTCCTATCCTGTTAAAACCAAATGAATAATGATATCCCTTCAGAGAATATTTTGGGTTCACTTGAAGATTATTCTTTTTCAGTTTTAGTCCATTTTCTGGACATTTTCGCCAATTCGATTATAAATTCTTTAAAGCTTGCTTCTTCTTTGAAGAAGCAAATCCATATCACCTGAAGCATTTGCTCAAATAAAAATAGAAAATATCTTATCTTCATCTCTTTTGATTTGCATCTAATCTTTGCTTCGTCTTGAACTCTGAATTGAGTTTCTATTCTCCATCTTTTTTTGTAAGTTATAATAATATTTTCAAGTAAAATTTCTTCAACATTGGTTGCAAAAACCCA
>JAGVWS010000002.1 GCA_018304165.1 Candidatus Pacearchaeota archaeon
ATACAAACACGATAAGGTCAGTAATTATTATAGCTCAATAAAAATAAATTGATATGTAAAAAATGAGGTTGTAAAGCTGATTAAGCTTGAGGTTATGATGACGGGGTTTTTTTGAACATCAGCAGTTTACTAACTAAATTATTATTAAAGGAATAATTATAATCATGACAAAATTATACCTGGATATTGACTCAAAACTTTACAAAGAGCTGAAAAACAGGGCAAAGAAGAGCTATTTAGAAGTTGAAAAGCTTGCGGAGGACATTATAAGGAGGAGCATGATAACTTACAGGAGAAGCGGGGGAATTTCAGGCAGGAGCGACAAAGTTGATGACGCCCTTGTAAGGGTTTTCTCGAGGCAGAAGAAGGGAAGGAGAAGAAGATAGGAATTGATATAATAATCAAGAGAATTATAAACTACTAATGCTTCTAATATCCTCTCTGTGGCTCCTATTTCTTTCCTATATTGCTTACTTTAAACAGAAAGATATTTAAATACTGAAATATCAATAATATTGTTGAAATATCAATAACAAATTACTATGATAAATATTAAAAGAAAACAGAGGCAGGGTTTTGGCTCTTTTGGTAAAGAGAAGATTACATTACTTGAGGGAACAATAATAAGCTCGTTTTTCCCAGAAACAAAGAAAATAACAATTAAAGACATAATGGAAAGAACAGATTATTCTTATGAAAGAATTAATTCATCATTAAAGTCTTTAGCAAAAAAAGACATAATCAGGGAAGAATCAATAGGAAAAACATTGGTTTATTCTTTAAACTTACAACATCTTTACACTAGAATAGGCTTCAACTTTTATATGCTCCAAAGAGAAATAGACTTCATGAAAAAGCACAAAGTTCTGTACAATGCAATAAAAGAAATTAGAGATAATCCTTATATTTGGGCAGTTATTTTATTTGGAAGTTATTCTAAAGGAATGGAAACCAAAAAAAGCGATGTTGATATTATTTGTATTTCTAATAAAAAAGATGAAATGGAACACTTTGTTAAATCATTAAAATACAAGTATAATCTGAATTTTTCTCCGGTATTATTGCCATTACATGAGTTTCCTAATATAAAAAGCAATAATCCTGAACTCTGGGAAGATTTAAAGAATTATGGAATAGTGTTTAAAGGAGAGGATGATCTTTATAGTTGGATTTGCGAAGATGATAAACATTAAAAAACTGATAAATAAGGGTTTTATTGCTCGTGACGAAACGGTAAAGAAGTTATCCTTATCTTATCTAGCAAAAACCAAAAATAACCTTGTAACAATGAGAGTCTTATCGGAATTGCAATTAAATCAAAAAGTAAGAGAATTATTGATTATTCCTAAGGATTATAACCCCCATGAGTGGGTTGTTGTTTGTGGTTATTATGCAATGTATTCTTCAGCTTTAGCGTTATTAGCTAAAATCGGATTCAAGAGCAGGAATCATACAGCAACACTCCAAGTTTTGGAAGAATATTTTGTAAAGAAGAAGATATTAGACCAAAAATCATTCTTATCGCTAAAAAATGCTGTATTTCAAAAAGAGGAAATAGAAAAATTGTCAGAAGCAAGGCATAAGAGAGAAATAGTACAATACAGCGTAACGAAGCAAACAACAAAAGAAATTGCTGAAAGTATTAAGAATGACGCTTACGATTTTGTGAACAAAGCAGAATTAATAATACAACAAGACTAATATCATTAATATCCTCTAGACTGCTCCTGTTTTATAGATTTATAATGATAACCACAAGCATTTTTAAACGCTAGTTATTAGCTACACTAATGCCAAGCGATTGGAGCCTCTATGAAGAAAAAGACGGCGTTGAAATGCTGTTGCAGCCATTAAAATTCTCAAACGGCAAGACGCAGGAAGATGTAGTTAAAGAAATAATTGATGCCATTAATTCCGGAAATAAGATAATATTCCTGCGCGGGATGTGCGGCACAGGAAAATCTGTCATTGCTCTGAATCTGGCAAAAGCTCTCGGAAGGGCAAGCATAGTAGTTCCGGTAAGAAACCTTCAAAAACAGTATGAAGATGATTATACCAACAAGAAATTTATAAAAAAAGAAAATGGCGAAAAACTAAAAATAGCTACAATAAAAGGAAGGCAGAACTTTGAATGCCAGTATATTAAGGACTGTGTTGGCAATTCCGGAAAGAGATTTGAAGATATAATATCAGGAAAGGCAGACCAAATAGGTAATGGTCACAATAATAGAATAAAGTACAAGAATGCCAATATACTTGACTTTGGAAGAACATCAGAAACATTTGACAGGAAGAAAGAACGAAGAGGTATAACAAAAGATACGTCTCCCGATTCCTCTGCCGACAATGAATTCATACCATGCAAGATAGAAATAAAAGAGAAGAACAGGGAGATAATCAAAGAATATATAAAAGAAGCTGACAGGATTGACCCTGAACGCGTAAAGGAACTCTCGCATGTAAGAAGAGGAAGTATAGCGCCGGCCTGCCCTTACTGGTCGCCGATAGTGCCAGCCCATAAGGATATATCTTTAAGCGACACCGGAAGAATAAGGACTTACAGGGGCCTTAGTGACATCCATTTTATGATTTATGAGAGAAAACCAGGATGCAGATACTACGAGCAGTTCAAAGCGTACCTGGACGCGGATGTAATAATTTTTAACAGCCAGAAATACCACGTTGAAAGCCTTATGAACAGAAAACCTGCAACAAATGTTGAGATAATTGATGAATGCGACGAATTCCTTGACAGCTTTACTAACAGCAAAAAGATTAATCTTGGTTGGCTTAGCATGGCTTTAAACAGGCTGTTTTTTGAGGACGAAAAATATGAAAAAATAGCCAAGGAAGTAAACGCGCTGATAAAAGAGATGCATCAGGACACAAAAATAGAAAGCTCAATAAAAAATAACGAAATATTGCACATAAAGGATACGCCGATTTTAAATCTCATTAATTATTTTCTTGAAACGAAGTTTCTGGACAATGCAGATTATGATGAGGAAAATTATGCCTATGACTGCGATGAAACGGCCATAAGTTTTGAAAACTTTCTTGATGAAACTTATCTCTCTTTTGAAAAAGAGGGAAATAATATTGCGGTGAAATTAGTCACAATCAACCTTGAAAAAAGGCTCAAGGAAGAGCTGATTGACAAGAATAAAGCTGTAGTATTCATGTCCGGAACGATCCATTCGGAGCAGGTTCTAAAGGACATATTTGGAATTGATAATTTTAAAATAATTGAGGCTGAAACGCAGATTCAGGGAACAATAACAAAAAAGAGAACGGGAATGGAATTTAACTGCCGTTATGAGAATTTTAGGAACGGAGGAGCAACAAGGGAAAATTACCTCAAAGCCCTCGCCAGATGCATCATGGAAGCTCCGAGGCCGACACTGGTGCATGTCAATTCGTTCGCGGATTTGCCAGATAATAATGAAAATGCAAAATTAAATCTTGGCATCATGACCAGAGAAAGACTGCAAAGCATTCAGAACAATGACAGCGAAGGCAGATTAGTTCAGGAATTTAAATTAAGAAAAACAGACATTCTCTACTCAACAAGATGCAACAGGGGAGTTGACTTTCCGGGAGACACATGCAATAGCATAGTCATAACAAAGTATCCATACCCAAATATTGATTCACTGTTCTGGAAAATATTCAGGAAAGTAAAGCCCCAGCATTATAACAAATTTTATATTGACAAAGCCACCCGCGAATTTCTGCAGAGGCTTTACCGCGGATTAAGAAAAAAAGACGACCATATATTCCTTCTTTCTCCGGATATAAGGGTGTTTTATGGAGTGTGAATTTTTACAAGTTGGTTAATCAGGTATCTCCGAGGGATAGTCATTATATCCATATAAAAACAATATAGCTATTAGGAATAATCCCCTTATTAGTTAAATCTAAGGACATTAATATTAGCTCAAAACATAAATAACTTTTATTAGTCAATCGGCGATAAAAATAATTAGAATGGCATCAATAAATTAATTATTGTATTACTTTGACTAAAATTATCTTCGGTAAACATCTCAATAAGGGTTAATTTTGATTTTTTGATATAATTCTATCGTCTATTAATGGTGAAAAACTTATATCATTTACTACAGGTATGACATTTATAACAATTTCAATCAATATGCTGTGTTGCATGAGCAGCTACAGCATACAATAGATTGTATGAGCAACCATAACTTATATCAATACATCGTATAATAATATTAATCATACAACAATACTAATCAATAGTAATTGCTAACAAATGCTAACCAAAGCTTAGTCATGCCTATTCATACTTATTAAGCTGAGCTACATTATCAGTTTATTCTTTAAATCTTCCTGCTAAATTGGGGCTGGAGCGGAGATACTGTAATCACATAAAAGTTTAAAAATGGCTTGGTACTCTCTGATTGATGAATGAAAAGAAATTTGGCTCTAAGGGCCATTATGACTGGATTAATCCTCTGGAAGCGAAAGGGGAACTGAGGAAGTACTTTCCTGCCAAAGGGAGGTGCTATACTATAAATAATTTCAGGCATATCATAATAGGACTTGGAGGATTTCCAAAGAATAAGGAAGACATATTTTCAGTCAGAGAAGCGTACCAATATGATCCTAAGAATAATACTATAAGAGTAAGATTCTGGGATATTTCTTTATTGACTCTCCCAAATCAAGCAGCAGAGGACATATATTGGGATTCTATGGAGGAGCAACGTGGAATTGATTCTTTGTTGCATAATCCTGAATACATAGAATGGAAGAGGAGAGTGGCTAACAGAAGAACAGAGAGGGGGGCTTATGGGCATGGAAAATTCGGTGACGAAATTGAAAGAGAATTAAACAGAGATGCTCTTCATGTATTGAATCCGATGAGAGTAGTAAGATATGTTAGAACTGAGTTTCTTAGAATACACGCTTTCACAGGCATATTTAAGAGGAGTTCTCCTTCGCGCGTAAAGAATTCATATGCAGTAGAGCACGATCCAATAGATGAACCGTCTAAAAGAGACCTTGCAGCAGTAGCAGGAAGGGATGATGAAGAAGCTCCTAATGTAGAAAGTTTAGTCAAGCAATTTGAAGAATCTCAATCATAAAAACAAGTGATTAAGTAATATTGGCACTAATAAGTTGCCTTAGAATCAATAATAATTAACTAATAAATTGTAAAACACTAACCTAAGCTGCATGCAAGTGCCCGGCAATAGTTAATTTCTAATGAACTATTTTTATTGCTGAGTTTTACTTAGTTAAAATTTCTTCCAGCGCCCACACAGCCAGAAGAAGCCAGATAAGAATATACCACCAGTATTTCCTAGCGTATTCTTTTGTCAATAATGATTCTTTGATTTTAATAACTTCTTTAGCAAAGAAAGCCGCGCCGGACATGATGAGCAGAGCAAGGAAAGCCATAACAGCAAAAATCTGTGTGATTGAAACCTCAAAGAGCAGGAAGTAAAGAACAACAGCGGCTAAAACTAAAGAGAGCAGCGAGATTAATTTAGGCGCAGAGTAAAATTTTCTTGAAAATGAAAGCCATGATATTGGAGAAAAAATTACAAAGATTATTTTTACAACTACTAACAAAGCAACAATCAAAGCCATTATCTCAATCAAAGTAAGAGGCATGATATCATTAATGGGGGGGAGTTTTTAAATTATATCAAAATACGTTTTAATATTAGATAAGCTTTTTTTGTGTCTGAAGTGTCAAGAATTACTAATTTAAAATTAAATCTTTTATTCAGTTTCTTATAGTAACTGCTCCCAAACTTAAATTGATAATCTAGATAATGTTGTGGTATCTTTCTCCTTCTTTTAACCAGTCTATCAACACAAATACGTTTTGAGCACTTGCAATAAACTACTGTCACGTCGTTATCTCTCAAAGCTTTAAGAATTTGAGTGAGATAGAGACCTGTTGCGAACTCAAGAATGTCAAAATTCTTATTCATTAATTGTTTGGTAAATTCATCAACAACTTCGTCCAGAACTTTCTTATTCTTATTGGTTACAAAGCCATATTTCTCAATATAAGGTTTCATAACTTTAATAATGTCAAAAACTTCGAATTTTTTATCTTTGAGAAGCATATTTATGAGGGTTGTCTTTCCAGAACCAGCAGGACCAATGAAGATGTACTTCTTTTCCATGGAACTATACCAATAGTCAACAGATCACATAGAACTTTAAAAACTTACTTGATAATAAGGTTTAAAAGAGAGTGACAATAGATAAACTTATATTTTATATGGTTAAAGTAATTGATCAGCAGAAGATGAGATATCTTAATGTATTCGGTAGAATAAGCAGAGTGCCGGTTTCTGACTGCTTTATGTATAATAACAGGCTCATATTTGCAGTTCCTCACCATAAAATATCAATGGCTATAGGAGAAAGAGGGGAAAATCTTAAGAGAGCAAGCGAGATTCTATTCAGGAAGTCAAAAGTTGTTGCACTTCCAAGAAGCACTAATGATATGGGCAGGTTCATCTCTGCAATAATTTATCCCATTGAATACAAGAACCTGGAAGCAGCGGGAGATGAAATAATAATAACAGCGACCGGAATGGAAAACAAGGCAGAGCTGATGGGGCGCAACAAAGTACGCCTGAAAGAGCTGCAGGACATAGCAAAGCAGTATTTCAATAAAAATCTAAGAATTATCTGATTCTGGAGGGAACATGGCCTTCTATCTTACAGGATTGGGCTTAAATGAGAATTCTCTCACTGAAGAAGCAATAGCAGCTATAAAAGAATGCGATAAAGTTTACTTAGAAAATTATACTGTTAACTTTCCCTATAATACTAAAATGCTGGAAAAAAAGATTAGTAAGAAGATAGTTGAACTTAACAGGGAACAAGTTGAGAAGGAAGAATTCTTGCTGGAGGCAAAAAAAGCAGATATAGCATTATTAGTTTACGGCTCTCCATTATCAGCAACAACCCATTACTCGCTGATTAATAGATGTATCATGAAAGGAATAAAGTATAAAATAATTTATAACGGAAGCATAATGGATGCCGTCGCTGAGACTGGACTGCAGCTCTATAAATTTGGCAAGACAACAAGCATGCCTAAGTGGATTACTGATAAAGTTGATAGAGGCAGGAAATACGAGCCAGACAGCTTTGCTGAAATAATAAAAGATAATCAGAAGATTAAAGCCCACACGCTGATACTCGTTGATATTGGGACAGATTTTGGCGAAGCAGTAAAGCAATTAATGAGAGTGCTGAAGAACAATAATATTAAAACTGACGGGATAATTGCGTGCTCAAGACTGGGAACAAACGAAAGCAGAATGATTTGTTCAAGTATTGAAAAACTAGTAAAGATTAATGATATTAAGGCTCCTTTCTGCTTCATAATACCATCGGGAAAGAAGCATTTTGCTGAAGAGGAAGCGATTGAGAGGTTTAGGATTTAATCAGGTTTATAAATTATGGAGATGTACAGATAAAATGACAGCTGACGAAGATGAAAGGAAGATACTAGCTTTTTGGAAAGAAAAAAAGATTTACGAAAGAGCTAAGGAAAAGAACAGAAAAGGGAAGAAGTTCTACTTCATGGACGGCCCACCGTATGCAACAGGAAGCATTCACCTCGGAACAGCTCTCAATAAAATTCTAAAGGACATAGCATTGAGAAGCCAGAGAATGCAGGGAAAAGATGTCTTTGACAGGGCAGGATACGATTCTCACGGCGTTCCGATTGAGATACAAATAGAGAAGGAAATTGGCTCCAAATCAAAGAAAGATATAGAAAAATATGGCATAAAGAGATTCATAAAAAGGTGCGAGGAATTTGCAACAAGGTACATAGGAGTGATGAATGATGAATTCAGGAATCTTGGAGTCTGGATGGATTTTGATAATCCCTACATAACTCTAAATGATGAATATATGGAGGAAGTATGGAGCACTTTTAAGGCAGCTGACAAAAAGGGGCTTTTGTATCTTGGAAAATACCCTGTCCATATATGCCCAAGATGCGAGACAGCGGTTGCCTTTAACGAGATAGAATACGAAAAGCAAAAAGATATTTCTGTCTATGTTAAGTTCCCGCTGAAAGAAAAAGAAAGAAAGAAAGCTGACGGAAAAACATTCCTGATAATATGGACGACAACTCCCTGGACATTGCCCGGAAATACCGGAGTGATGGTGCATCCCGATTATGAGTATTGTGAAGTTGAATTATCAAGCGGAGAAAGGTGGATAATTGCAAAGGAGTTGGTCGGCAAGATAATGAATGCTCTTGAGACAGGCTATAATATAAAGAAGACATTCAGGGGAAAAGAAATGAAAGGATGGAAGTACGTTAACCCATTAGCAGATAATCTCAAGCTGAAATTAGACAATAAAAATTCTTACAAAGTCGTTCTTTCAGGAAGGTATGTAAATCTTGAAGACGGAACCGGCTTAGTTCACTGCGCTCCAGGACATGGAAAGGAGGACTATGAAGTTGGCTGTGATAATAAACTGGAGATGCCTTCTCCAGTAGACATTAATGGCCTGCTGACCAAGGAAGCGGGAAAGTATGCCGGAGGAAGAGCAAGGGAAATTGACAAAGAAATAATAAAAGATTTGGAAAAAGAGGGATGTTTAGTATACAAGCACGAATATATCCATGACTACCCTCTGTGCTGGCGCGATAAAACTCCTCTGCTGATGGTATCTCTGCCACAATGGTTCTTTAAAATATCAAAGATACAGGACAAATTGCTCAAGGAAAACGAGAAAGTTATGTGGATACCAAAGTGGATGTCTTCAAGGATGAAGGCATGGCTTGAAGGGCTGAGCGACTGGCCGGTTTCAAGGCAGAGATACTGGGGAACTCCTCTGCCGATATGGATTTCCGACGACGGAAAGGAGAAGGTGGTTGTTGGAAGTTTTGCCGAACTTGAAAAACTTTCCGGAAAGAAAATAAAAGAAGCCCACAAACCGGAAATAGACGAGATAACAATAAAATCAAAATCCGGGAAGATACTTAAAAGAGTTCCGGAAGTTCTGGATGTCTGGTTTGACAGCGGAGTCAGCAGTTGGGCTGTTTTTAAGAATTATGGAAGCAGGAGTTTTGAGGAAAATTTCAGGAAGTTCTGGCCCGCTGATTTGAACATTGAGGGAAATGACCAATTCAGAGGATGGTGGAACTCCCAGATGATTCTCTCCCATATAAAGCACGGCAGAAAGCCATTTGACAGCATCATTGTCCACGGGATGGTCCTTGCCCTTGGAAGAATCAAGATGTCAAAGTCCCTTAACAACATAACTTCCCCTAAAGAAGTAATAGACAAGTATGGAAGGGATGCAATGAGGTATTACTTTGCCAAAACATCTAAGGGGGAAGATTTTGACTTGAGCGGAAAGGAATTCGGAGAGGTACAGAAAGTATTGATTATACTGAAGAACGTGGCGAACTACATACTGCAATTAAATGATACAGAGCGCACTAACAGAACTGCTGGAAACAATGGAAATTGGATAGAAGACAAATGGTTAATTTCCAAATATAACCTTCTCGTAAAAGACGCCAGGAACTGCTATAACAGATATACCTTTCCGGAAGCAGTGCAATTAATGGAAGATTTTCTTGTCAATGATTTAAGCAGGCGCTACATACAATTAACAAGAGAAAGAGCTGATGAGACAAAAAAAGTTTTAAGCGAGGTTTATCTTGGCCTGCTGAAATTGTTTTCTCCCGTAATTCCATTCATGGCTGAGATGATATGGCAGGAGTTGAGGAAGAACCTCAACTTAAAAGAGGAGAGCATTCATTTGAGCGAGTTCCCATTGCAGGACTTAAACCTTGTCAGCAAGGATCTTGAGAATAATTTCAACAGATTATTTGAAGTCCTTGAAGCTGGCCTGAGAGAAAGAGATAAAGCACAAATAGGGCTTAAATGGCCTCTAAAATCAGCCAGCATTAATGCTAAATTCCAGGATAACGAAGAAGAAATTAGGGCTATAATCAAGAGGCAGCTGAATGTCAAGCAGATGTTTTTCAATGAGAATAAAGATGCTGCAAGAATAGAACTTGATACAAAGCTAACCCCCGAGCTTGAGGCAGAAGGCTACGCCCGCGAAATATCAAGAGCTATACAAGCAGAAAGAAAGAAGAGGGGCTTGGTGAAGAGCGACGAAATAGAACTTGAAATCACAGCTCCGAAAGAGCTTTATAAGGATATAAAACAATTAGAGAAGCTTATAAAAGAGAGAACAAACTCTAAAAGCATCAAAATTACCGACGATAAAGACGCAAAGAAGCAATATACAGAATTTGATGTAAAAGGAAAGAATTTCCGTTTTTTCTTTACAAAGTGATGATAAAAATTTAGTACTTAGAAAATAGTAATAAGAAAAAGATTTATATACTCTTTCAGTCGTTAAATTGTATGATTGTTAAAGAGGAGTTTCTAAGCAGGCTGCGAAAGATATTTGACCTCAATCTTTACGAGGTCAGGGTCTGGACTGCTTTGCTTTCCAGGGGAACTTCCACGGCAGGCGAGTTAAGCAATATCAGCGACGTGCCGAGAAGCAGGACTTACGACATCCTTGAATCTTTGGAGAAGAGGGGCTTCATTGTAATGAAGCTCGGGAAACCAATAAAGTTTATTGCCCTGAAGCCGGAAGAAGTTATTGAGAGGGCCAAGAAGAACCTTATAACAGATGCCCACGAGAAGAGCAAGAGGCTTGAGAAGCTTAAAGGAGATACAGTCCTTGAAGAGCTCAATTCTTTGTTCACTGAAGGCATAAAGTATATTGAGCCTTCTGACTTATCCGGCAGTTTGAGGGGAAGGCAGAATATGTACAACCATCTTGACATGATGGTCAGAGAAGCTTCAAAGACAGTGACAATAGTAACTACTGCTGATGGCTTGAACAGAAAGATGGAGGCTTTGATGCCGTCTTTCATAAAGGCAAAAAAGAGGGGCGTTGTGATAAGAATGGCGGCTGAGGTAAATGCAAACAACATAAGAGTTGCAAAGGAGCTTGACAAAGTTGCAGAAGTCAAGGACGTTGAAGGGTTTAAAGCAAGGTTTGCAATTGTTGACGGCGAGCAGTTAATGTTCATGCTTCTTGACGACGGTCAGGTGCATCCTACATACGATGTTGGAGTATGGATAAGCACGCCTTTCTTTGCTGCAGCGATGGAGAAGATGTTTGAGCTTGCGTGGAAGAATTTTACTCCGCTAAGCAAAGTCAGGGTAAAGAAGTAAAACTTTAATTTTTGTTTAATTTATTTTTAAAGGATTTCTTAATCGGTAGTAGCTGCTAAGAGTCATCCGCATAGGGTTAGTTATCAGATAAGAGGTTAATTATCTGAATACTGCCTGATAATCATCTTAGACTGATGCTGATAATGTGAACTTTGTTTAGCAAATGGGTTAGTGTCCAGTTAATAAGAGGGGAGTTGATTCGTATTATGGATAACTGCACAGGTTAGGTTACAAGAAGATGCAGTTAGACAGATAGGAACTGCAAAAAGCATATCACATAAGTAACGCAGTTGTCTATAATTATCACAATAAAGGATTTAAAGAGGATTCTAATCAAATAAATGATGGTGCAAGAAACACGACTGCTAACACAGGGCAATGCAACAAGGCTGGTATTATTACTGGAAGAGCATACTAAGCTGGATCTCCCGGCACGGTACAAGCAAGAATTAGTAAATACCTTGAAAGAAGTGCCTGTATTGGACCCGACGGCATTTGCTTACTGCCTGCCCCGCAACTCTGTAACCTTTAAAGATGCTGAAGAAGAAACAACAATTCATTTATACGTGAGAAGATTACTAAACAACAGGGCAGAAAGCCATGCTATACCTTCTGACGGCGAGAGAATGGGTTATGCTTATCAGGCAAGAGTCAGAGGAGGAACGTCCACCCAGATATATCTTCAGAGCATTCTCAAAAATCCAGAACTGATAAGGATGATGGAAGAAGCCTGCGAGGATAATTCCGATAATCTTGTCTCGCTTCTTGGAAGAATTGCAAGAGATACTCAAATAACGCAGATGATGAAGGTCAGAATGAGAAGGCCAACACTGGTAATACCGGGATGGCATGAGGCGACTAAAGTCAAAGACTGGGAGAGGTATGGCCCAGAAACAAAGTATTTTAAAATCGTGTGCAAAGTGCCGATAAGAGAAATAACAAGAGAAGAATACGACGCAATAATTAAAGCGAAAGATACAAGGAAGAAAAAATAATTCACATCTCCTCCATGGCTTGATGGGATAATATTGGGATTTTTGGAAAAGTTTATAAAGAATGGTAAATTAGCTATTTTATGGAAAAAATTATAAGTTTTGACAGGCAGGGAAGGATTTATTTGCCGGAAGAATTAAGAAGATACCTTGTGTTTAAAACATTCATAGCGAAAATCAAAGACAGGGGCTTGTACCTGGAGCCTATAGAAGAAGACCCATTGGAAGAATTATCAAAGCTTGGCAGGGGAAAACTAAAAGTCAAATCCATAGCTCAAATAAAAAAAGAGGCGCGCGAAGAAGTAAAAGAATATGCCCAAAAGAAAATACGCAGATACTGATTTCTTTCTGGCATTAATGAAAAGCTCTGATTGGCTTAAAGAAAGAGCCCGGAATATCTATAGTAATAACAAAGGAAACATTATTGTAACCCCTTTCACTATAGCGGAGATAATGATTGTTTGCAGGAGAGAAGGCATTCCAATAAAAAGGACTATTCATCAAATAAGCAGGATAGCAATTCTTGAAGGCATGAAATGGGAAACTTTCGTCAGGGCTTGCGATTTTATTGATGAGGGGGCAACTATTTTTGACAGCTTGCTGATGGCTTCATGCAATGCTGATGATGAGATAATAAGTTCGGATAATATTTATGAAAAGTTCGGATTCAAAATAATAGACTTAAAAGAAAGATAATCTTAACTACCAAACCTTGCTTCCATTCGAAATCTTTGATTGTGGCAGTAATAAAACAGCATTTCCATTATTAATAGTAGTAATGAACCGTGCCTGGCTCTCTATCCCCCTAATTTTTATTGGTTTAACATCTATTTTTATAGGAGCCTGCTTTCCAATTATTTTTCCGCAGAAATAATTGTTCCAATCACTATGTCAAGACTTTCTTCTTCCATAAGGGTCACATCTCCTCAATGGCTTGAATACCAAGAAGCCATAAAGAATTCTTCATGACAATTCTGAAAGCCCCGACTAATGAAAGCCTGAAGCCTTCGCAGTCGCTTCCAATGACCTGGCATTCCTGATAAAAATCGTTAAAAGATTTAGCAAGATCATAAGAATAATTAGCGATGATGCTGGGATCTAATGAGTTATGAGCTTTAGAAACAATATCCTTAAAAGAATCAATGAACTTGATAAGTGCGAATTCTGATTTTTCAATATTACTAATAATTAATTTGCCTTTGCTCTTCTTAGCTTTTCCGTCGCCTGCCTTCCTCAAAATGCTTGAAGCCCTTGCATAGCTGTATTGAAGATAAGGGCCTGTATTGCCTTCGAACTTAATAAATCTGTCCAAGTCAAAAACCATGTCGTTCTCCCTGTAATTCTTTAAGTCTCCATAGATTATAGCGGCCATGCCTATTTTTTTAGCTCTTTCTTCAAGCTCCTTATTTTTTAATTCCGGAAATCTTGATTTTATCTCATTTTTTGCCAGAGATATTGTTTCATCAGTTATATCCGACATGAAAACTACCTTTCCCTTACGCGTAGCAAACTTCTTTCCATCAGAATCCAAGTATAACCCGTGCTTAATATGAACACAATTCTTAGCCCAGAAAAATCCCATTAATTCTAAAACTCTAAATAACTGCTTAAAGTGAAGCGCCTGTTCCTGCCCTACTTCATACATCAGTATATCAGCTTTAAACTTTTTATGCCTGTCAATTGCAGCTGCAATGTCTCTGGTAACATAGAGAGCAGCTCCGTCTTTTTTTTGTATTAATACAGCGCCCAGGCCTTCATTTTTTAGATCAACTATTAAAGCATCTTCACTTTCAACTAATAAGTTCTTCTTTTTTAGTTCGTTGACGGCTTCCTTTGCAGCCTTATTATAGAATGACTCTCCTGAAACCAGATCAAATTTTGAACCTAACAAAGAATAAATCTTGTCAAATTCTTTAAGGCTTAATTCCCTGAACAATTTCCAGAGTTTCAAGCATTCTTTATCTCCCTCTTCAAGCTTCCTGAAATAAGCCCTGCCCCCATCCTCATAGTCTTCCTTATTTGCTTCAACATAAATCTTGAGCAGGTGAACAATGGGGTCCTTCTTCAATTCCTCCATACTCCCCCATTTTTTAAATCCAAAAATAAGCTTTCCAAATTGAGTGCCCCAGTCGCCAAGATAATTAATCCTCACAGCCTTGCCGCCCAAGAATTCGTGAGTTCTGCATACTGATTCGCCGATAATAGTTGAGCGCAGATGACCAATTCCGAAAGGCTTGGCTATGTTTGGAGATGATAAGTCCATAACAATAGTTTTGCCTTTGTTTTCAGCTTCCCTTCCATACTTCTCCTTGAGTTTCAATACTTCACTCACAACTTTCCTTGCTACTTCCGACTTGTTCATGAAGAAATTAACATATGGCCCTGCAGCCTTCACATCGCTGAAGTGCCTGATATCATCAAGGTTTGAAGAAATCTTAGTAACCAACTCCCTTGCTATATCAGAAGGGCTTTTCTTGAGCTGTTTTGAAAGAGCGAAGCAAGGGAAGGCATAATCGCCAAGCTCGCTTGATGGAGGAATTTCCAATAACCTCTCGACCTCATCTTTTGGAAGGCCCGCAGATTTAGTTAGAACATCAGTAATCAAGCTCTTCATAATAAATTATCACCTTCACATTAATTAACAAGGGTGCTTTAAATAATTAACTTATAAGATTATTTAGAAAGGGACTCATCCGGCAACTCTCGCGGATCACCGGGAAGCACATTATAATTAATCATAATTTTAACTTTATAAAAACCTGATGTTTAACAGAGCTTAGGCGTGTTATCGAGAGGACATTATTTCTGGATAACACAATAAAACTATCTTTATAAGGATTTATATATCCAAGTTTTTTTATTAAATCATGACACACAAATGCGAATTCTGCAATGAAAAAATAGCAGAGGACGAAATGGGAAAGATAGAAGGAACAATGATAAAAGTAAAGGACAAAGAAAATAAGAATGAATTACATTACATATGCGGGGAGTGCCAGAAGAAAGGGAAGACAAAAGAGATGCTGACCAAAAAGAAGTGATAGGAACTTATGAGCAAAGATTTTAGCGGCATAACGAAGGGAGAATTTCTAAGAATAGCACCGGGGGATTTAGATGGATTAGATGCTGAAGTAGGGGTAAGAGGAGAAGGTACATTGAGTGTAGTATATTTCTTAAGAAACAAAACACAAGAGCCACGAGGCGACGCAAGCCTAAGAGCATTCTATAGGTATCTTCTGCGCGAAGTTGAAGGAGAATGCACGTGCGTTCTCGGACTGAAGATGGAATTAATGGGGGAGAAAACAGCATGCCTCTCTCAGATAGAAAGAAACAATGCTAAGAAATTCATGGGTGTTGGAAGAAAGTTTATTGAAGGACTGCTGCAACTGCTTGTGTCAAGAGGAAGAAAATTTCTGATATTGACGCCAATAAGCGATGCTCTGGAGACATATTATGCGAGCTTGGGTTATGCGCCTTACGCTGAATGGACTTCCGATGACAAAAGAGAGATAGACAAAGATTACACAAGCTGGAGCCTAGGAGAAGAGGATCTATTTGACATCAACAAGCAAAGAATGATGATGAAAAAAATAAGCTAAGCAGCAGTAACTCTGTCCGGGTTTTTTCATATTTTCTTTTTCATCTCTTCAAGGTTTTGAGTGTCTACAAAATCAAAAAATGTGGAAAATGTAGACACCTTGAATTAAAGCATTAATAATGTGTGAAGATATCTTCAGCTTTTAAGCCGGAGTGAAGTGTAAGATACTTATTCTATGAATGATTATGAAACAGCGAGCTATGTCTTAACCTGCTGCACCAAAGTTGTAGTTAGCAATTATCTAGTTTTAATAAATATTTGCTTTTGCAAAAAAGCAAAAGCTTGGAGCAAAAATGAATCAAAACTTTAGTTGGAACTATGTAAATCAGTATGAAAAAAGGAGTCATAGCGTTGGAATATCAATGTGGCATTTTGAGTGGTGCACAAAGTATCGTTACAAAATGTTTATGAAAGACCGCATGAAAAACTTAGTAACCGCCTGCATTAGACGTGCAGCGTCACTGCACGGAATAAAAATTATTGAGTTATCAGTAGAGCCAGAACATGTTTATTGTTCTGTTGGGCTTAGTTTATCAATAAGTCATTCAACAGCTTTACAAATTTTGAAAGGATTATCTGTAAGACTATTCTTCACCTTTTGTGAAAAAGCTAGGTTGAGGTATCCTAAAAGCCACTTATGGAGCAGAGGAAAATTCGCTGCATCAACAGGATCCGCACAAATAGAAGTAATTAACAAATATGTAAAAAACCAACACATCCATCACTCAGGAAGCCGCACACTTTAGTGTGCGGAGGACGTCATAATCAGTTTAAACTCAAGGTCTTATCGGCATAAAACTCTAGTAAATCTGACAATCTTTCAGAAGTAACTCTTCCAGTGTTTACTAATGCGTTTAGATGGGTATCTTGGGTAAAAACAGGTTTATTGTGAATGTCTGAAGGAACAAGCTTAACTAGATTATCTCTTCTTTCAATAGAACATAAAAGGGTATCTAGCGGTCCAGAACTTAAAGACCAGTGTTTTAATTCTCGGGATTTATCTGGACTAATATCTCTTATTTCATCTGCAACTTCAACAACATCATATGGCAATAAATTTCTAACATCGCTTGTTGTTAATGAATTTACAATTTCGCTAAATTGTTTTTTATCTATAATATTGCATTCATATAATTCTAATACTGCCGGTAGTGCACGACTATGATTTCCTGTTGGATTAACATATCGTCTTAAAAATTCGCGAGAGCCTACAAAATAATTTTCTACTTTTTCACCAGTCTCTTGTAAATCGCTGCCTGACCTTGATAATAAATCCCAAAATTCTCCTTCTGCATCTATAGGGTCCTTGCTATTATCTTCGCGTATTCTTCTAAGAGTGTTCTCAATCTGCTTTTTGGAGTAATAATGTGTATCTCTTATCTTAACGGACGGAAATCTGGAAAGTAAAATTCTTAAGACATCTTGATCTATATACATTCCGAATATTTTTGAACTAGCAACTTGAGAAGCAGTAATCAATTCAATGTTCTTGTCGCCAGATAATGATCTTAACTCATCATTTATTATTTTATGAAGACTGCCTGATGCCAAATATCCCATTTTGTCAAGTATTTCAACAGTTTGTCTTGCCGGGTAAAGGCTTAATTCCTTTCTTTTAAAAGTTGGAAGGTAAGACATGACTTGAGACGTCATGTCATCATCAGCAGAAAGGATCATGTTGTTGACTTCTGAGTTTGTCAAAAGAATCTCAGGAACAACTTGGGAAATTCTATAATTTGTTCTAGCGATCTGTTCAATACTTATAGATCCTGCACTTTTAGTAACGAGATTTGAGAACAAATTATCATCATGATCTTTAGCTAATCTAGCTAATCTATGAAATAATCCTCTTAATTCTAGATTTCCATGGTAAACTCCAGTACCATTAGTATAATCTGTAGTATGTTCTCTAACTGGTCTAGAATTAAAAGGATTAGTTGTTTCATCAACAATAACATCATAAACTCTAGAAATTCCAAGAGTGTTCCATATTTGTGCAGTTAATCCAGAATTTTTAGTAAGATCAGCATATCTAATAAGTTCATATTTAGCTCTACTATCGCGACCTCTAAGGACATCATCTATTTGCAAGGGGTTTAATCTTCCGAATTTTGGAGTAAAAACCGCTAAATCCAATTCTTTAAGGCTTTTACTTCCATTTTTATCTTCTCTCATAATAAACGGCTATTGGAATAAGTTTATAAATCTTTCGGTGTGTAACTATTTAGTAGTATTTACAATTAGATATTGTATTTTTTGAATCTATAAAGCATAGATGATAAGTTTATATATAGGATATACTTAGTATATCCTGTGAAGAAAGTAGGTATAAATACAAAAAATAAGCTTTTTCTGGAAAATATTGAAGGTTTTGTAAAAAGGAGGGTTACTAAGTTTGGGAATAGTGCAAAGGTGTCATGCCCAAAAGAGTTCTTAGATAAAGAAGTTTATTTGGTGATTGTTAAAGATGAGAAAAAATAATCTATTAGAAAGACTTGAAAGAGCTGAAAAAAACGCTGAATACGAAAGGCAAAAAAGAAAGGACATAGAAAAGAAATATTATGAGTTATTGAATGAACTTAAGAAAACTCAAGCATTGTTAAGGCAATTTTTAAATGAAAATACTCCTTCGTCAAAATTGCCTTTCAAATATCCGTCAAAAGAAAACTC
>JAGVWS010000007.1:0-22531 GCA_018304165.1 Candidatus Pacearchaeota archaeon
ATTTAAGTATTCTTTAAGAGTTTTCTCATCAATAATCGGTTTGCCATTAGCGTCTACTGGAATATTAGCATATACTCCTTCGCTTGATCTTCCAATTCTACCAGCCTCAAGCCATGCATGATCAAAAATATCTCTCTTAGCATCAAACTCTCCGCCCTCATTAAAGCCATAATAAGAAACACCTACCGATTCAGAGGTAGTTGCAGGCCTAAAAGTTACTCTTGGTAACGCTTCAGAATGAAAATAAGGACCATTCATAGCTTTAACACGAGCATTATAAGTACCAGAGCGAAAAGCAGGATGAGCAACAACTAAGTCATGACCATTATGAGGGACTAAAAGTAAATCTCTAACAGGTAGAGTAGTTATAGGTAGAGTAGTTACAGCTTTTTTAATTCCATATTTAGTTTCAGTCATGAATTTTATAATAAATACGACTATTTAAACCTTTCGGTTATGAGTAATTAATAAGTAGTAACATAGATGTTTATTTATAAGACTTTCCTTTGCTCGACTCAAAGGAGGCATTTTTAATCCTTATAAGCGTTTTTTCTGTGCCTGACTCTTAAGATTAATATGACGAGCTTATCATTGTAGATGTCCAAAAAGAGCCTGTAATTTCCTATTCTCAGTTTAAAGCCCGGCTCTCCGACCAGTTTTTCCACGAAGTGCTCCGGCCTTATTTTTATTCTTTCCAAGCCTGCTCCAATCTGCTCCTGGACATTTCTGCCTAATTTTAGAAACTCCCTCTTAGCTTTATCAGTAAATATAATCTCATACATCTAATTTCAATTCCCTCTTTATATCTCCCCATTTGTGAACCTTGCCAGCCTTTGCTTCTATTCTTGCTTCTGCAAGCTTTTTTTTCAACTCCTTAGATAGTTCCATTCTGTCCTCTATCAAATCCCAGATTAAATCTTCGTAACTTTCCTTAGCATGAAGCTTCATCTGCCTCAAATGTTCTAATAAATCATTGCTAACCTGAATGGTGGTATCCATATCTACTATATAAGTGGCTATAGTATTTAAATCTACCTATCTCTGTATTCTTTATCTCCAGAAGATGTTTTTATTGAACCGAACATCTTCTTAATTGTGTAATTTATTGGATTTTTGTATTTCAGCTCTTCATCAGTAGGATGAATTCCGATTCCTTTATAGTATGGCTTGTCATAGTTGGGGGGAAGAATCTTCTTCTGCCTGCTTGCATCTGCATCTGTAGCATGCCTGAAGCTCCATTCAATCTGGCTCTTTATATATCCTTCACGAAGGGGCTTTTTGTTCTTCTTGTTCCATTCTTCCATGAGCTTTGTAACTTCTTCTTCAGTAAAGTTCAGGGACCTGAAGTAGCTTATTAAAATAAATAATGCTCTCTTTCTGCCGTCATCCTGCATGCCTTTTAAAATTGCTTCAATGCTTGGAGGGTATTTTAATTTGCTGCGGTCAATATTGACATCAGCAAACTTCTTTCCTTCATTATTTTCTGTTGGTGATTTGCCTGCTGTTTTGCCTGACTTATCAGAGTTAGAAGAACTAAGAGCTGAATCAAGGGCTGCAACTACTAATTTTTTAGCCTCGTCCGGCTCGGCATTCGGAAGAAAGGGCTTAATGAAAACTCTTACAGGATCTGCGTCTTTATGGCTGAAGCTTAAAATTTCGGATTTGTTAATAACTACGCTTGCAAGAGCAGTCTTCTCGTGAAGGGAGTATGGCGTGCGGAAGAGATGCCTTGGGGAGACAAGGATGACATCCAATCCAAGCTGTTCGTAAATGTCAGGCATTGCGCCCCCGGAAAAATTGCGGGAGTCAATTTCGTCTCTTGAATCAATCCTGCAGGTTCCGCAGAAATAAAACTTTACTTTTGAAACTTCCTCCATTGGCGAGGAGCACTGGACGCACTTCCTTCTCTTCCCATTTTTAAACGAGCCGTCTTTTTCCAATTCAACGTCTTTAGCAGGCTTTTTGAGCTGCTCAACAGTACGGCAATTCTTCATGGGGCATTGAAGAGTGATGAGACAGAATTCTGAAGCAATATTCTTGCACTTCTCGCACCTGATTCCAGAACTCTGCGAGCCTTTCTTAAGGCTTTCCCACAATCCCTTGTCTTTTTTCAGGTGTTTTTCAAGCTTTTCTTTTGAGTAGTCCATCAAATAAGAAACTATCTTTCTTGGCAGTTCAGGGAACATCTTCCTGACTTCCATGTTATTAATTTCTTTGGGAAATGCTTCCCATGGAACAAGAATATGCCATCCTTTATTTCCAGAAAATTTCACTCCAAAATTTTTGACTCCATGTTCCTCTAATGATTCAATAATAGAGACTGCTGCATATTTGGCAACTTCAAAATACTTTGAGTCAATGTCAATCAATAAATCAAATCCTTCGCGCATCTCGTCTAGCTCATCCTTGCCTTTATCCGTGCTTATTTCAAGGACGTTTTTCCAGCGCTCTTCAGAGCAGTGGAACGAAGTTGCGCCATTTCTTGCAAGAGTCATGACATCTGAAGGATATTCTAAAGCGTCAGGCCTCTTTCCGAAGCCCTCCATGTATCTTGGAACAGCCTCCTTCTTAAGGCAGAATTCATAAATTGCCTTTTGAACGTCTTTGCGGGAGTAGTAAGCGAGGGCTACCAATTTAATTTTGGCTTCTTTTGCCGCTCTTGCATCTCTTGCCTGCTCATCTACCTCTTTTTCCTTGCTAACTTCTCCACCTCTTGCCTGCTCATTTACTTCATTACCTTCTGATTTATCACCTTCTTCAGCCATGAATAAAAAATGTAAATTTTCTTTATATAATTAATGTTAATTAAGAACTACTCTTAAGAAGTTTATCAAGAGGTTTGCCATATTGCTCACTTAATTCTTTATAGAATCTTTGCCAATCAGGGTCAAAATCTAATCTTAGAGTAATAGGAATTACTAAAGTATGAGCATAAGAAAGTTCTTCCAAAGTGCCTTATGAAACACCAAATAGCCTGAATTCATCACAGATATCAATTAATCTTAAGCACCATTCAATAGTCTTCTTCCTGCCAATTAGAGGATTTCCTTCAAATCTCTCATAAGGAAGAGCCTGAAAAGGATGAAGGGGGCATTTCCTTCATTAGTAACTAAATCCATAATATCTTTAATCCTGTTGGCGAGCCTTGCAGGAGTAGCGCAGTACACCAATTTTACCATGAATGATAATTTATCTCAGAGGTTTATATTGATTATTGTAATTTGTTATTGATTGGAAATAATTTAGTCATAAGTGCTGATTTACCTCATAGTTTATATTGATTATTGTAATTGATTAAGCTTTGTTCTCCATCATAACAATCCCAAAAAATCCTTTTAGGATTTTGGGCTATTGAGATATATACTCCAATATCTCAAAGTTTAAAAACTTCTTGTTGATTAAGAGATTATGTTCCTGAAACTTGAGCATCCTAAAATATTATCTGAAGTGGTTTCAATAATATCTGACCTTGTTCTTGAAGTAAAATTCAGGTTTGATGATAATGGGATGAACCTTGTTGCCGTGGATCCAGCTACAGTAGCACTGACAGCTCTGACAATTCCAAAGACGGCATTCTCCCAGTATGAAGCACAAAATGAGACAGTGGGGATAAACCTAGAGGGGCTGAAATCTGTACTAAGAAGATGCAGGACAGGAAGCAGTCTCCTCTTAACGACTGAAGACAACTTTCTTAAGATTGAGATACACGACAAAATAAAGAGGGTATTTCATTTAGCTCTGATTGATATTGAGGGAGAGCAGAGGGAAATTCCTCCTCTTGAGTTTTCAAATGAAGTTGAAATGTCAAGCATTGATTTTTATGAAGCGGTTGAGGACTGCAAGATAATGGCTGACTCATGCAGGTTTGAGAAGAGAGACAGCAAATTCATTATTGAGGCCTCAGGATTAAATTCTGTAAGACTGGAGTTTTCGGGCGACGAGGCAAGAATCAGCGGGAGCGACGGAGACGGAAGGTACAGCCTGGAATATCTCCAGAAATTTGCAAAGGCATGCAAAGTAACAGATAAAGTAAAGCTTAACTTTGTAAATCCTAAAGAAGACACTTACCCTCTTAAACTTGAATTTATCATAGGAAGGATTGCTTTAATTTTCATTCTGGCTCCGAGGCAGAAGACAGACAATTAACTAAGAACTTATGACAGCAACAACAATTTATATCGGCAGGCGGGATACTTACGGCAATGGAAGGCCGATGTTCTCCCTAAGGCCTCCAACGACTAGAGAGAGGCCGGAACCATTCCAGTACTTAGCCTCTTTGGCAATTAGTGATAACGGGACAGCAAGGGTTATTGATAACATTAAAAGCAATACAAGAAAACCTGAAGAATTCTATGATGAACTGGCAAGAAGATATGCTAACCAAATAAAACTCCTGCATCCGCAACATCTACAACATCTACAACAGATAAGCGTTGTTAATGGGAAAAGAATAAGCCGGAGAAGCGGGGAATTAAAAGACTGCCTGCCCCTGCCTCATGAAATAGAAGAAAGATTCAGGCAGATACTGGAAGAATCTCTTGGGGATAGGCTAAGAGCGCAGGAATAGGTTTTATATATCTGGATAATTGATTAATTTAATGAGCAAAAAAGGTGATTGGTTACTTTTTAACAAGAGAGGGCAGGTGACGATTTTCATAATAATTGCACTCGTGCTCATCGCAGGAATTGCTTTCTATACGCTGATAAGGGGTAAGGCCGCAGAAATAAAGCAGAGTTACAGAAGCTCTGAAAACCCGCAGCAATACATTGCAGAGTGCGTCGAGGATGCTGCAAGGCCCGCTATTTCTGAAATACTAATGCATGGAGGATTTACTGACCCCGAACTCAACACAACTTACAAAGGAGTTGAAATAGCCTACCTTTGCTATACTTCCCTAAATTATGAGCCGTGTGTTAATCAAGTTCCGTTATACAGCAAGCATTTAAACGACGAACTTAAAGAAAGCATCAGAGATGATGTTGAAGAATGTTTCTCAAGCATGAAGTATGATTATGAACAAAAAAAGTTCTCTGTTGAGCTTGGAGAAACAAAGAATTTTGATGTACATTCAACTGACAGGAAAGTTATAATTAATATATCTAGGGAATTAACAATAATGAACAGGGACGAAGAAGCAAGAACTTACAAGGACTTCAAAATATCCATTAATTCCCCGATGTATAATCTCGGGAGAGTTGTTCAGGAGATTGTTGCGCAGGAAGCAACATTCTGCCATTCAGAATATTTAGGTTACCAGACACTCTACCCGTGGGTTAAGATAACAAAAACTGATATAAACGGGAAATATAAAGTCTATGAGGTTACTGACAGGAACACTGGAGAAAAATTAAACTTTGCTGTAAAGGGATGCTCAATACCTCCGGTGTTTTGAGATACTCTTTGATATAAAATGGTAAAAACAGATAATAAATAATATAGTAAAAATAATAGTTTAATAGTAATAATAATGTGGAATTACAATAAAATGCTGCACATAATATATGGAGTAAATCCTAGTTGTAAGGAATAATGGTTCAACATATAGCATAAGACTTTAATATTTCCCCATAATGTCTTATGATACATCAAGGATGTTAATCCTTGAGTGCGTTCAAGATGCATCTCCAAGCATCTTGACGCTCCAAGCATCTTGACGTATTCAAGAGAACAAAAAACATGGTGAAATATTTTGGTCTCTCGTTATAGTAATATAAAATATATGGAATACGGGAAATTGGCAAAGTATAATATCTTTAAGAGGAGCTTAATGAAAAAGTAAACTTTTTCATAAGTAAAAATTTAACAATTTTAACATAATGAAAAAAGAAGAATTAATTGTTTTCTGGCAGATAATAATCTTAGTATTATCTATCTTTTCCTTTGCGTATATAATTTACTCTTCTTCAACAATTGTTTCGGCGCAGGCTTCAACAACCCCCTCTACAGCATCAACTGCATCATCAACTTCTTCTACAACATCAGTTACATCCACAACAACCAGCCAGCAGGAAGATTATCAGGGAGATACGGGAATAAGGCAGGTAGCAAGAGTGGATATTGGATTTGAGGAGCAGGCGAGTTCAACAAGCCTTTCATGCTGCATTAAAACAAGCGACGGAGCAACATGCCAGGAAGGAATTGCAGCTAATAACGATGCAGCATGCCCGACAGGATGGATACCATCACGATGCAACCAGGTAAGCGCATGCCAGAGGGGATGCTGCATTGATAATGATAATGGCGTTTGCTCTCCGCAAAGCACCAAGAATTCATGCGAAGGCGGAGGGGGAACATGGACTAATGATCCCTTATGCAATATCAACCAGTGCAGGAAGAACTGCTGCCTGATAGGAGATGGTTCTTACTTTGTTACAGAGAAAGAATGCGAGAGGCTCTCCCAGGAGAGGGGAGCCCAGAAGAATTATGTGCAGGTGCCGAATGAAAATGCATGCTTGTTATTATCAGGATTGCAAAAGAGGGGAGCGTGCGTTTATGAACAGGGTGAGAGGGGTGGGCAAGGCGCCACCGGAGATTCTGGAGGAGCAGAGGGCGAGAGATTATGCAAGTTTACGACAAAGGATGAGTGCGTTAACAGGATAAGAGGAGTTTTCAGCGAGAATCTATTATGCTCCAACCAACAACTAAATGCAAGCGTCCAGAAACAGGCGAGGACCGGGTGCGCTGAAGGGCTGAATGAAGTTTATTGGTTTGACAGCTTGGGAAACAGGGAGAATATATGGGAAGGAAATTTCCAGGCGCAAAAAAACAGCAGCTGGAATAATGGAATAATAAAACCTAAAGGGGAGAGTTGTAATCCATTGTCAAGCTCTAACTCTGGCTCAAGCTCAAATGCTCCAAATTGCGGTAACTGCCAGCTTCTTCAGAGTTCATGCGCGATAAACTCCCAGAGCGGACAGGCTTACTGCAGAAGCTTAAACTGCAAAGAGGCACCGGCAAATGTCGGAACACAGGACAGAATTAACGGAGAAAGCTGGTGCGTTTACGAGGGGCAGGTTGGAGAAGGAAAGGACATTCCGGGAAGCCAGCACTATGTTTATTACTGCAACCAGGGAGAGGTGAGGAGCGAAACGTGCGGGGATTACAGGACAGCTGTCTGTAACGAAAATAAAGTTAAGATTCAGAATAGTACTAAAGAATTCTCGCAGGCGCGATGCAGGCCGAATCTTGCGGCGGAGTGCTTAAAGTACAATTCAATAAAGGACCAGAATAAAAAGAGGCAGCAATGCGTTAAGAATTCTGACTGCACATTGGAAAGGTTTGACTTTGGAAAGGGATATAAGTTTTCAGTATGCCTTCCACAATATCCCAAGGGTTTTGATACAACAACAGACGAAGGAAAAAAGGAAGCGAGAGTAATGTGCAAACAGGCTAATTTTGAATGCACCAAAATCATGGAAAAAAAGATAGGTGGATGGGAGTGTGTTGCTGGATGTGACTGTGACACCGCAGAATTTACAAACCAGATGACTGAATGGTGCACGTCATTGGGAGACTGCGGGGCGAGCGTTAATACAGAAAACAAATTCACAAGCGGAGGATACAAAGTATCTAATGCTCCGAAAATAACCCAGCAGAAAACCTCTCAGCTAAAGTCATACGCGAAGCCAAAGAAGAATGAAGTTATAAAGACATCAAATTATACAATTGAACTTCTTGAAAAATATTATGGATGGAAGTTTGGTAGTTCGTCCGGAGATGGAAGCGGCTCCGGCGGCGGGCCTCTCGGGCCTCTCGGCAATGTTGTAACGGGAATAGGAGCTGTGGGAATGATAGCGGGCATCATGTCTACGGAAGCTCCAGCATCCCTTTCATTTTTGGGAGTTGTGCCCGCATCATGGGCTCCTGCCCTCTCCGCCATCGGCTATGCTGCTTTAGGAGCAGCAATAGGGGCGGCTGTTGGAACACTCGTTGCCAAAGCGTTTGGGCTGAGCAATCAGGGAGCGACGATAGTCACTGCTGTGGGGCTTGCTGTTGGAACAGTCATCGCGATAAAAATATTAGCTGGTGGTTGTGCTGCTTTTGGCCCTCTTGGCTGTGCGGCTGCGGCCATAATACTAATAATAGTTGTTGTTATTGTTGCAATCCTCACAAAAGTATTCGGAATTGGCGACGTGAAAGAAACAAAAGTAAATTTTACATGCAAGCTGTGGCAGGCGCCGAAGGGAGGCGCGGACTGCGAGAAATGCGACGATAATCTATTACAGCCATGCACGAAGTACAAGTGCTCTGCTCTCGGAACAGCATGCGAGTATATTAATGAAGGAAGCGAGAAGCCGGAATGCGTGAATATAGCGCCAAATGACAATACTGCGCCGGTAATAACTCCGTGGAGACAAGGACTGACTCAAGGATATAAGTATGATATTGTTAGTGGAAATACTAATTCAAATAAAGCTGTATTGAGAACGCAAAACAGCGAGTGTATACCTGAATTCGCCCCGATAACTATCAGCTTAAACACTGACGAGTATGCGCAGTGCGCCTACTCAAATGAGCCAGTGGCTTCTACAGACTTGAGCGAATATACAGAATACTTCAACGAAGAAGAAAGCTTTACAACAAACCACAATCTTACAATTGATATACCAAGCGCAAGAGCAATGGCTTATGAGATACTTGGCAATCTGCAAAGTACCAACAGAGTCAGCATAGCGCAGTTAGAGCAGCAGATAAATGAGCAGTACAACAATATCAATTACTTCGTGAGATGCCAGGACAGGGCAGGAAATCCCAACCCAGAAGAATTTGTAATAAATACCTGCGTAAAACCTTCTCCTGATATAATGCCTCCTGCAATAAGCATGGAATCTCCGGCAAGCGGAAGGAGTGTGGCTTATGGACAATCAACTCTCAATGTGACATTTTATTTAAACGAGCCGGCAGAATGCCGCTGGAGTAATGCTGCCGGAAAGAATTACAGCAGCATGGAAAATAATATGACTTGCAGGACTAAAGTTGCAGATGTAGGATCATTCGGATGGGAATGCAGGACTACATTTACAGGATTAAATAACAGCGATAAAGAGCTCTATGTAAAGTGCCTTGACCAGCCATGGTTGAAAGGAACTGAAAAGGAAAATGAGAGAAAGGCGATGACTGAAGATTTCATTTACAGCATTAAGGCAACTAAAAATGTTTTAAAGATTGATGAAGTGACTCCTTTAAATAACTCAGTAATACTTGGAGGAAAGGAGCCATTCACTTTAACATCAACAATAAAAACTTCCGGAGGAGTTGACAATGGGAAAGCTCAATGCGAGTATAGTTTCAGCCAGAGTTCTGTCAGCGATGGAGCTTACGCTGACGACTATTTCAATACTTTCTCATCATCTCATTCTAATACATGGGATTTGATGATGAGAGGAAATTACACCCTGTATTTGCAATGCATTGATAGCGTTGGAAACACCGCAACTTCTCAAACATCGTTCACTCTTGAGTTGGATACTAGAGCGCCAGTAGTTACTAGGGCTTTTAATGCTGCCGGAAGCCTTACAATAATGACTGATGAAGACAGCGAGTGTGCTTATGCAACGAGCGCGAGCACAGCAGATACATGCGACTTCATATTCAACAGCGCCAATGCAACGAGAATGCTTGGTGTAAATAAGGCGCACACAACAGAATGGGTAAAGGAAAGAACTTATTTTGTCCGCTGCATTGATAAATACCAGAATCCGGCAACAGGATGCAGTATAATTGTGAAGGTGTATTAGACAGCGCGTGCCTTCACAATTATATTATCATCAAGAATACTTTTACTGCCAATAATCTGCTAATGAGGATTGATAAGTTAGTTATAGTCATAATAGATATAGTGAAAGACATAATTAATTGAACAAAATAGCATGTCTTTCCCTTGATAGTCAATAACTGACTGTTCAACTATTGAAGTCCTTGACTATAATAAGGTGATTAAGTAATATTAGCACCAGATTTTAATTAGACCACCAATAATAGCCTTTATAGATGCTGTAAAAGAGGATTTTAGATATTAATTAATGTCTGACAATTATTTGTAAGCTAATTTGTCTTTATAGGTTATATTAGCAGATTATTTGGTGACTTAGTAATTTATTTTGGTCCGGAAAACGGCTAATCACCATGATTATATCGGAGATATTATCTTATGCTATAATTATCAGAAATTATTTTACAATTACTTCACAGAAAATCCCTTTCCTCTTCCCCTGACCTTTATAACATTAACCTTGCTTCCGCAGTCTCCGAGAGAGTTGCATTGGTTTTCTTTTCCTTTAATCCAGCTGTCGTCAAGGCACTCACAGTTCTTAATACACTTCTCTCCTCCGAGAAGGCCGCTCTCAAACTCAACGACGCAGACTTCATTTGCCTGCCTGCATACTTTATTTGACTTTTCTGCATCGTCCCAGAATTTAAGCCCGGGAGAGATTGAAGGAATGCAGCTGCCGCTTTCACCAGTCCCGCTACTGCTGCTGCCTCCAGAGAGCCAATTGCAGTCTCTTACATCCTCATCCTCGCAAGAACCCTTTGCTCTTTGCTTTGAGCAGTCCTGCCAGCGATTGACTCTGCAGCCAGCCTGCGAGAAAACGCCGCTTTGGGTTTCAATATTGTCTTCAACGCATATCTCCTGCCTGAAGTCTGCGCATGGCTCAACTATTTCCTCTCCTGCTATGCAGACATGGCGATAATGCCTGCTTCCAACGCTTTCTTCATCTGCTTTATTATTATCATTGATGCACCACGACTCGCCGTGCTTGTAATCATTTCCATTGAAAGTATCCTTGCAATCTAAATCCTGGCATATGTAATTCCCATAAGTTGGTTTGACTTTTGAAGTTGTTGAGCGGTAATCCTTTGCAATGCTTCCTGCAATGTACTGGCAGTTCCCGCAGCTTGGGGAATTAGCATTGCCTTCAGGGTCGTCAGGAGCACAGCTATCAGCTTTTGAAACTACTTTTCTCCAGTAAGACTTATCATTGACTTTTGAAGCGTCGTAAATATTTGCAGGATTGCCGCATGAATCAACGAAGTAAACTTCATCTTTATTTGCGATAGTTGTTGTCTTGGTTGTAGGGCCACAATTAGTTGCCAAGTCATCTGCTGAGCATAAAAAGTCCTTGAAGAAGCCCGATTCTTTGATTTTAGTGCACTCGCTTCTTGTAGTGAACTTGCACGTCTTTGTGAAATCCACTTCATAAACGCATGCTCCTTCGTCCTTGGCTTCGGTCAGGGCAATGCATGCTGTCTCTGTAATGACATTCTTTCTGAAGTCTGTTTCTAATCCATAGAATGATGATAATTTCTTGCATCGTGTTAATGTTGTTAGAGAGGCCTGGTCTCCAAGAACACAGCAGCCACTCTGGCATTGAGGAACTTCGTCCGGAGCGCCTTCAGTCCATACTCCTCCGCTCTCCTGACATGCTTTCTGGGAGGTTTTTTCAGCGCATGTTCCTTCAGTGGAATCATAGCATGTTCCTAATCTGCAGAAGGAAGTTGCGTCGCATGACGACGGAGTGCTTGAATAAGAAGCATCACAATTGCCTGGCAATGTATTTTGACACCATGCTCCCGCTTTTGTCTTTTCGCAGCATACAGTTGCTTCTGCTGTTGAGACGGCGGCATTTACAATTGATACAGCAGAGAGAGCAATCAGATAAACTGATAAGATAATTAATGCTAAAACTCCCAGGCTACTCACAATATTCTTATAGCTTAAGGTGTTATTATCTATGTGATTACTTATTTGGTTCTTCATGGCAATATTATCTTACTCATTTTATTTTTCATAGCAATATAATTTTTACAAAATTTGTTGTTTTTCATTTTACTCCTCCACCACAATTATCATAATTTTATTAGCTAACATTTTATAAAATCTTATCATTCTCCAACTCTTTCATTTACAGCGAAGCCGGGAGGCCATGAGATGCTTCGCGAAGCAAATATGAATTTCTCATTAGTGCTTCGGCTGCTCAGGATATAAATCTTGCTGCCTTCGCTTTGCTTTAGCTTTTCAAGGCGCAGGTCAGGATATGAAAACATGAATGTTAAAATATCAAAGTCTCCGTAGCGGGCTTCCCAATTAAGGATGTAAACAGCAGACATAATAAGTTCGTAGAGCTTGCTTCTTCTGGAAATGGTAAAGTGTGAAAAGCTTTGGGATGCGTCTCCTTTAGTAAAGACAATTGGCGTTGAGATAATGAAATCTGCTTTATCCAAAGACAGGTTAGTAATAAAATCAACGCGGTTGTCTGAATTAACCGAATAACCTTTTGAGGTCATATCCTCTTTTAATGAATCAATGCAGACTTTGGCCTGGCTTTTCAGGAGGCTGTTGAGTTCTCTCTCAATGGACTGCTTCAATAATGGCTGCTGAACAACGCAGGTTTTATAGTATTCATTGGTATAGCAGAGGTATTCTATTTTTTCCCCGTTATAATTAATGAAGTTCTTCTGAGCTGCAGTGCCTCCGTGGAGAAAGACATCGTTTACTGCGCTGTCAATAGGAGTATTCATGCATGATTCTATGAATGATTGGGGGGTTGTTTCAACTGTAATGCTCTTTATATCATTCCAGAAATAAGCGAGAAGAGCAATCATTGCAATTATAACAAGAGCAATAATTATGAAGAGAGTAACCTGGCCTCTTTTGTCATGCTTATATTGGCTAATAAACATATTTAATGATACCAGAAATTGTTTATAAATGTTTATTCATGAGATAATAAATAATGGAAATTAAGAAGGCACTGGCGTTGTTATTCCTAGCAGCTTTAAGCACAAGAGAGGCAGGGGAATCAGGAGAGATTTACTCTTATCACTCGCGGAACGCGGAAGTGCGGAACGCGGAAGCAAGGAAAATGCTTGAAGCAAGGGAAGAATATGATTACTTGTATGGAAAGAGAAAGGAATTTCTTGAGAAGGCGCTTCTGGATGGATACTTAGACGATAATGAAATAAAAGAGTACTCCAGAATAAATAAAGAATATGGAGAATCATTAGCTAATTACTCTGCTGCTGTTGAAGGCTTTGCGGAGACTTTTTCAGCGGGCGATAGAGAGACAATCTTAGGTTTTATGAAGAATCCTCTGGAAAGGGAATTGGAATCGTTATCTTCCAGAGAAGAAATGCTTAAATAGTCAATGAGCGTCGCTGTTTCATGCCTAAAAACCTTAGACAAAGGCTGGTCGGAGGAGTAGCTTCGGTTTCTTTAGGATTAGCCGGCTTGCTTGGAGTGGGAATGATGAGCGGGGGATGTGAGACTCCCGGAGGAGCAATGTTCATGAGCGTTCTTGGAGCTGCTTCAATGGCTAAGGGCGGAACACCAAAACAGATGGCGTTGGCTTCAGCGTCCAGAGCTCTTGGAGATGTCTCATTAGCAAGATTAAATGCCCAGGGGCAGGCAGAAGCGACTGAAAGAGCTGGGCAGAACATTGCAGAAGCATTAAGAAGCAGTCAGGGGTATGTAGGGCAACAGGCAGCAATTGCGCAACCAGAGCCTCTTGTAAATGAAAATAACTCATTTACATTCTTATGGAGAGATTACAATAATAATTTCGTTGTAGAGTCCGGAGAAGTTAATAGGCAGGATACATTCAAATTGTCTGATTTGTCTAACAGAGCTAATCACTACCTGGGGTTTCAGGCAGCATTTAACAGAAGCTTTGACGGCAAGACAATAACAAGAAAGGTCCAGGATGCTTCTGGAAAGATTATTGAGACTGTTAATGAAGCTATTACTACAATTGATGATTCTGGAGTGAGACAGCCCTATTGCGAATCCATAACAGTAATTAATCCGGGCCTCCTAAAGAATACAGGAATTAAGAGCAGCGGGAACAAAGAAGTATTCTTATGCATTTATGAATCAGAAGGCAAAGAGGTATATAGAAAGAGTTTTGTAATAGATTTTTCGGAATAAAGATGATACAAAAAAGCCTTGCCAGCATAGTTTTAACAGGAATAGGATTGTCAAGCATAGCAGGATGTGAATCTTTTTTTCTTACTATGGCACCACCAGTTCTTATAGTCCCGGAAGAAATTCAAAATGATTATAGAATACAGACAGATGCTTTTTTAGTGGGAAATCTTCAACCAACTGGCGTATTTGCGACAACAAGCGATGTCCCTGAAAAGACTTTCAGAAGCAAGAGCATACTGGAAAAACAAAGAGAAATTTCTCAGCAGAGATGGGAAATGGATAAAACGCTGATAACTTTTAAAAAAATGGCTGGAAAAGATGACGCATTCACGTATAGTGGCGTTTTGTCTCTCGGAGATCTTATTCATAACAGGATGATTAAGGAGGAAGAATTCCTAAACCTTGCTAGGGAGTACCAGCAATTACTTGCCCCGGCCCAAGGCTTAGACTACCAAAGGGTAATAGTCGATCCATGTGAAAATTATTTAGAATACATGCGGGCAGAGTATTCCAGAATAAGCACCATAGCCGAAATAAAAAACGAGTGAAATAAATATGAGCAAAAAGAATTTGTTGGGTTCATCTGCATTTTACGGCCTTTTACTGTGCCTGGGGTGCAGATCCACAGAGCCCTTGGAAATAGTTAATTTGCCTTTTGAAAATCCTCCAATAACAATAAGGCACGAAATTCCTGCTGGTTCCTATTTAGCACCATTCCTAAGATTCCAGCATTCTGGCCAGAGAAAAAACTTTTTTACCTTTCAGAGATGGAACGATAAATCTCTTGATGGAAAGATAGATGATGCTTTAAATGAACTTGAGGGGATTGGAAATGCCATAAAAAGGGGCGATATGTTGAATATTTTTTATTATTACGTCCCGCAGAGCAGCTATTCTTATCACTTTTTAATGCCTTCTTCAGATTTAGGCAAAGAAGAAATTCTGGAAATGCGCTTAATAGATTCAGAGGGAAGAAGAGTCTATAAAGAAAAGAGAAGGACAAAAATAGGATCACCAGAACTATTTTCCGTAGATACTAACAATATTGGTTCTCCTCTCGGGGTTTATACCGCAGAATGTTTTATAGAGAACCAGAACAGTAAGGAGAGGGTTAAGCTGCGGATTGTTAAATCACAATCTCTATACATAGATTTTGGGGGTATATCCCCGCCATATATAATCTCCCAATAAGTTTTATAAAACCGTTAATGCTAATTAATGAAAAAGGGCGGTGAAAAATAATTCTTATTTCTTTTTTATATCATAGCAGCCAGCTCAATTAAAAATGGCTTAAGCTCTTTTACAAATGCATCAAAATCCTCTTTTTTGAATGGCTTTATTACGAGTGAAATAACTTCATCATACTGAAACTCCAATTCTTGAAGCTTTCCTCTTGTTAAAATGAGATTATTCTTGTATTTGCTGTAATTATTTATTGAATGCAAGAGCTTTTCTTTTGTCTCTTTTGAAAAGTCCCGGGGCTTTATATTAAATTTTTTATAAATAAAAAGCAGGTCAATAGCATCTCTTGATTTTACTGCTTTTCTTGTAAGCAAAGAACGGGCCTTTTCTGCTACAATTTCTTTAATGTTGTAAATTAATATGCTTTTTGTCCTGTAAAACTCAAGAAGCTCATTATAATAAACCTGATCTTCTTTTGAAAAATCACTTATTTTTATCAATGAATGCAGTTCCTTCTTTTCCGGAGAAAAAAGGATATCCTCCAGAAAATTAATCTGAATTTTTATGTAGGAGGATTCTCCGGTTAAAACAGAGGTGTAAGGCACTTTGTATGTTACAAGCTTGTTATTGTTTCCCAACATGACACATTTTTTGTCAGTTTTATCAAATCTGAATCCCAGCCCTATTTTTTCCAGTTGTTCTCCAAAGGCATTTATCTTCTCTTTGCATATCTTCTTGATGCTATTTGCAGATTTTCCTTTCCATAACTTCTGATTAACAAAAGTAAAGTCTAAATCTTCCGAAAACCTGAAGTAATCCAAGTAAGCTTTAGCCAGGCATGTTCCCCCCTTAAATGCGTACCCCTCAAAATCCAGTTTTGAGAGCAAAATACTAAGATAAAAATCTTTTTCAATTAATTCTTGAGCAGTTATACTGGTCTTATCTTTTATAGACATTAAGAATTGTTTTAATTTTTCCTTATTAATTTCCATCAGAACAGCTCTCCAATCTTCTTTTTAACTATTCTGCTATATTTTCCAGATTCCCTTATAAACAGAGGCTTGTTAAATTTATATTCTTTTATATCAATTGTTTTTTTCAGATAAATCATATCTAAAAGAGTTTTTTCCAAGCTGCTGTAATAAAGATAAACATTATTTTTTGTTTTTGCCCTTATAATCTTGAAGAAAAGGGAAGGCTTTAATTTAATGAATAGAAAAGTTGAGCCGGCTATTTTCGTTGGTTTTTTCCTGTTAAATTTATTATTAATCACAATATTAACGGGAAAAACTTCATGAGTCAAACCAAGAAATTTTATTGCAGTATTCAGCCCGAAATACCATTCAACTTTCTTCTTTTCCAGGCCAAGAGACAAGAGCTCATAAGATGAATATTTTAAAGTATTAAACTTTTTTTCTTCATAACTTCTTAGGTAATAAACTCCCCTGAATATTGTTAAGAGGTAGCCTTTATTCAGCATGACTCTTCTTAAAACATCTTTATCAAAATTATATTTATCAACCAAGCTATCAAATTCTCTCCTTGTTATTATACCCTTTGCTTCTCTTAAAATTGTCCCTATTTTAGTCATATCTCAATTCACCTTAAAAGGTGAAATATAATATAGTATATAAATCTTATTATTTTGGAATAAATTGGGTGTTTTTGTAATGCAAGCCTATGAGTTGTAAATTAATTTCACACCGTAAATCCGCGACAATAATCCTTAAATACTTTCATACACTCTTCAAATCATGCCCAAAAACCTTAGGCAAAGGCTGGTTGGAGGAGTAACCGCGGTTTCTTTAGGATTAACCGGCTTGCTTGGAGCGGGAATGATCAGCGGGGGATGCATGAGTACTCAAGAGACAAGAAGTGATGCACCGCATGCTGTCCTAGCTTATAGAGCAAATGACTTTACGGCAGACTATAAAAGAGTAAGAAATGCTTTATTAATAGACGGGCAGATATCCCGCGAAGAGGCAGAGAATCTTCTTAAGAAAATACCAGAAGTTATAATAGCTAATCAACAATTCCGCAATTACTGCATGTCAAATCAGCAAGCAATACTTTATGGACAAACAATGGATTATTTTCTCCGAATAACACAGCCTGCAGAAGCTAATATTGAAAACTTCACAAACGAGTATGCCAAATTTAAAGATTTTTTGCGAACAAACGAAGAGAAAGCGATACCAAATTTAGTTGAGAGTTTAATAAACCCCCTAATGATAGATCCTGAATTAAAGAGAGGAGAGAAGATATATCGGTTTTAAGAAAATGAAAAAGTTAAGAAATTCTTTATTAGCATTAGGTGGATTAGCAGCAATATTAACTGTTGGCTGCGAAACTCCTGGAGGAGCTATGTTTATGAGCGCTCTCGGAGCTGCTTCAATGGCCAAGGGCGGAACGCCCAAGCAGATGGCTATAGCTTCAGCTTATAAGAACATAGGTGATGCGTCACTAGCTATGCAGCAAAACAGAATAACGGCTGAAGCAATTGAAAGCGCAGGAAGAAGCGTGGGAGAAGGATTAGATTCAAGACTTGGGGGAAGAAATGATCCTTACAACAGGAGAGTGTGGGAGGAAGATAGTACAAAAGCATCCACATCAAGACTAAAAAATTATGGCGTTAAGCTAAGTCCTGGTTCTTATATATGGTCTGAAGCAACAGCAGAAACAAAAGATGGGAAGACCTTGCAATTAAACGCTATTGACTGTGTTGTGCAGGAAGGATATATAATAGGAGTCAATGAGGAAAAGTGGACGCCGGCCATAGACAAATTATTTCACATGAAATCATGGAGAGATAGCAATGGTGATGGTACCATAAACAAGGAAGAGCTCAATTCATTGAGTGGAGAAGTAGATTTGGAGGAGCTTGCAAAAAATAGCGAAACAATAATATTTAAAGGAGCTTTTGGATTCAGAGCTGACCAGAAATTCCTCAGGTATTTATTGAGAGATGATAGAGGCAACACTCTTTTGGATTTTAGATATCAGTTGAATGTTGAAAATGACCTTACCCAAGATAATGAAACTCCCCTCGCAGACAATAAAAATCCATGGGTTTATCTCAGTCCATCTCCAGGAGCCTCGGCAGGCTGGCTTATTGATGAAGAGAAAAAGAAAGGAGTAACTCCCGGCTCATTCTCATTCAGTTGGATACTAGATGAGAAAGAGGTATATGTAAGCATTCTGAACTTAAAATAAATTCATTGACTGAAAAGAGCGCGTAACCAAGGAGGTATTTATAACAAAATGAGCTTGAAAGAATTATTGTTAACAGGTACAATAACTCTTACAGGATGTTTAAGTTTTTTTACACAACCTATACAACCAATCAAATCAGAAGATCAACTAATACGTTTAGCAGATTATAGCAACGAGACACTTCAAAATATCAGGGAGTATGAGTCCCTTAAAGAAAAGTATTCTATAGGAGGTATTAATTCTGAGGAAGCATTAGACCTAAAGATATTGTCTAGTGAGATAGTTGAGCGCTGTAAAGAAATTATTCTGACAGCACAGAAATTCAGAGAGGACTGGGCTTCATCACCCCAATTCCAAAAAGAGACATTTGATAATGAAGTTATGCCGGACATTGAAAGAACTTTACAGGTTTATTCTGAACAAATAAAGATAAATGAAAAAATTATTGTCTCTGGAAAGAAGGAAAGTATAAATGTTACCGATGTCATAAAAATATTTAGACAATAATTTCATGGACTAATGAGTGTTTACCTTGTTTATTATTGTATAATATGATAGCCAATACTTACAGTTTATCTGCATAGGGTTAGTTATGGGCTGTTTTTATCTATTAACGACAAACCGCTCTAATCCTTGCCTATAAGGATAGGTTCTTATAATAGTAAGGGATTGAGTGCTATGTGTAAGTTCTATTGCATAAAATGGGGCTTTATGCTCCATTGATGTTTTGTTCTGTTTAGAATATTAATGTTGTTTTCCCGCACTGCCGAGGTCCAACTAGGGCTATTATCTCCTTTCTCTTGAGATACTTATTAATTTTCTTTTCTAAATCTCTCGTGATGTAAATTTCTTTCATTTATTTTAACCTCACTAAAATTAATGCTGTTCTTATAATAGTGAGGTTATTTATAAATCAAAAATCCCTTGCATTTTACTGCGGACTTTAGTCCGCTAACGACAATTATCCAGAAAGCGACAGCCGGATAATATAAGAGATGGTTGTTTAAAAGAGTTCTTCTAAAGTTTTATAAAACCGCTAATGCTAATTAATTAATGAAAAAGGACGGGAGTTCAGCTTCTAAAAAGATCAGGTCATTACTGATTATTTCTAATCTGATTCTTGCGGTGTTTGCGTTTAGTTTTATGAAGAATTATTCAGATGGCTTATTATCTTTTCAGTAAGAAATATGGGGGCAAATCTTATTGTTGCTCCTTCCAGAATAATTTTATCAGTATGACTAAAGGATAATATAAATCCTTTCTTAGACTTATTTTTTGAAACAAAATTCTTGAGTGACTTCCCATATTTTGAATCTCTTAAAGTAGTCTTAACTTCAATGGGAATTATATCATTATCTTTCTCTATAACAAAATCAACTTCTGCACCTGCTTTAGTCCTCCAGAATTTAAGAATAAAATCTTTCCGGGAAATTTCACAGGCAACAAAATTCTCATTAATACCTCCAAAATCCTGCCTATCCTTCAATTTCCTGAAATCATTGATTATAAAGTTTCTAAATCCTAAATCTAAAAAATAAATTTTGGGAGACTTAACGAGTTCCTTCCTTTTATTCCTAAAGAACGGCTTGCTTTCAAGACAGACAAAAGTATTCCTGAGAATATTCACATTTTTTACAACTTCATCATACTTAAGCCCGGAAAGCAGCGAAATCTCTTTATAATTTACTAAGCTTCCGGTCTGCAAAGCAAGGGCCTTCATCAGGCTAATCAGTTTAGAGTCATCACTTATCTGCAGGATATCCCTTATTTCCCTGAGAAGATAAGTGTTATAAACATTTTTTAAAACCTCAATCTTTTCTTCACTGCTATCTGAAATAACTACAGCAGGGTATCCGCCAAAAATGCAGTATTCTTCATAATAATCACTGATTAATTTAAGTGCAGGCTCACTAAACTTTTCTTTAGAAATGACCTCAAGCAGTTTTTTATCTTTATAATTTAAAAATTCTAAGAAGGACAGGGGATACAGATTTAAAACAAAAACTCTCCCAACCAAATATTTAATGCTTTGAATTGAAAGTTCCGGAGCTGAAGAGCCGGAAATAAGAATCTTTATCTTTTGGCTGTCATAAATAAATTTAAGCTGTTTTCCTCCGTCTTTGGAGTATTGAAATTCATCAATAAACAGGTAATCCTTGCCATCAACATACTTTTTTATAAATAATGAAATATCTTCATCAAATAGTTTAAGCAGGTTTCGATCATCAAAACTTACAAAGTTGCCATTTTTTAAATTGCTAAATACATGCTTCATTAGTGTTGTTTTCCCGCACTGCCGAGGCCCAACTATGGCTATTATCTCCTTTCTTTTAAGATATTTATTAATTTTCTTTTCTAAATCTCTCGTGATGTAAATTTCTTTCATTTATTTTAACCTCATTAAAATTAAGGATATTCTTATAATAGTGAGGTTATTTATAAAGGTTTCTGTTAAGGAAAAAGCTGATAAAAAGCACAATATGGGTGTTGAACAAATCAGTCAAATAGAAAAAGTAAATTATGCCAGATAGTCCCGCAAAATAAAGATTGGCGACATTTTTCTTCTACACCTGATAACTGCCAGTCATGTATCTGCTGCTACTTCAATAATCCTTAAATACTTTCATACACTCTTCAAATCATGCCCAAAAACCTTAAGCAAAGGCTGGTTGGAGGAGTGGCTTCAGTTTCTTTAGGATTGGCTGGAATGGTTGGAGCGGGAATGATTGGCGGGGGATGCGAGACGCCAGAGGGCGCATTATTGGCAAGAATAACCGGTGCTGCTGCTTTAAACAGCCAAAGAGGAGCCGTAGACCCGGATTATAGATCACTAGCAACCGGCGTTTATGAATTAGGAGTTGGAAGTGGAGAAAACTTAAGAAATTCAGAAATGGCAGAAGCAGTAATGGGGTCAAGAACAGGACCAGAAAGAGATGAATATAGAATGCCAGTATTACATGCCGTTGCCCATAATGACCCAAGATTTGAAAGTAACCAACAGATGATAATAAGAGAAGTAAGAGAAAAAGCGTGGAAAAAGGCACTTAATTTAGAGATTGACTGCGATAATTTTGTTATTGGTGAATGGAATGATAGTAATTACAATAATAAAATTGATGAAGGTGAATTTAGAAGGGTTGATACCAGGGAATTTACAAGATATGACCTGCTTGAGAGAGGATCAAGGATTGCTGCCATAACATATTTTAACGGATCCGAAGAAGGAAAAAAAGTTTCATTAACCATTAGTGATGAAGTTTCTGGTGAAGCAATAACCCAAAGTGAAGCAGTAATATCAAACACAGACCCACTTAACAGAGATAATAAAAGGTGTTCTATTCTAACCAGTATTAATCCAGTAAAATTTTTAGCAATCCCCCAAGGAACATTTTATTATCACTGCTTAATCAAATACTACCTTAATGATACCTTAGTTGAACAAAGGTTCAAGCTGATATCCTCTCTTTCTAAATAATTAGACACTTAAATTATAGAGTACCTTAACAGGCGCAGGATTTTTAAACGCCGAAGGCGTGATTAATTAATGCGAAAAAAGGGCGGGAGTTTAGCTTCTAAAAAGATCAGGTCACTGCTGATTATTTCTAACTTAGTTCTGGCGGTTTTTGCGTTTGCGTTTGTGATTAATGAGGCGAGTGTGGTGAGTAGTGTAACAACTGAAGGTGATGGTTCCGGTACTCTAGGGGTAAATGCTGATGATACAGATGCATCACCCCTCTCGCAAGATTTCGATGCCTTAAAAGCAAGGATTTCTAAAGAGGCAAAAGTAGCGCTAAATAGTCCTTCTAAGAATCTACTACCAGAATCTTATACTCTTAAGGAAACAGCCTATTATGAGGTTAATGGAATAAACATAGAAGTAGATGCAATAACAAAAAGCACAGAAAACCCCAATCTATACAATGTAAAATTAAAAAATGGTCAGGTATTTAAAGCAACACAAGAACAACTCCATAATACTAAATGGAATCTTGAACCAGAATTGGGCCGTGGAGAAAAGCCTTACACCTCTAGCATCTTCGGCAATTTAGGAACAGGCCCATGGGCTTTTGCTTTAGATAATATTTTAACAGGATTCCAGATAGCGGCGGCTGTCGTCGGAGTAATACAGCTGCTGGGAGGTTTGTTCGGGCTTGACTCTGGATTAACAAGCGCTCTGAGTTATGGTGCATTTGCAGGAATAATGGCAGGGG
>JAGVWS010000007.1:22572-23014 GCA_018304165.1 Candidatus Pacearchaeota archaeon
TAATGACGCCCTGATTGGGAATATTATGGAGGGAGGGTTATGGGGAGCAACAGGAATAGGCATCGGCATCGGCTTGCTTGTATTTGCCTTGACATACAAAGACTCAAACACACAAAAAGTCAATTTCCAATGCAATACATGGAACGCGCCGAAAGGAGGCGCGGACTGCGAGAAGTGCAACTTTGATTCTAAAAATTATCCGTGCACGGAATATAAATGCAAATCTCTCGGAGCAGCATGCGAACTGCTGAATCCCGGAACGGGAGAAGAAAAATGCGCATGGGTGAATGAAAGAGATGTTACTTCTCCAATAATAATGCCTAATTATGAAAATATCAGTTCAGGATATCAATATGCAAATGTAAAGATAAGGCCTCCCGGAATAGGGATGGAAATAAAAAACCTTAATACGGAAAATAATGAGAATGGATGTATTGAAGCG
>JAGVWS010000026.1 GCA_018304165.1 Candidatus Pacearchaeota archaeon
CTAACAATCCATTGTATCTTTCGCTTGTTAAGTTTCTTCATAAGAACCTGCTCTACAGCAGGTCTTATCTTCTTTACCGAGAGGACATTATTTCTGGATAAGACAATAATTGAAAACTGCGAAAGATTTAAATAAAAGCCATGTTTTTCAGTAGAATAAAGAGGAAAAACAATTTTTTATAAAATTTAAACGCTCGCTTAAAATTTTTCTCATGATTGAAATTTCATTAAAAGAAGTTGAAGAAACCCTGATAAAAGTAGCGTTGAGGGTAGCCAAGAGAGGAGAGGGAGCGCTGTTTGTCGTCGGAGAGGCAGACTATAATGTTCTTGTTGATCAGGCAGTTCCTCCATTTAAAGCGCTGGACAATCCGAAGCTTCTTGAGTCTTTGGCCTTGATTGACGGAGCTGTAATTCTTGATTACAAAGGAATTGTGATGGCTTATGGAGCAATGATTAAAACCAATTCCATAATGAGAAATTTTGGGACGAGGCACAGCGCTGCAATAACTGCTTCAAAAAAGCCCGGCAATCTTGTTGTTCTTGTGTCAGAAGAAGACAAGAAAGTCCGCGTGCTCAAGGAAGGAAGAGTGATAATGCAGATTGACGCTCTGCAGAGAGGAGTTGAGAAATCAGTACCGATAGCTGTTCAGATAATGGAGAGCATAGGAGCAGGAACTCTTGGAACAATAGGCACAGGATTGCTGGCGCCGAGCCTTGGAATAGCATTAGTGCCCGGGGTTATATTATTCGGAAGCGCTTATTATTTAGGAAAGCTGATAACTCAAAGGTTTAATACTTCAGGATTCTTTTCGTTTCTGGGTCTGGAGTAAAAATTCTTGAGTGTAATAATGCTTGGTGATTAGACAATAATTGCACCAATAAATTACCTCAGAACCAATAATAATTAACTGATAACCTGTAAAACACTGCTCTAAGCTGCATGTAAGTGTCTGGCATATTAATTGATATTAAGAGGGTTATTTATAATGAGCATAAAGTCTATTGATAATAGTTATATTAAAGGTTAGTGTGGATTTACACTGCTCACCTAATTATATAATTATTTTTCTTCCCTCTCCGTTTCCGTTTCACGCTCTTTTTCGTATTCCTTCTGCCGCTGCTCCTGCTCCTTTCTTGACGGGCATTTGGGATTGAAGCAGAACTCCCATGGCCTTCGGCCTTTCTTGAGCAGGAGAAGCTTCTGCCAGCTGCACTTTTCGCATAGTTTGCCGTCAATTTTTTTAACAAATCCCGCTGGCAGGCCGAAAGTAGTTCTGCAGTCGGGGTATTTATTGCAGGCAACGAATGATTTATTAAAACGCTTGCTGAAGAGAATATGCAGATTTCCTTCATTGCAGGCAGGGCATTTGTTGAGGGTGTTTTCAATTTTTTCCTGCTGCCTTAAATTGTTGAGGGCATCAAGAAGCTCTTTGCCTATTTTTGCTTCTGATTTGCGGAATTCTTTTTCTATTTTGAGAATGACTTTCTTTGCCTTTTCAATAATATTTTCTTCTTTTTTCTCAAGGTCTTTCTTTGCTTTCCGGATGGATTCCATTTCCTTCTCAAACTCCCTTGTAAGCTTCTCATCAATTATTATCGGAGAATATTTTTCCAGAGAGCTTATTAGAGAGATTCCTATTGGAGTGGCTTCAATGCTGCGCTCCTTAATATATCCGCGGTTGTAAAGAGTTTCAATAATCGCTGCGCGGGTAGCTTTTGTGCCGAGCTGTTTTCGTTCTAATTCTGAAACTAGCGACGCTGGAGAGTAACGCTTTGGCGGCTGGGTTTGTTTTTCCTCAATGCGCATTTCAAGGATTTCTACATCGCCGTTGACTTCTGGAATTTCCTTCTCGCTTAACCTGATTGGATAGACTTCCATCCATCCTTTTTTCTTTATATGCAAGCCTTTAGCCTGAAATGATAAACCGTTAATAACAACTTCAACTTTTCTGTTTAGAACGAGTGCATTATCACACATTGAGGCCAAAAAACGGCGGGCAATTAACTCATAAATTTTTGAATCCTCAGCAGAGAGATTTCCCGGAATTTCGCCAGTAGGATGAATGGCGGGGTGAGCTGGGTCGGATTTAGAGCCTTCAATTGGGTGCTTTCTTGTCACTAATGATGATTCTTTTCTGAATTTTTTTGATAATTTCTTAACAATACCAAGAACGTCAATGCCGGGTGGAATTTTCTGAGAGGATGTTCGCGGATAGCTGATTAATCCGGACAGGTACAGCCTTTGGGCTGTCTGGAGGGTTTGAGAGGGAGTAATGCCGTAGAATTTGTAAGATTCTGTCTGCAGGGTTGTGAGGTCAAATACGGGGAGAGGGGGGATTGTCTGGTCAGTTGAAGTAGTTTCGGCGCTCGCTCGCTTATTCCTGATAATTTCAAACTGCTTGAGTTCTGAGCTTTTTTTTATATCCTTTACATATTTTAATTCTATTTTTTCATTGTTCCATTCAATTATTATAAATACCTGCCAGAAAGGCTCAGGCTTGAAGGATTTGATGGCAAGCTCTTTCTTTACAACGAGGTTTAGAGTAGGCCCCTGAACTCTGCCTATTGACATGATGCGAAAGTTGCCTGCCTTTCTTATAGCTTCCATCAAAGCGCGCGAAAGATTAATTCCATACAGCCAGTCTAAGTGATGCCTTGTTTCTCCTGCTACAGCAAGACCCCAGTCAAGGGTTGGGGAGATATTAGTGTAAGCTTTTTCAATTTCATCTTTTGTCAAAGAAGAAAATTTCATCCTCTTCGCGTCGCTTTCACCGCAAAGAAAACGAATGATATTCCATCCGATAACTTCGCCTTCAACATCAAGATCCGTAGCTATGACATATGACTTTGCCTTTGCTGCAAGCTTCCTTAAAGTGAAGTAGTATTTCTTCGTAAACTCGGCGCCCTTGCGTGAATAAGAAGGAACCCATTCTAAGTTGAATATTGGCCATCCTCTTTCCCCCTCTTTTTGCTGCAAGCCGTAGAGATGCCCGACGGCGCAGGCAACGACAATTTTTTCATTGTTTTTCTGGACTTCGTAATAGTATACTCCTCCGGGCAGGTTGAACTTCCTGATTTTGCCTTCAACTCCCAGCCCTTCTGCTATTTTAGTTGCAGCCTGGGGCTTTTCAGTTATAATAAGAATATATTCTCCTTTTCCAATTTTCTTAACTGGAGGTTCTCTTTCAGCTTTTTCTTTGATTGTTTTTTCTCTGGATTCTCTGGATTTCCATTCTGTTCCCTTATAACTTCCTGGAATTATCCTGCCCTGCCTTTCTATTTTCTCAACAGCTAATTTTGGCTTTTCAGGTATGGTGAGAGCATGCTTGACTGAAGTTTCATCCAAAGGAACGTAACCATTACCATCAGACTTTTTACGAGGAGGCATAAAAAACGAGAGGAAGGATAGTTTATTAGTGTTGCGGCTTTGTTTAAAAAGTGCTTGAATATCATCTCTGATAAATTAAATTATAGCTGATAAAAATTAGCATTAGAATTAAATCTCAGTTAATTATATAATCTTGATATAACAAATGGTGATGTTATTGACGATGACAATGGGTGTATTGCTGAATTAGATCTGTACCATAATGCTCTAGTTGTTAGCTCGCTTTCTAAACAGACTGCGTTTGTTCAGCAAAGGTTAATGTGAGTATCTCCGATGAGTATTTATCACTAAAGAATAAATAGTCAATATTTATACATAACTAATCATTAATATAGTATTATATCAACAATATCACTCATCGGACTATATAAATATCAGAGATACTATAATGTTGCGGAAGTTATTTAAATAATCAAAGGTTACAATAAGCACGGGGATTAATAGTGATTAATACTTTAATATTTGAATCATTGAAAGGAGGTGTTGAAATACAATCGTAAAAATGGCTGATGGAAAAAGCGTGCCCACTTTAGTTAAAGTGATTGCTGTGCTCTACTATATTGGGGCTGTTCTCTTTGTTCTCGCAGGAATCATGATGATTGCCGGCGCAGGAGCAACTGGATTAATGGCTTTCATGCCTTTCTATTCCATATTTGGGGCAGGGCTCCTGATTATTGGAGCGATAATCTTCATAGCTGTAGGAGTGCTGGAGTTCTTTGTAGGAAGAGGGTTATGGCAGGGAAGGAACTGGGCCAGAATAACTGCGATAGTTCTTGCTGTTTTAGGTTTGATATCGGCTCTTATAAGCTTCTCAATATTGAGCATAATCATTGATGCTCTGATAGCAGGATATCTGCTCTTCAGCAAAGATGTGAAAGCGGCGTTTGCTTAAGCAAACGCTTTTTTTGTTTCTTATATTTATTTTTCTTAATTTTTTATTTTTCAGATTTTCTCCTGTGCCTTTCTATGTTTTTAAGCTCCTCAATCCTTCTGTTTGCATCAATTGAGCTTGAGAACATCTTCCAGAATATTTTTGTGAGCCATTCAATCCATTCTTTGTCATAAATTGTATAGAAGACGAAAGTGATGTCTTTAAGCTCGCCCTCCCTTCCAGTAGGCAAAAAGATCTCCTTCATATTGAAGAATTGATTATCAACAATAGTAGTCCTCAATGGCTGGTCACGATGCCTGATTTCGACGAGCTCCTTGCCGTACTTCTTGTTAAGAGAAAGAAGCTTTTCAATATTGCCAATGCCTGCCAGATCAACTCTGCAGACTGCTTTAATACTGATGCCTTTCTTTACCATGCCATCAATGACTTTGAAAATATCTGTTTTCCTGTCGCGGTATTGTGTGAAGGAAAGATTTCCGGAAAAAAGAATAAGCTGCTTCTTAACTTTGAGAAGCATATTGGCAAGGTTGTCAAGCTTTCCTATGAAGACTTCATCCTTTCCTGACTGCATCCAAACTTCTTTCTTCTTATTATCAACGTGCTGGAAGATATCAAAAGAAGAAAACTCTTCCTTGCCCTTCCTTAACAGGAGCTCATTTTCAAGGCTCTCCTGAAAAACTGAATGGCTTGCTTTTTCAATACTAGCCCAGTAAACAATCTTCAGTGCGCCTCTCGTGCCTCCGCGAAAGGTGCGGGTGGCAATGGTTCCATAGTTCCTGGAGATGTCATCAACATATCTGTCTGCCGTGCGCCAGTTCTTATTTATTTTTTCTGCTATCTCCTGAATGCTTCTCGGCTTGGAATATACAAATTTCTCAATCTCTCTTACAACCTCATTAGTAAGCATGAACATACCAATAATCACTGTTATTTAAGCATTTTTGTTGTGTACAACACTATTGACAAAAATTGTACAGAAATATGTAAATAAAATACAAGTCTAGAGAAGATTATGATTTTGATAAAAAAAGATGGCAGAGATTTGTATGGCCGTTCTAATAATTTTTCTGAAATTGAAGGTTATAATAAAAATTCTTTCTTTAATATACCACCGTTTGTATTTTTTATGTATCAATTGAAAAATAGTCATGAGCTTTTGCAAATATGCTATGAAAAACGAATAAATTTAAATAGGAGCAAAATGGTTGTTAAAAATGCTGAATGAGGTGGTGGTGAATCTTCGTGATGAAAGTCTTATAGAAGCCGCAGGAGCAGTTATTGACGCAGCAATTACTCCAAGAAACAGAATATCTACACTATTTCCGGAAGTTGATGAAGCATATAGGCCTGCAAATCTGTGGAGAGATGTTTTAGAAATGCTTGACCAGGGAAGAAGCTTATACTCGCGGTTCCAAAAAGCCGATAGTAATGGCAGGGTAAGAGATATTTCTGTTCCCCAGGCCGCATTCCTGGAATTTGTCAATCGTTGTTTAATCCCTTTGGTTAAGTCTGTGCCTTCGCATCCAGCAAGCCATGGAATTGAGAAAGGATGGAGCGCTGAAAGAAGCGTGAAAACTCACGTGCCGATAAGAACAGCGTTCTCAATGGATATAAGTGATGCTATTCCAGGAGTGGGGATTGACAAGGTGTATGATTTTTATTATGCTCTTCTGGAAGATTCAAAATTTGGGCTGACCGAGAGAGAAAGAGCCGGAGTTGCCGGAAACCTGGCATATCTATCAACAGTTCATTATGCTAGCAGAGGGACAAGAGGATTAGCTGTTGGTTCAGGATTATCAAATACTTTATTCAACAAATTATTCATGGGAATTGATGTGGCTATACAAGAAGGATGCAATAGAAGAGGATTCAGATACAGCAGGTACTTGGACGATGTTACTGTAACATCAGAAGGAGATGAGTCCAATGAAGCGTTCTTGGGAATTCATCCAGTAGTTGCCGCGCATGGCTTCAGAATTTCTCCAAGAAAAACATTTGTTCAAAAAGCAAGCGAAGGGGATATTTACTTGCTTGGCCAGGTAGTAGTTAATGGGCGAGCGGTGATGAAGAACTCCAGAGAAATTAGAGAAGCCAATAAGAAAGGAAGATTAGAGCCGGAATACATTGAAAGGGTATTGAGCTCTGGGGATTACTCTCGGTGGATTTAGATTTTCAAACATCAATTATCATTCCTTTTCTTCCGACATTTTAGTCAAACATCAATTATCATTCCTTTTCTTCCAACATTTTAGTCAAACATCAATTATCATTCCTTTTCTTCCGACATTTTAGTCAAACATCAATTATCATTCCTTTTCTTCCGACATTTTAGTCAAACATCAATTATCATTCCTTTTCTTCCAACGTTAATCGCGCGGGAGCTTCCTATTATGTCATACATGCCGGCAGCTTCATGGATGTGGCTGAACAATGCCAGGTCAGGCTGGAATTTTTCAATGGCTTTTCTTATGGCGCGGCTGCCTTCAAATCCAAATGATTCTGACATAGTACCACGGGGATGAAGGTGAGTGACCATTACTTTCTTTGAGAATTTTCTCTTTGAGTTAAGAAGAGCCCTGTGGGAATCGTTCAAAAGCTTTTCTATCTCGCTCTCTGAAAGGATGTTTGGACCGATATTTGCCCCGCCGGCTCCGAAGAATCCTAAACCATAATGTATGACATAAGAGCCATGAATGTTCTTTGAGTTGCTGTAGAGCTGTTCAAGGAAGTTAATGGCTGCATTGCTTTCGTGATTTCCAGGAACCATCAGGACTTTGATTCCGTGCCTGGCAAAGGGCCCTATAATTCCTTCTGTCAAAAATTCTGTATGGGTTAAGTCTCCTGTGATCACAACTAAATCCACTTTTTCTTTCTTGGCACGCTCAGCCAGCTCGCGCGCTTTTCTTTTGTCGCTGTGAATGTCGCCAAAGGCCAGGATTTTCATAGAAATCATCTGTATAGATTTGCTTATAAACTTAGCTTTCATCCTCCCAAAATTCCAGTAGCAAACCTTTAAATATAATACGTACTTAATACGTATATGAAGTTTATACATAGAGTTTCAAAGGGAAGCAGGTTCAATCAGATATATGTGCCTGCAGAAATGAGAATGACATTTGAAGTCGGGGATTTGGTTGAAGTGCGTTTAATAGAGAAAAAATCCCGTGTTTATTATTCTGAGAATATTAAAGACTTGGGAGATTTTAAGAGAAAGATAATTGAAGAGATATTCTCTGTAATAAAGGACTTTAATAACATTGAGCAGGCTTTTATTGTTGGTTCTTTTTTAACCAGCAGGGAGGATTATAATGATATTGATATTATAATAGTCGGGAAAAATGCTGAAGAGGAAGTCTGTTCAGTTTTAACTGAAAAGCTGCAGCTTAAATTCCATATAATTGCTGTTTCTGAAGAGAAATTTGGGCGTCTGATAAAAGTTTGTCCTGTAACCCGGAGCATGCTTTATTATTATGCCTCAAATAAAAAATTTTCTCTTTCGCAAAATACAAGCTTGGATAAAAATCATCTAAAATTCCTGTTAATGATGCCGGAAGATCTTTTAGAGATAAGAGTAAAATCACGAGCATATTATGACAGCATCAGAAGGCTGATTGCCATAGAACTCTTTTTGTTAGAAAAGGATTCAGATCCTCTAAAGATAAATAAGGAGATAAGCAGGATATTGGGAAAGAGAGTCTTTTCTTACTTAAAAAGAGGAGAGGAGATTAGCGACGCAATGCTTAAGGAAGTAAGAGAAATTATCAGGTCCAAACTTGATAAAATAAATAATTTGATAGATGCAAAATGAGCAAGAAAAGTGATATTAAAAAGATAGTGAATATCTTATCAAAAGCACTAAGGCATAAGATAGGAAGCATTGTCAATAAAAATGAGCTGTATGCATCAAAATATGCCAAGGATGCAGAAATATTAATGCGTGAAGCAGAAAAAGTTTCTTTAAGAGAAAACTGGAATAATCATGATAAGATAAATATCAGAAAGAAACTGGAAAGAGAACTTGAAATTGAGCTTAAGAGAAAAGATTTTCTGGCTGATGAAAAATTCAGCTTAATGGAAAGGGAAATTGAATGGGCTATGAAAGTGATATTCTCTGAAATTTAGAAGTTTTTACTACTTCCCGTAATTCCTCTTTCTCCTCGAGAATTCCTCAATGCAGGCTTTCAAATCATCCTTGGTGAATTCAGGCCACATCTTGTCAAGGAAAATCCATTCGCTGTAAGTAGCCTGCCATGGAAGGAAATTACTGGTACGCCTTTCACCGCCCGTCCTGATGATGAGATCGGGCTCGTCCGGCATGTAGAGATTATTATTAATAATATCCTCATTAATATTCTTTGACTTGACTTTACTGTTAATAATTCTCTTAACAGCTTCAATTATTTCTTCTCGACCGCCATAGGCAATGGCGAAGTTAACTGTGAGAGGATTATTATCCTTAGTATTATCTTCTAATTCTTCACACCGCTTCATTATATCTTCGGGAAGAAGTTTTAGATTTCCTATAAAACGAATTCTTATGCCTTCTTCATTGAGCTCCTGCAAGTTCAGATTCCTTAATTCATTCCTGAATATTTTGAAGAGCATCTCAAGCTCATTCTTTGGGCGGCTGTTGATGTTGTCTACAGACAGGGCATAGAGGGTTAGTTCAGTAATGCCGTAATTCATGAAATATTTGAGCAGTTCGCGGATTTTTCCCGCTCCGTATTTATGGCCTTTCCAGGGTTCCTTCATGAGCCTTTTGGCAAAACGGCGGTTGCCATCGAGAATGATTGACACGTGTTTAGGAATACTAACATCTGATTTTAACATGAGCTAATTGGAGAATTCAGGGATTTTAAGCTTTATGGAAAACAACTATAGTGAAAGACATAAGTCTTTCCCTAAATAGCCAATGACAAAGTGGGGAAATACTAAAGTCCTTGGCTATATATAAAAAAAGGTGATTGATACATTTCCGCACTAATTTTTAATATAACTATTATCAATAACCTTTATGCTCATTATCAATAACCATCTTAACCTTAATTAGTATGTCAGATAATTGCATGCAGCTGAGAGCAGCGTTTTACAGCTTATTAGTTAATTATTCTTGGTTCTGAGGTAACTTATTGGTGCGATTATTGTCTAATCACCAAAAAATAATTCCGTTAGTAATCTGAGAAAATCATCAATTAACGTAAATCCATCTCCATCAATTATACATGACTAATTTTATGCTATAACCACTGAACATAGATCAGTAGTGTAGCGGATCATAACCAGCTTATTTTTTCTTAACAACTCTATTCTCTTTTTTTCACTTTGTTATTAGACTTTTTTTCTTTTTTAACACTTTTCTTAGCCTTAATTTCCTTGAACTTTGTGTAAGGCCAGAGAGCTTTTGGAATCTTTATTGAGCCGTCTGGCTGCTGATTATTATCAATGAGGCAGGCTATCATTCTTTCAGTGGCTATGGCTGTGTTGTTTAAGGTATTGACAAATTTCATCTCCCTGCCGTCGCTAAACCTGATGTTGCTGCGCCTTGCCTGGTAGTCTGTGCAGTTGGAGCAAGAGCCGAGTTCGCAATAAGCTTTTTGAGAAGGAAAGTAACCTTCAAAATCAATTGTCTTGACAGGAACGCGGCCCATTTCCTGGGATGAAAGAACAACAAAACGGAAAGGAATTTCCAGGGCTTTAAGCAATTGGCGCGAATTATCAAGAATTAGCTCAAATTCTTTCCAAGCCTGCTCCGGTCTGCAGAAAACAAATTGTTCCACTTTCTCAAATTGGTGAACCCTGAAAATACCCTTTGTGTCTTTTCCATGTGCGCCAGCTTCCTTGCGGAAAGAAGTTGAAATGCCTGCAAAACGGATGGGCATCTCATTGCTTTGGATTTCTTTATTGTAATAATAGGCATTGATTGCGTGCTCGGCAGTTCCTATAAGGTATAAGTCCTCGCCTTCAATCTTGTAAATCATCTCGTCAAAAATACCGAGAGGCAATGCGCCTTCAAGAACCTCTCTTCTAAGCATGAAGGGGGGCTGAATTAAAGTAAAATGTCTTTTTGCCAGGAAGTTAAGGGCAAAGGATATTATTGCATAGTTTAGCTTTACTAAATTACCTTTAAGATAATAGAAACGCGAAGCAGATACATTTGAAGCAGTTTGAGTATCAAGCAGGTCAAGAGATTCTAAAATATCTGCATGGTCTTTATGAAGAAATTTTGGCTTTGATATTTTGCCGTGTGTTTCAATGACCTTATTCCTGGAAGCGTCGCCGACTGGAACGCTTTTGTCAATTATGTTTGGAATCTCCTTCCAGAGCCTGTTTCTTTCGGTTTCTCTTTCCTTCATGACAGCTTCCAAACGGGCAAGTTCCTGCGGAATTTCTTTTGCTTGCTTGAGCAGAGAATCAGCATTCCTGCCGCTCTTTCGTGCGATATTAATATCTTCGGAAATCTTATTTCTCCTGCTTCTAAGCTCATCAACTTCTTTTTTTAGAGAACGCCAATCCTTGTCAAGCTTTAGCAGCTGGTCAACAACTGATTCATCCATGCCCCTCTTTTTCTGGCTGTCCTTGACAATGTCAGAAGCATCCCTGATGAGAGTGATATCAATCATGATTGAGAAACAATATTCAGCTTTAAATAAGTTACTTTTGAGGAGATTATCTGAAAATCCAGTTACATTTGCAGCATGAACAGCAAACAATTATTGCCGATACTATACATCTTATATTTGACCAAGGCATTAATACAAGCCGGTAAGTTAAATACACCTATTCTTAATTAATGCCTATTAATTCGTTACAGTCTACAAATGCCTAATTTTTCAATTAATGTAAATCCACCGTCTAACTTTTCAACATTCAACTTTTCTTACAAAAAAATGTAGCCACTAACCATTTTCAGGTTTTTTATTAATAAAAGAAATCTTTAGATATTATTTTATCAAAGATAAAGTTGCCAATTATTGCCTTACAACAACTTAAAAAATCAATAATTTAAATAGATGGGAAGAATTATGGTGTAGTGTAGTTAAAAGCTGATTGAACCATAATTTGTTAATTTTTGTTAAATATCAGCCGGGATTCACTCACTCAATATGAGGTTAAAGCCGGCGATTGCTAGTTATATTGACAGTGACGATATGAAAAATTGTTAAAACTGTCACTCTGCCGCTTGTTTTTGCAACCTCACCAAGTCGTAGTGAATTTTTAATATGTATTATGGAAAGGTTTAAAAACGAAAATAAGGGTTTTAATGTATAGTTTAGAAAACATATATTAAGTGTATGTTAAATATATGGCTCTAAACGACTAAGGACTAAGGAAAATGAAAGACAATTTCGACATCTTTTTCAGGCGCAAGCCGGCTTTGATGCTGATAGCCCTGAAAAAAGTATCAAAAGCGAGATATGGGAGTGTTTTGGCTAAGGAAGTAGACTGCACTTACAGTCACGCAGTTAAAATACTGCAGACACTTGAGAAGCTTGGACTTGTTGTGTTTGAAAAACAGGGAAGGATAAAGATAATAAAGCTGACCAAGAAAGGAACAGAAATAGCAGACCATATAGAGGATATAAGGAAGATTCTGCAGTAAGGGCTTTTAATAAGAATTTAGCTAAAAACCATAAACTTAATTTTTGTTTAGTTTGGACTTTGTGAGAGATTCTGGGAGGTGAACCGTTTTATCTTGCTCAACTAAAAAGCCCGATAGACAACACTGCCAACAGTATTCATCAGAGATACTTCAAATTCCTCAATCATGGTCCCGAGGGGATTTGAACCCCCGACACCTTGGTTTCTCGATTATTCACATAATCATGAGCCCTCAAACTTTCACAAGTTTAAGGTTAAGAGCCAAGTGCTCTGCCAGGCTGAGCTACGGAACCGTAACTTATTATTCAGATAAAGATTATTTAAAAAGTTATTCTCGCTTACAGTATCTCTGATACAGCCACAATTTAGGAATAGAATCAGGAATTAACTATTAATGTTAAATCAATTCAGCAATTAGCAGGAAAATTCAAGAATTAACTATTAATGTTAAATCAATTCAGCAATTATCAGCGAGCATGGATATCATCATCACTGCCGACAGCATTATTATCGCTAATAATCATCTTTCTATTTATGTTATAATTCATCGAAGATACCCGCTCACTTATGCTAGTTGTCTTTTATCATAATCGATAAACCTAAAATATTCTAACTCCGAATGTAATTAATATACATAAAGTTTAGTCCAGCATCTTTCATGACCTCTGATTGGCTTTTTATTTTATAATATGGCGGGATAGCTGGAAAGAACAGGTCGCATTCAAAGTCACTGTAGACTCTTGTAAGATATATTCCTGCGCAGTCAGGATGAGTTATAGCGTCAGCATAGCTCCTTGCTCCTCCGATATGAAATGCGCTTTCAACATTATTCCTGTCTGCTCCAGCAATTTCAAGGGCGTCATCAAGGCTTCTTGCGACCGATATTTCTTGGGTTTGTTTTAGTCTCTTGCTTAACCTGCGGCTTATAACTATATTCTTCCTTCCTGGAAGGAAGCCCATGGGCAGAGAGTCCATGGTTTTTCTGCCCATTATTACTGCGTTTTGCTTTGATGGGTCAGAAGTCTTTGTTGTTAAATCTCTGAACCTCCTGATATCTGCAGGGATTCTCCAGGGTATTTTTCCGTCTTTGGAAAATACCATTCCTGATGTCAACGGCAACGACGATGTGAAAGTTCATATGAGATATTATTTTAGCGACTGACATATGTTTAATATTTGTATGTAACTTATGGTAATTCAATAGGCATTATTAATAGGGTTTAATGAAGTAAAGCTAACTTTCTTATTATAGCTGGATCTTAATTATGGTGTGCTTAATAGTAGTGATGAGTGTTATCAATGTGTTATCACACAGCTACTCTAAAATCTATTTTTGGATGAGGGTCGTAGCCAGTGAGCTGAAAGTCCTCAAATACTAGCTTGTCGAGGGGCTTGCCTCTTGGAAGAGCCAGAGCTGGAAGGGGCTTGGGAGTTCGCGATAACTGAAGAAGCAGTCCCGGAATGTGGTCAGAGCATTCAAAACCTTTTTCTTCTGGAGGAGCATTTTCTTCAATCCATGATTTAGTTTTAAGATAATCTTCAGGTTTTTCAGCATGCCCGATTCTGTCCCGCAGTTCAGCGAGGTTTTTTTCATCTTCGTAAAATTTTCCTCTATTTTCTGCCTGCCCGCAGTAAATATGGGCATCAAGCAAAATCTGGGAAAATTCTACGCAGTCAAGGCCGGTTGCATTGCCTATAGCTTTTCCTAGGGTAGCATAACAGGCAATGTTGAAAGGCACTCCAAGAGCCATATCACATGAGCGCTGGCTCAAATGAACTTTCATTTTTCCTGTTCTTGAATTGGCGCTGATTGTAAATGTGTAATGGCATGGAGGAAGCCTGCTTGCTATGGCGTTTGCAGGATGCCATGCACTAACAACCATCCTTCTTGAATCCGGGTCTCTCTTTAAAGTATCAATAACATACGCTATTTGGTCAATGACTAGAGCACCGTTATCTTCTCTTTTTACATAAGGGCTTCTTTCATCAAGCCATGCCTCTCCATCCAGCATGGCTTCTTTTGAAGGAAGAGGAAACCTTCTCCAGAATCTTCCGTAAGCAGTTTCCAGATTCCCATTTTCATCAGCCCATGCATTCCAAATCCCTGTTTTCTGCCTTAAATCTCTTATGTGGTGCTGGCCTGACAAATACCACACTAACTCATGAAAAAGGGATTTTGTAAATATTTTCTTGGTTGTTACTAATGGAAAAGAATCATCTGATATTCTATACTTTCTCTCCACTGCGAAATCGGCGATAGTGTGGACGCCTGTGCGGGTGCCTAATTTAAAATCACCATTGAGCAGCACTTCTTTAACTGCGGAAAGATACTCCTGCATGAGTATTCCTACCAGAAAATTTCTTTATATAGATTGTTGTTGTGGGAAATTATAATTATTCTGTCTAGCTTTAGTAAAGAAGAAGGAATAAACCAATACTGGTAAGAACAGAACTTATGGTAAAAATAGTAATATTTGATCAATGTTTATGTAACTGATAAAAATTATGGTGATGGGGTAAATTCGGCACTAAAAATGGCTTTGTTTAATAAGTAGTTGAATAATGATATTTTTTAAACAGCTAAGCATGAGTATTTTTGAATTTATGCTTAGCTGTTGATTACTTATTAAACAAACAATAGTTATTCAACAAAGTTACTAAAAATAAGATGATTACTATTTATAGAACCTTTAAGCGAGGTTGTTATATGCAGTAAGATTATAAGATTTATAAGTTTATCTATACTCTCTCCAGGAATACTTGCATTTGGTGCACTTGAAGAAGCGCGTTTCTGCCTCGTCTCCGGCGCGGGTCTGTATCGTCCAGAAATAAGCCTCTTTGTTTTTGCACTTCCTGCACTCAGCATTTGTTACGGGAAAGATGTCAACGTCTTTGTCTTTAATTATTCCCACTTCCGGCTTCTTTTCTATTTTTTCAGAACTCTTAATCTTAATAATTCCTTTTATGGTGTGGCCACACTTCATGCACTGGGAATTCTTCTTCTTGTTAATTATCAATCCTCCGCACTTAGGACAGAATTCCATAACCTTCCTCTTGGAGCGAAGGGTTTTTAAAACTATCGATATGTTTTAAGTAGTGGTTTTAGAGAATTTAAATCAGGCGAGGCTTGCTGTAGCGCAGTTTCTGAATACAGACCTGATAAATAAGGGTTTTGTTTATTTTGATTATTATGACTTTGTCCATATAATTACAGGATTTATTATAATGTGACTTCTCGTCAAGTACAAAATATTTGGCAGTTCAAGGCCAAAGCAGTATCTTGCTGTTGCTACTATTGAAATTTTGTGGGAGTCTTTTGAGTGGTTCTTCTATAGCAGGGGGTGGGCATTTATTCCGGACACTCCAGAGAATGTTGCATGGGATTTTATAATGGGTCTGTTTGGGGCATGGCTCTATTTGATGGTTAGGGGAAGGAAGGGCATTGATATTTTTAACTTAGTCAAAAATCCCAGAAAATAAAAGCTTCACCCAGCCGAGTTTTGGGATTTTAAGAACTGCTCTTCCTATTACCTGCTCATCTTTTATGTTATAATCAAGGGAGATGTGGTCAGGATTTCCGTCGCCCTTCGTAGTGTATGTAATGAGTGTATTCTCCCTGTTCTCGCCGCTCTCGCTGCTCTCGCCGCGGGCGTTATTTATTTCAACAATCCTATGAATTATCGGATGTCGCTGGCCGGCTTCAAAGACTATAATGTCTCCAGCCTTCGGAGTTTCATCTCCTATCAGAAGGATTATATCCCCTTTCTCAAAGCCTGACTTGAGAACCCATTTTCTTGCCTCTGAACGGGTGATGTTTTTGCTTTCGTACCATGCGTGGTTTTTGAGCCACCAGCCGTCAAACTCCCCGAAAATGAACGCGTTGTGAGACATGGATGATGATTCCACGACTACTAATGGCAGCTTTGTGCCGAGGAGAAGTGATAAGCCCGGAAAGAAAATAAATTTAATGAATAAGAAAATAACAACTAAAGAAACAACCCATCCGGCAAGGCTCTCGTCATGCCAGAGAAAATTCCAGGATTTTTTGAGGAGATTTGAATTTCCTTTTTTGTCAGTCATCTTTAATTTTTAGTCAAGGTCTTTTTTAAACGTTGGGATTCGTTCAATTCTGGCGGAGCATAACACACGGAGCATAACTTCCGAAAGATTTATAAATAGATATCTTATGTATATCTTTAATGTGTATACATCTTTAATGTGTATACATCTTTAAGAGAGACATTCAGAAATGGCTTTAGGATAAGGAGAGTTGAATGCCAGAAATGCGGAGAAAAAATAAATCATCCAGGAGACATGTCAGAATATAATCAGTTCGTTGAATTAAAGAATAAAGAGTTCAAAGTCAAACTAAGACTTGTAGGTAATAGCTACGCCGTAAGCATTCCAAGAGAGATAATTAATTTTATGAGGGAGCAGGAAGAAGTAATGAATGACATGGTACATATGTGCTTTGACAGCGCGAAAAGATTAAATATAACCTTCGGGGAAGAAGATTAATAATAAACCGATAACGATAAACAATAAATGAAAAAAGCAATTATAGTTACTAATAAAAAGATGAATTGTAATAGATAATATGGAAAAAGCAATTATAGTTACTAATAAGACTACTAATAAAAAAGCCAAAAGTCAATTGTAATAGATAATATGGAAAAAGCAAACAGCTTGGATTAAGGAGAGGAGATATTATTTCTGTTAAAGGAGAAAGGGAGACCGTTGCCATTGTTGACAGAGCTTATCCTGCAGACATAGGAGAGGGAATAATAAGAATTGACGGGATTATAAGAAAGAATTCCAAGACAAGCATAGGAGAAACTGTTGGGGTTGGAAAAGCTGCAGTCAAGGAAGCCAAGAAAATAACTATTGCTCCGGCGCAGAAAAATATAATGGTTCAGGGAGATCCTCAGGGGATTAAAGCAAGCCTGCTAGGAAGGGCTGTAGTGAAGGGAGACGTGCTAATGCTTGGAGGGGCGAGAAGGAGAAGGGATTTAATGAGTGAGTTTGATGAATTGCCTGGAATCTTCGGAGACTTGATGGATCAGATGGGAATGCCCGGATTAGGATTTGGCGGGGTAAGCCAGATAAGGTTCATGGTTGTTTCTACATCTCCTAACCAGCCGTGCATAATAACTGAAAATACAGAATTAACTCTTTCAAGCAAGGCTGTTGAGTTGCAGGAGGAATCAGATAAGCCGCAAGTTACTTACGAAGATATTGGAGGATTGACAGATGAAGTTAAGAAAATAAGGGAGATGGTTGAGCTTCCGCTGAAGCATCCGGAGATATTTGAGAAATTGGGAATTGAGCCTCCAAAGGGAGTTCTTTTGCACGGGCCGCCTGGAACTGGAAAGACATTGCTTGCAAAGGCAGTTGCCCATGAGTCGGATGCAAATTTTGTTTTATTAAATGGCCCGGAATGCATGAGTAAATTTTACGGCGAGTCAGAAAAAAATCTAAGAAGCAAGTTTGAAGAAGCAGAAAAAGGAGCGCCAAGCATAATATTCATTGATGAAGTTGATGCAATTGCTCCAAAGAGGGAGGAAGCTTATGGCGAGGTGGAAAGAAGAGTTGTAAGCCAATTGCTGACTTTAATGGATGGCCTGAATGCACGGGGAAAAGTAGTTGTGATAGCTGCTACTAACAGGCCAAATGCTATTGATCCCGCATTGAGAAGGCCGGGGAGGTTTGACAGGGAGGTAGAAATTAATGTTCCTGACAAGGAAGGAAGGCTGGCCATACTGAAAATTCATACGAGAAATATGCCCCTCACGAAGGATGTTGACTTGAGTGAACTTGCCGGAATAACTCATGGATTTGTCGGAGCAGACATATCCGCTCTTGCAAAGGAAGCTGCTATGTCTGTCTTGAGAAAAGTTCTTCCAAAATTAAATCTGAAAGAAGAAGATGAAATTCCTGAAGAGGTTTTAAAGGCATTGAGAGTAAGGAGACAGGACTTTATGGAAGCTCTTAAGATTGTAAGACCCAGCGCTATGAGAGAAGTTTTGGTGGAGACTCCTAATGTAACATGGGATGATGTTGGAGGACTTGACAATATAAAGCAGGAGCTTAAAGAAGCTGTGGAATGGCCCATAAAGAATCCGGAGAGTTTTAAGAGAATGGGGATAAGGCCTCCGAGGGGAATATTGTTATACGGTCCTCCGGGCACAGGAAAGACATTATTGGCGAGGGCAGTTGCCAAGGAAAGCGAGGCAAATTTCATACAAGTGAAAGGGCCTGAATTATTATCAATGTGGGTGGGAAAGTCAGAGGAGGGTGTCCGCAAGATATTTGAGAGAGCAAGACAAGTAGCGCCGTGCATCATCTTCTTTGATGAGATTGATTCTCTTGCTTCGAGAAGAAGCGGAACAGAGTTCGGCGGAGGAAGGGTTACTGAACAAGTTCTGAACCAACTGCTTGCAGAGATGGACGGGATGGAAGAGCTGCAGGATGTTGTTATAATTGGAGCAACTAACAGGCCAGACATTCTTGATCCCGCTATTTTGAGGCCAGGGAGATTTGACAGGCTGTTGTTAGTGGTTCCGCCGACGAAAGCTGGGAGAAGAAAGATATTTGAAATTCACACCAAGAATATGCCTCTTACAAAGGATGTAAATATTGACTATTTGGCTGAGGAAACAGAAGGATATGTAGGGGCAGATGTTGAGAGCTTGTGCAGGGAGGCGGCAATGCTGAGCTTGAGAGAGGACATGAATGCCAAGGAAGTTTCCATGGAGCATTTTGAAGCGGCAATGAAGAAAGTAAGGCCGAGCGTAAGCAAACAAGCAGCTGAAAGATACGCGAAGATAGAAGAAGAGTACCTGAAGAATGCCAAAGCAGCCCTCGCGCCGGAGATAAAGAGTTATCTGGGATGAGAAAGGAAACATTTTTATTCTGTTGTTATTATAATAATTAATGCAGATAGACTTTTATGAACATTACAAGAAAAAAGGAACATTAAAGCTTGACAAGGAATCTTTTAGAGATGATTTAGCTATAGATGAGCCTTATATTAAATTAGTAAAAAAGTATCTTAATAACTCTGGAAGAATATTAGAATGTGGTTGCTGTCCGGCGAGAACTGCATTATCATTAGCTTTTAATGGTTTTCAGGTAACTGCTGTGGATTATAATGATAAGATATTGGGAGTAGCAAAAGAGAATGCGATTAATTTAGGGCTTGATGACAAAATTATCTTTATTTTAATGGACTTCTTTAATATTGAAAGAGAATTTGAAAAAAACTCTTTTGATTGCATAACTCATCAAGGAGTCATAGAACATTATAATGAAGAAGAAATTAAGAGAATATTAAAATTACAAATAAATATTGCACCACTAATAATATTTTCAGTGCCAATAAAGACAGAATTTAACGCAAAAGAATATTTCAAAGACTCAATGTATCGCAACTTGTGGACTGAAAAATACTGGCTGGAAGATGTTCTAAAAGACTTTTATGTAATGGATTTTAAAGTTGTAAGACAAAGGTCCGATAACCTTATAGTTGTAATTGAAAAATTTAGCAAAGAAGTTATTGAGCAAATAAGAGAGAGTGAATCTAATAAGAACAAGGGAAAATTTAAAGAATTTATATACTAATTTTCTTAAACCCTAAAATCCTCCGTCAGCACTTCGGTCCTGTCTTTTAAAATCAGCAGCGTGTTTTCGCTTTGGGCGACGGGCTCGCGGGATTTTTCAATGAGCTGAGGATACTGGTAGAGTATTCCTGCTTTTTCCATCAGGCTTAGCGAGAGCAATGCTTTCGTGCCGAATTTCCTGACGAGCCACCGGCTCGCGAAAGGCATTGTCCTGAATTCCTGCTCGATAAAAACTATGATCTCTCTTGCTAAACTGTCACGGATTGCCTTTCTCTGAATGAACCTGTAAATGCCGGAAGGCTTTCCTTCGTAGACAATTCCCGAGCCGGTTGTTGCAAAAGGCTCAATGGCGTAGCCGGATTCAACCATTTCTTCATTGCTGCCATTGTCGTAATTTGGAACTGTCTGGCCAGCGTGGACAACATACTTGTTAACCTGATGCCCGCATAAGTTCTTTATCGGAGAGAATCCATACTTCCCAATCTCCTTGTGAATTGCTCTTCCAACTTCTCCGAGAGTTATTCCTAATTTAGCAGCGTGCATTGCTGCCTCAAGCCCATCGCGCGAAGCTTTGATTAGCATCTCGTTTGATTTGTCGTTTTCTAAATCTAAAGAGAAAGCGCTGTCAGCGATGGCGCCATTAATGCTTATGCCTATATCTACTTTGAGTAGTCCGCGAGCCAGTGTAGTATCATCGTGAGAGGGAGTGTAGTGGGCGGCAATCTCATTAATTGAGAGGTTGACAGGAAAGGCAGTCTTGGCTCCGAGTTCATGGAGTTTTGCTTCAATTTTTTCGGCGATTTCAAGAAGAGGAACGCCTTTTTTGATAATTGATTTTGCATATTCTTTAACCTGCTGGTGGATTTTGCCGGCTTTGCGCAAATCATTGATGTATTGCGAATCCATGAATTTATATTAGAAACTAATGATTTAAATAGGTTTGCGAAAGTGAAGATATAATTAGCTGTTGACTTATGGATGATGGGTATTGCTATTAATTTTTCCAAGAATGATAATTGGCAACATTTAAATTATTCATTAATTTTAATAATATGATGAAAATCTCAAAATACCAGATATTCTTAATTATTTTGTTCATAGCATTCTGGACATGGGCGGCTATAAATCCAAAGTATAGCGATGGATGGCTTCTTGAAAATTATCTGGTATTCCTCTTTGTTCCGCTTATTTTGATAGTCAGCATTTACTTCAAATTATCAAACTTATCATATACGCTGATAACAATATTCATGATATTGCATGTAATCGGCTCGCACTATACTTATGCAGAAACGCCGTTTGGATATATACTGCAGGATTGGTTTGGCTCTGCAAGAAATATGTATGACAGATTAGTGCATTTCTCGTTTGGTTTTCTAATAGCTTATCCAATAAGGGAGGTTTTTGTAAGATTGGGAAGGACTAAGGGATTATGGGGGTTTTATTTTCCGATAGAATTAACTCTTGGATTTTCAGCGCTTTATGAGATAATAGAATGGCTGACCGTGCAGGCAACAAGCCCGGGAGCAGGATTAGCATTTTTGGGGGCGCAAGGGGATATATGGGACGCACAAAAAGACATGGCATTAGCAGGAATAGGCTCAGTAATAACAATGATAATAATAGCCGTAATTAACTTGATTTATAACAGGAATTTCAAAAGCGAGATAAAAGAAAGCTTACATATAGAAAAAGGGGACAGACCATTAGGAGAGATAAAACTAAAAGAGTGGATGAAAAGAAGATAATTATTAATTGAAAAGAAATTCCCACAGCTGTGCTGTGGCTGGGTAAAAACTATATAGCCGATGATTCTACAATTAACTAGACATCAACTTAACTTATTTACAGCTGTCATCAACATTAACCACGTTTATCAAAGCTGATTAAAGATAATTACTGAAATTTATCGCTAAATTATTATCTATGAAGCCACGCAGCTCTGCTGCCGAGTGAGCGAAGCGAACGGTGGGAGCTTCACTCAATTCTTTTTTCTAATTTTAAGTTAAGAATTTTCGCAACTTTATCAGCAACCAATTTACCTTCATTACTATAAGCCCAATAAAAGAGAATTGGCTTAACATTCTTTTTACCAATTAACTTCCTAATACTTTTAACAAAACCATTTGATGATAAACCTCTCCTTCTATAATTCTTATCAATAATTGCAGAGCATAAATAAATAGCGCTGAAATTATCTAATGTGACTTTTCTGTTTTTAACGGCGAGCCATAAATCATTCTCATTTATTTCTTTATTGATAAAATTATCCATTAATTCTCTTGTTGAAGGAATAATCAGAGTAAAGCCAATAAAATTATCGTCATCCCTGATAATATTCATGCATTCTGGCAGATTGTTCATTACGAAAACGCTATCTTCTTCTGTGGGATGCCATTGATTCTTATCGGTTGAAGTACCAAATTCTTTGATTGCTATTTTCCTAGTAAACTCATAATCCTTAATGCTCTGCTTTCCTGTATCTGTTGAATAAGTTATCATTTTGCTTGTTCTACTCCTCAACCTTTCAATCTCCTCTCTTTAGGAACAAAGTTTCTAATCCTTCCGTCGTTTCCGAGCTTTCCGCAGCCGATGAGCTCATTATCTGACTTTAAAACAATGAAGCCTTTAATGTTATTATATCCGGCTTCCTGTTCTTTGTTGAGGAGAACATCATGGCCTTTCAGCCACTCAAGTTCCTGTTCAGGGTCAATATTGATAATGTTTTTTGTAATCTGGCCTCTAAGAATATTAACCGCATCATGAGAGAGGCGGATGCCATCTTTCTCTATTTTAAGGAGATAGAAGCCGGAAATCTCGATGTGAACGATTGAGCCAAGAAGATCAAGATTGTCGGGGGAAATATCAGCAGTCAATAAACGAACCTTGTCCTGACCAAGAGTGAGAAGAGTTCCATTAACCTTAGTGATGCCGAATTGCTCGTTAAGCTTCTTGAGCAGTTCTTTCCTATCATTATCTCCGAGAATTTTAAAATGAGTTGTCATTTTATTTTATCACTAAGCTTTTTAATTTTGCATAAGAAGAAACCTTCAGTATCATTGTCTTGGGGGTAAATCCTGCAAGCCATTGACAGACGCTTATCATAGGTTTTATTATTCCAATTTGTTATTCCTTTTCTAACTTTAATTGGCAGATTGATTGTGATGATATCGGCGTCATACTTGTTTAACAAATAATCTATGACTTCTTCATTCTCTTCAGGAGAATGAGTGCATGTTGAATAAATCATCTCTCCGCCAATCTTTAATATGCTGAAAGCGGACTCAATGAGTTTTTTTTGTTTTCTTGAAAGGCTTTCAATGAGCTTCATGCTCCAGTCAATGGCTGCCCTTGGAGAGCTTCTTAGAGTACCTTCTCCGGAGCACGGAGAGTCAAGAAGAATTTTATCAAAGCGCAGGTTAGATTTCTCCAGAAGTTTTTTGCAGAATAGAGAGCCTTCCTCACAGGAAATAATAGTGTTGGAAACGCCCGCCCTTTCACAATTAGCTGCAAGAATGCGGGTGCGGCCAGGGGAGGAATCATTAGCAATAATTAATCCTTTATTATTCATCATTGCTGCGGCCTGCGTTGTCTTTGAGCCCGGAGCAGCACATAAATCGAGGAAGGCATTATTTTCGCATGGCTGAAGAGCAAGGAGAGGCATCATGCTGGATATCTCCTGGACATAATAATATCCGAGGAGATGCTCCCTGCTCCGGCCTAACTCGCCTGGAGCGAGTATTGACTCAATCAGCATTATTTCCTTAAAGTCTTTATAAAGCTGAGAGACTTTCCAGCCTCTTGCTATTAATTTAGACAGTAATTCGTCAGGAGAAATTTTTAGAGTGTTACAACGAATATAATTAAGAGGATTACAATAAATTGACTCAAGAAATTTAGAATAATCATCATTTCCATTTAAAAGATTTTTTATGCGCTCCACAAATTTTTCTTTCAAAACAGGAGCGCGACGAATGTAGCCGGCCATGTTTAATGATAACCAAATCTCCTTTCATAGTCTTTATGATTAAAATATTCAACTATCATCAAGAGCATACTTTGGTCTTTAGTAGTTATAGAATAAACTAGCCTCCAAGCATTAGCTAGGGGATACCACCAGAGATTATCTATTCCATAGTCCTTAATATAAATCTTTGGAATAAGATATTTATGTATTCTTTCTCCGCAAAATGCATTTTCTTTAAAATCTTCTATTGCTTTTCTCAGTGACTTTTTCAACCAATTATTATCTTGTAGTTTATTAAAACTTTCTTCCAGAAAATCGTTTATGAAAATAACTTTATCTGGCTTCTTTACGAACATAATGCTTAGTATGCCTTTCTATTTTTAAACTTCTCGTATACTTCAGGGCTCCAGATATAGACTACGTAGCCATTCTTATCAATTCCAATCTTGTTATTATCCCAAAGATAATGAAGTATCACATTAAAAGTGCCCCACATAACCTTTTTAGGGATTTTATTGAATAATTCTGTCTTCTTGAATTCTCCATTGTGAGCTCTAATAAATCGCTCGACCATCATAACCGTTTCAAGAGTAGGACTGCGAGTAATTATATTCTTAATATTGAATTTTGGCGAATTTTGAAGTTCCATTTTTATAAATCTTAAGTATTTATCTACTGATAATATTATCAAGTGATATATTTAAATGTTTCTAAATAGGTTGTTTCTTTAGCAATCATCAAAACAGCCTCTTCTGGCTTTCTCCTTCAATAATATCCTTGGTTTCAATGCCGAAGACCTGGAATATGTTTTCTACGGCGGGAAGGACCTGGTTGTTTAAGTAGTAACTTATGTCGTAGGGCTTGTTGTCGTCTATTAAGGCAACTCTGTTGCCTATTCTCTTGCTCCTGGAGTTTGGCTTCCCTTTCGCGTCTTTTTTGGGCTCGGAAATATAATATTCAATAAGCATTCCGACATCTACCGGAATTCCTTCTTTTAGCATTTTTTCTGCAGCTAAGACGTGAGGGCCTTTGGATTTATAGCCGGAGATGGGCTTTTTTAGCTGGGTTTTTATTATAATATCTTTGCTATCAATTTTTCTATCCTTTAATTTTTTAATAATTTCTTTAGTGTATTGCAAAGCATTTATTTCATTTCCTTCATTTAATATCTTTCTTAGAACCCCGTTCTGGAGATTGCGGGCTAACTTACACCAGTCCCTTCTCACAGTTTCAAAGCCGCGTATTTTTAATTTTCCATTTTCATTAATAAGGGCATATTTTTTCTTTGCTCCGACTTCACCGCTTCTTGTGGTCACCCATAATCCGCGCATGTAGAAGTCCTCTAAATCAAGCTCCATGATGCCTGGAAGTTCAGAATTAAGCTCTTTGAGAAAATGAAAAGTTTCTTGTGCAGTATATCTTTTGTTAGTCTTTTTGTTTTGATTTACAAAGATTAAGCTGTCTGTATCTATGTAGATTACCTCTCTTCCTGATTTTTTTATCTTTTCCAAAGTTTCCTTAATGAATTTTCTGCTTATAGCTGTAGCAGAAGCACTCGCCTGAGGGCAGTAATATCTGGCGCCAAAAAAACCTTGATAGCCATAAGCAGCATTAGCAATAAGTTTGAAAGCATTACTCCTTGCCTTAACAATAGGATCAGGATTCTTCTTAAAAACTTCCTTGTATTCTTTTCTCTTAACAATGATTTCTTCTAAAAGTTCAGGAAAGAAACCTTTAGTGGGAGTAAAATAAAACTCTTTATTACCTGTATCCACAATAATGCAACTCTTGAGTTTTTTTTCAAGAATAGTGGATCTGGACAAGTTAAAAGTAGCAATGATGCTTGGCCAAAAAGAAGTAAAATCAAAAACAACGACGTTTTCATATAAGCCCGGCTTGGGCTGGAGAACAAAAGCGCCCTCATATTTTTCACGGTCTCTTCTTTCGCCGATTTCATCATGGATTGGGCGTTTTTCAGCAATTTCATTGAACCTGTAAAGGTTGTGGAGGATGTAGTCTTCAACATGGGTAGACATGCCATCGCGAGAAACATCAAATAAAGGCTTATGCATAATTCTAGAGAATTCCATCAGGTCAGGCCAAATTTTCTCAGCAAGCTTGTATGTGAGAGCAGAATCCTGCAGGTTATAATGAAAAAACTTATTCCATTCGTCTTTAGAAAGCTTGCTAAAATGTTTAAATTCAAAATTAAGCTTTTTTTCGCTAAGAAGCTCGCCGGCAACTTCATTCAAAGAGAGAGTTTCGGACTGCAAGTACTGGGAATAATTAACATCAACAAATTTGTAAATATCGAGGTGAACAATGCCTTCAATTTTAGCAGATTGCCTTTTAGCGCCAGAAATTCTTGGCTGGGAAGAATCAAGGCCAATGGGCAATTTAACCTCCAGTTTTTTAGCCCTCTCCCTGATATAGGACATATCAAAATTATCAGAAAAATAACCTGTCAGGATGTCGGGGTCTTCAGTCTTAATATAATCGCAGAATTTTTCAAGCATGTCAGCCTCACTCTTGCAATGCTCTACAAAATCAATATCATTTCCTTCTTTCTTCCAAGTCAAAACTTTGCGAAAATCCCCGCCGTAAAGAGAAATCATCAGTATTCTGCCCTTGCCAATTTCCAGCTCATCAACCTCTATATCATAAGCAAGAATTTTGGGGCTGAAAAGCTCGTCACTTTTTTTATCTGATTCTTTAATGCTACCTACTTTGAGAACAAAATCAGCATTAATGGCAGAATCAATGCCTCCAAAATCGCCGGACTTATTAAGAACATCACCAGAAACTTTAAACCATTTTAATGGAATAACTTTACCGGACATAATATAATGAGTGATAGTGCCAAGGTCATGCTCTCTTCTCTTTACAATCTCCTCAAAATCAATTTTGCCGGCAACAGACGGAGCATCTTTATAATTAGTGATGGAAATTTTAACGGCTTTAACATCCTGCCCAAGGAATTTTTTTTCGTGGAGTTCAGTTTTTAAGACATGGGTTGTGCGGGACTCTGAGTGCACTTTTATTTTTTCTATCTTCTCCATAACATGTTTTATCTGCTTTTCGCTTAGACCATCCTGAAGAATAGCCCAAAAGTAAGCATCAATTTTGTCAATCAGGCAGATTCTCCTGCCTTCCCTGCTCCTTCCGTAGATTTTAACATAATTCTCATCGTTAAAATCAAAAGCAGAATAATCAAGAGGGATGAATTCAATTTCCATAAATAAGAGAATGGCCGGAGCTTTTTATACTTTAAAAATCCTGTAAGAGCTTTTGTTACTACTTATTAGTCATTTAAAGAAAGGTTTATAAATGCAGGATTCCTACGCATAGTATGACTCTTGAAATGGATGTTGATGATGCCGAAGTAGGGCCTGATAAAGCCTTGCTTGAAGGGAACAGACTAGCCAAAAGAGCGTATGATGATGAAGACTGGAAAGCTTATGCTCAGGCGTGTAATAAATATGGCATTAAGCCGTGGGATTTGGAAGCCTATGAAAGAGGGATGGCTGACGTGACTGTTGCCGGGCAGAAACAGGCAGATTATGTAAAAAGTTATGTCCCAAAAATAAAACAGGGTGAGATGGAGTATAGGCCAAGCACCGTTGATGGATTGAGAGGATACCTGAGGAAGGCGTTGAGAGATAATCCTGATAGCAGAGAGTTGGCAGATTTAAGCAGAGGATTGAGCAGAGATAACATCTCTGTTCTTATGAAAAAAGCCAACGAGGTTAGAAGAATGGCCGGACTTCCGCAATGGGAATGGGAGAGAATTGGTAATTTTTATTGCGTTAAGAGAAGAAGAGTAAAGAGATAATTTTATTTAACAAATTCAACACCTTCAACCTCTTTAAACTCTTTATCACCTGTTAAGAATTTAATTCCAAGATTTTTAGCCATGACATACGAAACACAGTCAGTTACAGAAACTTTTCTGTCTTTCCAAGACAGTCTAAATTTCATAGCATCTACTATCCATTCAGGTCTTACGGAATTTATATGCTTAGAATATTTTTCAATGATTTCTTTTAAGTTTCCCTTTCCTCCTTTTAGAATATTATAACACAATTCTGCATAAATAAAATTGTTTATTATTACTTCACTGTCATTATATTTTATGTAATTTGGATTGCCCCGGACTATCTCAATTATAGCATAGGTATCAAAAACATATTTATTCATTGTATAACTCTTTATCAGTCTCTTTCATCATTTCTTCAGTGGATTTCTTGAATTTTATTTTTCCGAATGTCTCCCTCAAAACATTCTCCTTATGCTTTTTTGTTATAATCACATTTATCTCTTCTCCATTAGCTATTTTTTTCTCCCTTAAAAATCCTTTAGGGATCATAATTCCATAAGAATTTCCCCATTTCCTTATTTTAGTTGTTAATATTGCTTCTTCCATGTATAAACCGTATAAACATCAGTATAAAAATCTTTCTATTATAGCTATAATTTATTAATTTGAGATAACTTGCAAATATATGGGCTTGCAAATACGCGAGATTGTACCGCGAAGGCCGATTCAGATAAAGGATCTTAAGAACAAAACGATATGCATTGATGCATATAACATTATCTACCAGTTTCTTTCAAATATAAGACAGCCTGACGGCACGCCTCTTAAGGATAGCAAGGGGAGAATAACAAGCCATCTTTCAGGATTGTTTTACAGGAATGTAAATCTTATTGAGGATGGCCTTAAGATAGTTTATGTTTTTGACGGGAAGCCTCCGGAACTTAAGGGAGTAACCGGAGAGATTAGGGAAGAGAGGAAGGATGAAGCTGCAGGAAAGTATGCTGAAGCGAGAAAGGAAGGAGATGTTGAGGGAATGGGAAGGTATGCAAGACAGATGGTTAGAATAACGAGAGAGATTGTTGAAGAAAGCAAGGAACTGCTGACCGCTATGGGCATTGCTGTTGTACAGGCGCCAAGCGAGGGAGAGAGCCAGGCTGCTTACCTCGCAAGAACAGATCCTCAGGGAATTTATGCTGTCGGAAGCCAGGACTATGATTGTTTGCTGTTTGGGGCGCCGAGGCTGATACAGAATTTAACTTTGTCGCAGAGGAGGAAGACGGCTTCCGGAGGGTATGTTGAGGTGTTTCCTGAACTAATAGAAATGGAGAGAGTTTTAAATCATCTGCAGATAAATATTGATCAGCTTATATGCATTGGGATTCTGTGCGGAACGGACTATAATCCCGGAGGAGTCAGAGGAATAGGGCCTAAGAGAGCCCTTCAGATTGTAAAGCTTTACAAACAACCAGTCCTGATTTTTGAGTCAGCCATGGTCAGAGAGAGAATGGCAGAGATGGGGCTGAGCGGAGGGGGTTTTGACTGGAAAGCAGTGTTTGAATTGTTTCACAAGCCTAATGTAGATACAACAGCAAGAATAGAATTTCCAAAAGTTGAGCTGAACGAAGTAAGGAGGATACTTCTTGAAAGAGAATTTTCCGAAGAAAGAATCAACAAGCAGCTTGAAAGGCTTGAGAAAGCTGTAGAGCAAAGAAAGCAGAGGACGCTGTTTTGAAGACAGCGTCTTGGTGAATTGCGGATTGCTTATTAATCGCTTGAGTCTGGAAGATGCCTTGAGCCGTCGTCTTCTTCCAAAGAGGGGTTTCTGAATTTTCCTGGGTCAAATCTGAACCTCTCGTCAACTTTGGCAGGCTCTCCAGTGAGAGCTTCTGAAAGAGGATTGATGACGTTTTCCACTCTTTTGGCATTGAGTTCCAACTGGAATTGTTTATACTCCTCTAATCGCTTCTTTTGGTAATCTCTGATTTTCTTGCGGGCAATTACTATTAGTCTTCTCAAGTATATCAATAAGAGGATGAAGATAATAAGAATCGCAAGCTGCCATCCAAGAGAGAGCTTGAATATTAAATCTGAAATGGTATGGCCAATCCATGAGAAGAGCTTTGTCTGGGCAAGAATTATATTTGCGCCAAGCCCGATTCCCCATGAAGAAAGGTTGGAGAAAATAGTGAATGAACTGAATATGGTTGAAAAAGAATGCCATAAATAAACCCAAATAATTAAAACCACAAAGAAGGCAAAAGAGAAGCTATATGGCTCTCCCACCAGGATTTTGAAGACATTTGAAGCTTTCTGAAGACCTCTGTCAATTGATGAAACAAACGAGTAGCTGAGGAGTTTGTACCTGAATTTGTCTGCTGCAAGACCAAAGAGATTGTTATCTGGATTATAAATTCTTCCTGAAATATTCTGGGCGGCATTGGAATAATTATTCAGCCTGTTAAATTCTTCTTCATCTATCTGCGATGATGACAATTGAACAAAGAAAGACGCAACTAATAAGCTAATAACTAACGCACCTAACAGCCCTCTTCTCATAAATTATGAATGAGCAAGGACTTTATAAAACTTTTAGGTATGCTAAATATGCGAAACTGACTTAATAAAAATTTGGGCGTAAGCCCAAAAATAATTGTAAAAATAAAACAAAAAATTCAGGTTTATTCCTCGTCTCTTGCGTATGCTCTTTGGGTTCCTTTTAAAGAAGTTATTGCCTGTTCTACCTTAGCGGCGCCTTCGCCTGATTTTTGCCCCTCAATATCTATTTGCCTGTTTATTCTCCACGTTCTAAGAGTCTTGCCAATACCTATGTGTAGAGTTGCAGCTGCTAAGAATGCAGTTACTAAAATTATTACTATCCCTAATGTTCCTAATGCAACTGCTCCCGCGAATATTACGGCAAGTGTGGAAGTCAATCCGGTAACGCCAGCGATTACAGATAGAGCGAATGCTATTATCCAAGCAGTGCTTTCAGTAAACATAGAGAATATATTCAGTATTTCCCCGAAAGCGAATAGTAATATTATGAAGACGGCAAGATAAAGAGCAAGATCTTCGGCAAAAACATCTGGTCCAGGCATGCCAAGCATTATCTTAAGAAGAATCGTACCAACCCAGCTTGCACTTCCGCCTTCGCTTAAGGCAGATATCTTTGTTTTTGGAGGAGTAGTTGATTGGCCACTGCTTAAGTAATCAATTAAGTAAATAACTCCAACAATTAAGATTACTAAAATTGCTAGAGAGATTATTAACTTGGCTCCGCTGAAGAATTTCTTTTTAATTTCTGCCATCCTTTTTAACCTCCTTTCAAATTATGATAAATAAGGGAGATGTTTGGCATTTATAAACATTTCTGAGGTTGCAGAGGATATTTTGCAAAACAACCTTTACAACTCTCCAGTCGTTTTGAAGTGTCTCCGATATAACCCTAATATAGCGATATATTCAGGAAATCAATTATTAGCATTAATCCGATTATATAATATCAATAAGTGTTTGTTAGAACTTACCATCGCTAATCAATATAATAAATCATCGTGTCAAAATTAATTGATTGAATCAATAAGCTCGGAAACTTTAAAACATCGGGATGCTTATTTATTTCATGGATAGCATCTTTGATGTTATTGACAAAAACGGCAGGAATATCCGGCATACCAATAAACAATATTCTCATATGATGGAAGAGCATCCTTATATGTATAAATATTTAGAGGAGATAAAAGAAGCATTACAAAAGCCCGATAAAATAACATCTTATTCATTTGACGAAGACGTCAGGTATTTTTACAAATACTACAAGCATTTAGAAAAGCCTAATAATTACCTTTTGGTCGTAGTCAAGTATTTAAACGGTGATGGCTATGTTATATCGTCATACTTAGAGAATAAAATAAAATGAAAGAGCATAAAACGTATGATATATATTATGATGAAGAATCCGATTTCTTAGAAGTATCTTTTGAACAGCCAACTATGGCTGGGACTACAGAAGAGATACAGGAAGGGGTTTTTGTAACCAGAGATGCAGAAACAAGAAGAGTAGCAAATGTAGGAATCTTATCATTCAAGAAAAGGGTAGGCATTCTTAAAGAAATATTGAATTCTCTTGGCAAGAGGCTTCCGATAGAGATAAGCAGGGCATCTAATTATACACAACACTTTTTGTATTCGAGGATTAGAAAGGTTTATATACTTGTTGTGTATAGTTTATACATAACAATGGCGTTTATCAGACAAATAAAAACTAAAAGCGGAACATATCTTGCGAAGGTAGAGGGTTATCGTAAAGATGGAAAAGTTAAGCAAAGAGTTTTAGAATATTTGGGAAAAGAGATTGATGGTAAACCTGTAAAAAAAGTTTTTACTAACAAAATAGAAGTAAAAAGCGTAAAACAAAGTTTAGATATTTTAGCCATTGATAAAGTTGCAGATGAACTAAAGATTAAATCTTTAGAAAATCCTTATGTTCTTTCTTTGGTTTATTCTCAATTGTTAGAAGATAAAAGTATAAAAAAACTTGAATCATGGATAAAGTATACTGAAATACCATCAGTTTTAAGATTGGATAAAGTCTCTGTAAAAAAACTTTATGAATCTTTAGCAGACATAAATGATGAAAATTTTGAGAAAATAAATGAAGAAATGTTCTCTGTTTTTAATAATTATGAAGATATTTCAAAGGCTACAATTATAGATATAACTGATACTTATTTTGCTGGAAGCAAAATAAACATTAAGAAAAGAAAGGGAAAAGATAAAAAAATAAGCAAATTAACTCAAATAGGTTTAGCAGTTTCTTTTGAGAATGGATTTCCAATTTTTCATAAACAATATCATGGAAATCTTTCTGGAATGGAC
>JAGVWS010000017.1 GCA_018304165.1 Candidatus Pacearchaeota archaeon
ATCAATGTTACAGGACAAACAAATATTACTGGAACGATAGAAAGCAATCCACAATACCAAAGCGGAGGAGGAATAGGAGCAACAGGAGGAAGCATTTACTTAACCACAGGAACAATAGTAGGAACAGGAGCAGCAAGTGTAAATGGATTCTTCTATTCTTATTCTGACTGGGGTGTAGGAAGCGGAGGACGTGTTGCTGTAATCCTGACTTCAGGGAATAGCTTTGATTCAGTAAACATAACTGCATTTGGAGGAAGAAACACTGGATACAGCGGACCAGGATATCATGGAGCAGCAGGAACGATATACCTTAAGAAAGCAAGCGAAGCATACGGAACACTAATAATAGACAACAATAACGGAGTGACATCTGCAGGAATATTCACATCAATAAATCAGACAAACCAAACATACTACTTCCAAAACATAAACATAACAAAACAAGGAAACTTAGTATTCGGACAAAATGCAACAGCAGTATACATATTAGGAAACTTAACATTCCACTACCCGTACAACTTCACAACAAGTGCACCATTTTACATAAACGGAACTGTCATGCAAACAATAAATGTGAACATGACAAGACCCGAACTAAACTTCACAACAATAAACATAACAAATACGGGAACAATAAACTTCACAAGCGCGATAAGAGCTCAAATATTTGAAACATACAAGAACGGAAGTCAACTAATATTCGCAACAGGAAAACACAATAACCTAACAGTAACAAGCAATTTAATAATACAGGGAACTGGAGCAAGTAACATAATACTAAACTCAAGCAACGAAAGCGACTGGTACATATCAGCACCAACAAGCAGTACAACAAGCATTGATTATGTAATAGTAAGACACAGTAATGCTTCAATAGGAAATCAGATAAATTCAAGCACGAGCACAAACGCAGGAATAAACACAAACTGGTTATTCGATGACGTAGCACCAATACTAACAATAAACCAATTAACAGATCTATCAATGCTAAACATGACAACAGTAGGATTCAATGTGACAGCAAGCGAGACACTAAGCTACTGCGGATTGAGTGTGGATGGAGCAGCAAATGATACCATGACAATACAGGGTGGGACAGGAAGAGGAGCAGCAATAATAAAAACAGGATTAACAGCAGGATGGAGAAACTTTAAGATTGCCTGCAATGACAGCATTGGGTTATGGACAACAACAGCAACAAGACAATTCTTAGTAGATTCAGCAGCAGCACAGGTAGCATTCGTAGATCCAACACCAACAAACGGAACAACGCAAGCAACAACGACGACAACAATTAATGTTACAAGCATGGACAATAACGGAAACTCATCGACAACAGTAGAGTTTAATAGGACACTGCAAGGATGGTGGAGGTTTAATAACGGAACACTAGTGGACAGCTCACAATATGGGAGAACATTAACAAGCACTCAAACAACTTACACTCACAGCGGAAAATACGGGGGAGCTAGAGAACTAAACGGACAATCAGCATTCCTGACAATACCTTCAATGAGCGGAGGGATGACTAATTGGAGTATTGACTTGTGGATGAAGCTAAATCAGGCGTGGAGCGCGAGCAGTACAGGAACACAAACGCTATACGAAGCGCAGGGAGCAGACCCAGACGTCATAGTGCAATTAGCTGGAGGAGAAGGAGGAAGCCTAAAATTCCGATGCTTCAGCCCAACAGACAACTTATTATCAGCAAAGACTTCATGGAACGCAAACCAATGGTACCATATAGTATTAACCTATAATGGGACAAAGGCAGTATATGTTGATGGAGCCTATGATTCGCAATCAACATCATCATGCTCGAGCAATGGGGGAGGAAGCTACCACACAATAGGGGCGTATGCTGGAGGAGTAACTGGATTTTTCAACGGAACAATTGATGACGTAAAAATATACAATAGGCCATTAACATTAACAGAAATAAAAGCATCATTCAACAGCGACACAGGAAACTATACAAACACATTCGCAGGACTGAAAGGAGGAAGAGTGGACTACACAGCATTCAGCCAGGACTTCGGAGGAAACATTAACAGCACAACGAGGAGCATCTTAGTAGATGCTAGTGCACCAACCATGACTTACAATTCAGCAGTAGCAAGCAACGCTACAGCTATAACTAATGACAACAGCGTCTACGTTGCTTACGATACAAGCGATGATACAACAAACCACAGTGTAATAAATGACTGGAATAATTCACTAGTAGGATGGTGGAGGTTTAATAATGAGACAGGGGAAAATGCAACGTTTGTGAGGGATTGGAGCACTTACTCAAATAACGGCACAGCATACAACGGAGTTGTAATTAATAGTACAGGAAAGCTTGGAGGGGGAGCAAACTTTGATGGGGTGGATGAGTATGTTAATATAAGCCCATCAAACTCATTAAACAATATCTCTGATTCTTGGTCATTCTCATTATGGTTCAAGCCTGGAAATTCTGTTGGAAGCACTTACTTATTGAGTAAAGTAAACTCTGGAGGAAGTGACAATCAATACTCAATACTTTGGGGATACACAAGTAATAAAGTAGAATTCTATTGCGGAGCTGGATGTGGAATAGGATATCCTGCCTCTAACTCTCGATTAGGAATAAGCGATACAAACTGGCACAACATCATCTATACTGGTAATGGAAGCCAATTAAACACTTATTTAGACGGAACTTTTGTAAACCAAACAAACGCTTCATACACAATAACTAAGAGTGATGGGGCTTTGAGAATAGGAAGTTATGAAGGAAACCAATACTTTGCAAACGGCTCCATTGATGACATACAAATATATTCCCGTGCTTTAACACAGGCAGAAATATCCTCGTTGTATGAAGCATCATCAACACAATATGTAAGAAACTTCACGGAATTGGCAAATAATAATTATACATTTAGAGGATGGGCGCAGGACGCGTATGGAAATGTTAACTCGACGCAGTATAGAACAATACAAGTAGCATACATCGATACAATACAGCCAGCAATAAGTTTTGCAAGCAACACGGCAAGCAACGGCTCTGTAAATAACATAAGCAATTCCATATTTGTGAATGTAACAAGCAGTGATAACTGGCAAAACCACAGTGTAATAATCGATTGGAACGGAAGCCTGGTAGGATGGTGGAGGTTTAATAATGAAACAGGAGAAAATGCGACATTCGTAAGAGACTGGAGCAGGTATAGTAATAATGGCACGGCTTATAATGGAGTGGTAATTAATAGCACTGGAAAGCTGGGAGGGGCGGGGACGTTTGACGGGGGGGATGATATGATTAATATAAGTAAAAATCTTAATGGTTATAATAGTACTTATAGTAATCTAACTATAACTGCATGGATAAATCCTTCAGATAATAATACTGATAATATCATTTACGATTCTGGAAATGACGCAAGTTGTGGATTAGGTATTAATTTCAGAATGTTAACTACTGGAAAGATAAGATTTTATCATTATAATGCCTGTACTTCTTACTTAGACAGTAATAATGGTGTACCAACAAATACTTGGACTCATTTAACTGCAGTTTATAACGGGACTTTAAACCTCTACTTTAATGGGCAATGGCACAAATCAGCGGTAGGAGATGGAACTGGTAGCAGTACTGGAACTCACGCAATCGGAGGGAGTAATTATTTCACAGGATTACTCTTCAACGGCTCCATTGACGACGTGCAAATATATTCGAGGGCTTTGAGCGCCGCAGAAATACAAAGCATTTACAACGCAACAGCGTATCAGTATTCAAGAAACTTCACGGGATTGGCTGATGGCAATTACACCTTTATTGCTTATGCGCAGGATTATGCTGGGAACATTAATACGACGGAAAACAGGACGGCAGGAGTGCTATTGAATACAAACACAGCGCCAAATGTTTCATCAATAGGAATACAAAGCGAGAATGGAACGGCATTGCTTAAATCACTGAATGTGAACTGCACATTCAACCTGACGGATGCGCAGGCAGGAGATAGTTTGAGCGCGAACTGGAGCTTCTGGAAGAATAACGCAACAAACCTTGCAAACGGAACTGTAACAAACGTGAATAGCAGCCAGAATGTTACAATACAGCTCATGAAGGGAAACATAACTAAGGGGGACAGCTGGAAGTGCAGAGTTATTGGATTTGACGGGACTACAAATAGCTCAACATCCAATTCAAGCGAGATAATCGTGCAGAATGCGCCTCCGACAGTTTACTTATTGCTGCTTAATGGAGGAAATACCTCAACGAATAGGTATCCAAACTTCACATGGGTAGCGGAGGATGCTGATAATGGTACAGACACGCAAACTTATACGTTCAATTTGAGCTGTTATGCAGGATGCTCTGGAGATAATAAGCTTGTTACTGGACTAGGACAGACTAATTATTCTGTGATGAGCTATTTGAGGTATTTGAGCGATGATAATTATTACTATAATTGGAGCGTAAAGGCGAATGACGGAAGCGTTGATAGTAGCTGGGCGGCAGCAAGGAACTTTACAATGCAGTCGCTGGTGTCTTTCAGCGTAGTGAACAGCACTCTACTTTTCGGAAACTTAAATCCAAACGACAGGAAGAACACCACAGACGGAACTATTGGGCCATTCAATCTGACAAATGACGGAAATGTATTCATTAATATAACTATCAATGCAAGCAATATATGGCAGAGGGCTTCAATACCAACTGCTAATTATCAGTTTAAAGTGGATAATTCAACGGGCGAGCCGGGAGCTTTCGCTTGGGGAAAGAGCAATACTTCGTGGGCTTATATACCGGGCGTGTCGGGAATGGCTATAGGATACCTTAACTGGACTGATACGAAAGATACGGCAGAAGTGGATATACACTTAACTGTTCCAAGCGATGAGCCTGCAGGAGCAAAGACATCGGTTGTTACGTTCGAAGCGTCATATGCAGACGAATGGGGGAGGTAATATGGGGGAGATAATATGGGGGTAAGAGTAAAGGAGAGCATGAGATATAAATAAAGTGTGCAATGCTAATGCACAAAAAGTAATAATCTTGTGCAATGCCAATGAGAACATTTATAATAAAAGGAGAGGAAATGTTTAAAAAGATTAAACAATTGTTTAAATAATGAAAACACTACGTATTTTCACAAGTAAAAGTCTCACGATTTTAACATAATGAAAACGAGTACATTTTCAAATTTAAATTTTGAAACAAAATTAAAATAATGAAAACAATAATGAGGCATGACATACTGAAAATACTTGAACTGTTTAAATAATGAAAACAATAATGAGGCATGGCATACTGAAAATACTTGAACTTTTTTATGAAATGAAAAGAGAGAAGGCAGGAATACATCTAAGAGAGATAGCAAGAAGAACAAAACTCAACGAAAACAGTGCAAGCAGGTTTCTGAACCAGCTTGAAGAGGAGGGGATCCTTGTTTCAAAGAAGGAAGGTAATATGAAGAAGTATAGTTACAAAAAAAGCAGCAGCACTTATATAATATTTTCTATGTTTGATGATAAAAAATATCAAAATCTGCCGGCCATAAGGAAAGAGGCTATGAACAAATTCTTCAGCAAACTTAAGGAGCAACCTATAACCGCCTTGCTTTTTGGGAGTACTGCTGGCGGGGGCTATAGGAAAGACAGCGACATTGACCTTCTTCTTGTGGTTAATAAGAAAATTAAAACTGATGAGGCAGCAGAATATGCAGAGTCGCAGACGGGGATTAGAATACAGGCAATTCAGCTGACTGCTGAAGAACTGATTATGGAGTCCAGACTATTCAAAGATCCATTAATAAGCTCTGCAATAAAGACAGGGTTTCCTATATTAAATCATGCAAAGTACTATGAGATGACTGAAAATGAAGATTGATATGCTTAAAAGGATGCTCAGAGATAAAAAATATTTAGACGAGGCTATCCGTTATTATACCGGAAAAAACCTGCTTAGAAAAGCGCCAGCGGATAATGGAGAAATAAAAGGGCACATATTAAAATCAGAAAGGAATCTTGAATTTGTTAAAGATAATCAAAAGCTGGGATATTATGACTGGGCGATAACCGGATGTTACTATGCGCTTTATCATATATCACTTGCTTTGCTTATTTTAAAGGGTTATAAGACAAAGAATCATGACGCCACACTCGTAATGCTTATAAAAGAATACTATTCTGATGGATTGACGGGTGATGATATTGCTTTGCTGAATAAGACATTCCTTAATTATCATGATTTGCTGTTTTATATAAGAGCTAAAGGAAAAAGGGAGGAAGCAAGTTATTCTACAAGATACTCCTATGGCCAGGAAACTGTGGAGAATCTAAGGAGAGAAACAATAAATTACGTGAATAAAGCAAAAGAAATACTGGGATAATAAAAACAACAAAAGAAGTTTACTAAATATGAACAAAACGTTTATAAATTGTAAACAATTTGTTAATAAATCATGAACATGAAAATAGAAGATTTACTGGGAACAAGAGAAAGAATAGCAATAATGAATAAGATACTCTACATAGAAGAGCTATTTGGTGTGAGCCAGATTTCCAAAGAACTAAAGCTAAGCAAGGGGCTAACGTCAAAGTATTTTAATATTTTGGTGCGTAATAAAATAATAAGAAGGTCAGGCAGAAAATTTGCCCCGATAAAAAGTCCCAAATTATCAGTATTAAAAATACTATTAACTATTAATTCTATAGTCAATGATTTAATGAGAATTTTCAGAAAATATCCTTTTGTCATTTCAGCGGGCATCTATGGAAGCGCCGCAAGAGGGTTAAACACTGAAAATTCAGACATAGATTTATGGATGAAAACCAGAAAATGCAAAGAATCTGAAAAAGCAGGATTATTCTCAGAAATAAAATCTCTTAGTAATAAAATAAGCCCATTATTAATTGATGAAAATGGACTGGCTGACTTAAAGAAAAAGGACCCTTTGTTCTATTACTCGCTCCACTTTGGTACTATAAAAATATATGGAGAAGAAAATGAAAACATCTGATATAGAAGCATTAATAATTACCAAACAAGTAGCGAAAATACCTATTGATAAACAAAAAATAGAAGGGAGCATCAAGGCGGCTAATTTATGGCTTGAAGAAGCCAAGAAAAATCTTGAAGCAGGAGCATTGAGATCATGCATGATTGCAAGTTATTTATCTATGTTTCATTCAGCAAGGGCAATATTATTCTCAGACGGATTCAGAGATAAAACACATTATGGAGTAGCAAGATATCTTGATATGATTTATGCCAAAAGAGGACTTCTAGAGAAAAATTGGGTTGAGCTGCTGGATTATTATAGAGAAGTAAGGCATAACAACCAATACTGGCCTTCAATGGGAAACAATGAAGAGGAAACTATTGAGGCAATAAAAACAGCAGAAAGGTTTATTGAAAGAATGAGTAAATTATTAGCCAAGAAAAATGAGTATAAAAATTAGCAAGAAAGCAAAAACGATACTTGCATTAGAATTATTCTTTGTGATAGGAGTATTCATATTCATATTAAGCATGAAGCCAACAGCAATAGCTCCTGTAAGCGGGCATGTGATAAGCGACGGAGACTTCAGCTTTGACTTTGAAAACGCCAGAAGCATAGTCGTATCCAGCGATGCTGAGTTTAAGAGCAGGATGGAATTCAGCAAGGATTTTGCTGTAAAACTTCCTCCCGGAACTTACTACTGGAAAGCCAAGAGCTGGTTCAGGGAGAGTGAGGCGAGGAATTTCACAATAGCAAGCAGGATAGCGTTGCGGCTTGATGAAATAAACGGGACGCTTGTCATTTACAATACAGGGAACAAAGATGTCCGGATAAGGATTCTGGACGGGGAGGAAGTTTTTGGAAACGGAACTTTAGTGGAAGGACATTATGTGAAAGAAGATCTAGGCGGAAATAACATTACTGGAGAAATAATAGTTGAAGGAGAGCAATATGGATGATTTTGAGGTAATAAAAGAACAAGAAGCCATACATATTAAACACAACAAAAAAGTAGCCTTAAAGGTAAGTATCCCCCCAAGAGATAATATTGGTATCAGCAACACTAACTATATAAACTTTTCTATACAAAATATTGGCGCGGAGGAGGCCACGGTAGCCTTAATGGTAAGGCGCTCGCTTGTCGAGCGAGTTCTCCCCAAGAGAATTCCGGGTTCGAATCCCGGCCGTGGCGCCTCCGCCTTTATTCTACTAAACTTGACATGGCGGGCAAATGAATATAGTCAATAGCAGGAAGTCGAATAAGATGAATAAAGTTAAGATAGCTAATGAGATATCTATTAACATCAAAAGCAAGTTTGGCATTAATAGCAATCATCATAAATCTAATAAACCTCTCCGATGCCGCAGTTTAATACTATTAGTAATTTGTGTGTTTATAGTATTGATATTAACATTAAATGCATCCGCCATCGGAGTCTCTCCCGGGAGGACTACGCTTAATTTTGAGCCGGGGCTGGTCAAGAATATTGGATTAACAGTCATTAATGCTGAAAAGAAAGCAATGACTGTTGTTTTTTATGTGAGAGGAGAGCTAAAGGAGTATGTGAAGCTCTCACAGCAGTCAGCTGTATTTGCAGAGGGAGAGGAAATTAAATCCCTGATTTATACTGTAAATTTGCCGGACAGCATGGATAAGCCGGGAGTCCATAAGACAGAGATTGTTGTTCTGGAAGTGTCAAAGGAGTCAAAGATAAAGACTGAAACCGGAGAGGAAGTGATTGTTTTAGATTCTCCTTCGGTAGGAGCGAGGCTGGCTGTTATATCACAGCTCTATGTTTATGTGCTCCATCCTGGAAAGTACCTTGAAGCCGGGCTTGATACTATTATTGGAGATGACGGAAAAGCGAGGTTCTTAATACCTGTAACGAGCCAGGGGAAATTAGGGATAGGAAGTGCCAAGGCTACTATTGACATCTACACAAGCCTTAATGAAAAAGTTGCAACGATTGAGACTAATTCCTTGTCAATTGAATCACAGGAAAGGAAGGAGCTGTTTGCAGAGTGGGATTATGGCTCTGCGGGGATAAATCCGGGAAAGTACAGAGGAGTTGCAACGATAACTTACGACGGACAGACAGCATATGCTGACAAGGAGTTTGAAGTAGGAGTTAAGAGCCTTGACATTGAGAGCATTGAAGTAAACAATTTCAGGCTTGGGGAGATAGCTAAGTTCAGCATTTTAGTCAATAACAGATGGGCGTCTCCTTTAAAAGAAGTAAGCGTCCAGATATCTGTTTATAATGAGAAAGGGGAAGTAATGGCCGACTTTGCCTCGCAGAATTATGAAATTCCTGCACTGAGCAAGGCAGAAGTTGTTTCTTACTGGGATACTGTGGGAGTTAAAGAAGGAAAGTACAGGGGCAAACTGGCTGTCAGATACGAGGACAAATTCATCGAGAGGACGATTGAAATAATAGTGAGCAGTGATGATATTGAAGTTACAGGATTTACCGGAAAGGCAGTCTTCCCCAAGAAGAGCTTCTTCAGCCTGCAGAATATTCTGATAGGGATAGTGGTGCTGCTGATATTAATCAATGCCGCATGGTTCTTCATGTTCCTGAGGAAGAAGAGGAAGAAGGAATCTGTCTGATAAATTATTATATTTCTTATTACCTAATAATATATGATGACCAAAATATCTCATCATGTTTTTTGTTCTCCCGAATAAGTCAAGATGCTTACCTTTAGAAGAGGGCATCTTGAGCGCACTCAGGATGTCAAAATGCTGAAGTATTACATTTTGAGCGCACTCAGGAATTAGCATTCCTGATGTTTTCAAATTTTGATGCAGCACAAGACATTATGGGAAATACTAAAGTCTTATGCCATATCTTAGAAACATTTAAATAGTACAATAAATGTACAATCTTGTACTTAAAATGAATAATGGTTATCATGCCTTATTTGGAAGAGGAAAAGAAAAGATACTCGAATGTTTTTACAGAAACAGAAGCAAAGAGCTTTATTTTAGCGAGATTCTTAGAGAAACAAAACTAACACAGAATACTACTCTTAAACACCTGAAAAATCTTCAAACCAGCAATCTTTTGATATCAACTAAGAAAGTAGGCAATACTTTTTATAAGATAAATTCAAGAAATCCCCAAATTTATTCTATCTTTTCTTACTTTGACTATAAGAGATTTAATGAGCTCCCTTCAGAGAGAAGAAGGGCAATTAGTGAATTTTTAGATAAAATAAGAGTCAGTCCTTTAATATCCCTGATATTTGGCTCTACTGCCAGGGGAACTTTTGGAAAAGAAAGTGACATAGATATTTTGATTATCTTTAATAGTAAAGAAGCAGATGATAGAAAATTAAGGAAAGATATAGAGGCAGTAACGGGAGTTAAGATACAGGTGTTTATAATTGACTTTAACTATTTTAGGGAGCAGGTACTAAAAGAGGAAGATAGGGTTGTGACTCACGCCATAAAAACAGGGTTTGTAATGACCGGCTTTGATAATTTTTACAGGGAGGTGTTATAACAAAGTTTAAAATGAATAAAGAAATATGGGAGATTTGGCTTGAGGATGAAGAAAGAAGAGAAAAAGACTTTCATAGATATTCAAAATCAAAGAAAGTAAAGAGAGAAATTGAAATTCAAGAGTTAGTCAAAGGACATATTGACAAAGCAGACCACAATCTAAAATTTACAAACTCCATTCTTGAAGCGGGAAAGTTTAATGACTGGGCTGTTGTGAGCGCGTACTATTCTATCTATCACGTTTCTCTTGCATTATGTGCTTTGAAGGGATACTCTACAAAAGATCACTTAGCAACTCTCCTTATTCTTATCAGGGAATTTTATAAGAAAGAGCTTAATAAAGAAGACATAGAAGTTATAGGAAATGCTACTATAAAAAAGAAGAAGTTTTGTACTACATTGAAGCAAAGGCAAAAAGGACAATAGCAAGTTATTCGACTCAGAAAGTTTTTGATAAAAACGAAACAAAAGACCTGAGGGTAAAAGCTATAAGTTTTGTCAATAAGGCAAAAGAAATTATTGATTCTTTTGAAGAGTAAGTATATTCAATTTTGTTATTAATTTTATTGTAATGTAATCTTGTTCATATAGTTTTGTCAATAAGGCAAAAGAAATTATTGATTCTTTTGAAGAGTAAGTATATTCAATTTTGTTATTAATTTTATTGTAATGTAATCTTGTTCATATCAGTTCACATACCGTATCTCCGATGGAGAACATTATAGCCATTAAAAGCATAATAATTAAATGTAGATTCCATCAATTAATTTTGACATGTCAAAAATATTAATCATCAAGGATGTTAATCCTTGACTGCGCTCAAGAATTGTGAATTCTTGACGTTTTGAGCATGCTCAGGAACTTACGTTCTTGACACGGGCAAAGTGGTTGCGTTATCAGCGATGGTGATTACTAACAAACGCTTATTGATACTTATACAAGCGGATTTAGATTAATGGTGGACTATAGATTTATTGATTTATTGCTAAACCAGGGTTATATTGGAGATACTGATATGCCAGATATCTTTAAATAGGAAATTAGCTTATTTTATTTATGGTTAATGATTCTTTAGAAGAGGAAAGAATCAAGCTAAAAAAGGTTTTTGCTAATTTACCTGAAAAGATAAGAAATGAGGACATAATATTAGTTTTGGATAAAAAACCTTATACTTGGAATGCTGTTTATTTAGAAGTCCAAAATGATACTAATTTGGGTAAAGAAATGCTTAAAAAGTTAAAAGAATTAAATATATTATGAAATTACAAAATTCTATTAGTCCCGATGTAAAAGAGATTGTTTTGGCTAGATTAGATGTCATGCCTCAAAACTATAAATTATCAGTTGGAAATCAGGGAGCTTTTACTAAAGAACAACTAATAAAACATGTTAAAGAGGGAGATTCAGTAGGTATTCAGGTTGTGGAAATGCAGCTTAGTTTTATTAAGGCATTAACAACTGGGAAGCTAATGAATATTCTTAATAGTAATGAGTAATTTACTTTTAGTTACTAGTCCAAAATATGATGATTACACGGAATATTTATCAGCTTATGCTTTGCTAGTTATAAAGGAAACTAAAAATCTTGGCATGGACATAAGAGATCTTGATGAGGATAGAGCTAATAAAATCAACTTTGAAAGTTTTGCTGGCAAGAGTAACACCAAAATAATATTTTTGAATGGTCATGGGAATGAGGATTCTGTATGCGGTCATAAGGATAAAATAATAGTTTCTAATGAAAATGTTGGCCTGTTAAAAGATAAGATAACTTATGCCAGAGCTTGCAGTGCAAGTACTGTATTGGGCAAGAAAGCTGTAGAAAATAATAAGGGGTCTTTTATAGGATATAGCAGGCCTTTTTCTTTTTGGATAAATGGTAATTGGTCAGCCAAACCCCTAAATGATAAGGGCGCAGGATATTGCCTTTATCCTTCTAATGAAGTAGTATTCTTTTTGATGAAGGGTAAGACTAGTGCTGAAGCTCATCAAAGATCCTTAAGAATGATGGAAGAAAATATGAAAATGCTGTTCAGAATGAATCAGAGAAATGAGCCAGGAACTATAGGAATATTAGAAACTTTATGGAATAATTATGACGGGCAGGTTTTATTAGGCAATGAAGAAGCAAAAATAGGATAACTCTATGACCTCCAGATTAAGGAAAGGTATCGGGAGCGAATTACAAATAATTGTCTCTAAATTGAGCATAAATATTTATAAACGTAAATCACTCTATGTAAAATAATAAAAGATGGTGGGAAATAAGGCGTTGGTTTTTGTTGCTGTTCTGGCAGTGGCTTTTGCTGCTCTGAATTCCTATGTGAGCTTCCAGAAAGCTTCTCAAGCTGCTCAATTGACCGGCCTGACAGGAAGCGAGGGATATGTTAATGTGACAGTTGCTACAGTAGTAAGTGTTAATTTTACCAAAGATGCTGTCAGCTGGGGAGTTGGAAGCATCAACGGCGGAGAAAGCAATGCTACTCTCATTGTAGCTGACGGTATCGGAACTGCTGTTACAAGAGGAAACTGGTCAACGACAGGAATAACACCCATATCTATTGTGAATATAGGAAATGTTAATACTACTCTAAGCCTGAGCGCAGCGAAAAACGCAACAACGCTGTTCGGCGGAAGTGTGGGACACAGAGCTTACAGATGGAATATAACAAACAGCGATTCAGGAAGCTGCAATCCGGCGGCATTTTCAAATGCAACTTTCATGGACGTAAACACGAGCGGGTATTCTTTCTGCAGCCAGTTCGGCTTCCTTGATACTCAGGACCAGATTAATATAAGCCTCCTTCTCACTGTTCCTTACGACGGAAACGCAGGAGCCCTGACAGACACAATAACCTTGACGGCTGCGGCGGCATGACAATTTTGCATTGATGTAATCTTAGGTGGTTTTTTGGCGTAAGCCCGTTTAAAAGAAACCTTTGTGGATTTTAAACCGCAGATGAATTCTTTGTGGATTTTAAACCGCAGATTGAATTTTAAATAAATGAGAGGGCGAGTGTCCGAAATTATTTTATTCTAGAAAATACCTGATACAGGGAGCTGCAATAAGCTCTCCCTGATTAATAATCATTCGCAAAGAAAAAGATTATGCCATTAGTCAATAGACTAGTTTATATAGTTATTTAATTAACTTTGTATTTATACCGATATATTTATATACTAAGTCGCTTTAATTACATTATGAGATTAAATAGGTCTATGATTAAAGTATTTACACAAATTGCTAGGGGCTCTAACACTATTGAAAAACTGGTCTTGCTTAGTAAGAAATCTCGTAATTTCATTTCAGAAGTTCTAACGGATTTAGAGAAAGAAGGCTTTATTTCCAAAAAAAAGTCTTTTATTGATGGTAGTAGAATTTCTGTAGGAGTTTCAAATAGTTATCACGCGATTAAATTTAAGGAATTAATTTTTGAGTATCCTACAATTAATTTTGAAGATATCTTATCTGATAGTAGATTATTATTTTTAGCTGCTTTAAGTGAAGATTGGACTTCTATAGAAATTGCTTCAAAACTTAGCGGTATTTCTAGACATATGATTGCCAGGTATTTTCCAATGCTTAAGAATAGAGGCGTTGTTATCTTTAAAGATGGCTTATGCACACTAAATAGGAATGCCTGGCCTTTACTTTCAGATTCTATATTATCTTATAAGAATTATGCCTTGATTAATGGTTTTGTTAAGTGGAAGTATCAAGATGAAACGCTTTTAGAAGTAGATAATGAAAATTTGGTTAAGGGTTCTCTAACAGGTCTAGCAAGATACAAGGATTATGGAGTTGAAGTCTTTGTAGTTAAAGCATTGTGCAGAATTCCTGAAGGAAAATTATCTAAAGAAGAGATATTTGTTCATTCTTTATTTCAAATTGATGATCCTAGAACCATGCATTTAGCAATGGTTTTCTATATCAAGAACAATTTAAGTTACAAAAAGGTTCTGCCTATAGCTATGAAGTATGGTAAATACACCCTCTTCAATAACCTACTCAAGAGATTGCACAATGATACCAATTCTAATCTAACTTTTGATAGGAAGGATTTTAATAGAGTAGCTAATATTTATGGTGTAGAAAATGTTTAATAAAGATGAATTAGAAGACTTATTAGTGAATGTTGGCTCTAAGATAGAAAAGCCGGTTAGTATTTACCTGATTGGGGGCTGCGCTCTTTCGTTCAAAGGCTTGAAAGCTGCCACTAAAGACATTGACATTATTATTACCAGCCAGTCTGATTTTGACATTTTTGATAAAGCCATGAGCAAAGGCGGTTTTAAGAACATGAATGACAGAGAAAGCGAATTCTACCTTACTGCTCTTGCAGTTTATGTGAAAGAAGAATCAAGAATCGATGTTTTTTTAAAGCAAGCGGGTAAGATGCTTTTTATCACCCCTACAATTATTAAGAGAGCCAGAAAATTCAAGGATTTCGGCAAGTTAGCTGTATTCTTTGTCTCTAATGAAGATATTTTCCTTTTCAAGGCCATGGTCTCACCAAAAAGGCAAGCTGACATTTATGACTGTGACAGGTTAATGAAAGAAGGACTTAACTATTCTGTTATTTATGATGAAATTGCAGGACAGAGCAGTCATAGTAAGAAGTGGTTCTTCTGGCTTTATGAAAATCTTTGCCATATAGAAAATTTTAATGGAATCAAAACCCCCCTAAAGAGCAAGGTATTCTCTCTAGTTAAAAAATATTGGAAGGATAAGCCATCAGAATTCATGAGCGATGTAGAAGACAGAGAGAAGCACATACCTGACAAAAAACTACTAAAAGAACTAGAATAAATTAATGAACTTATAATAGTTATTAGCGGGTTAAAATTTACGGGGTGATTTTAACTGCCCGATTAGTCCGTTATTTACATAATCACCTAATAATATCTAGCCAATCATCCAACCATTAGAGGATAATTTACATAACTTACTCAACAGGCTTACTTCATCAACACCTAGGTTTATCATAGGATATTTATCGTAGCATGTTATTGATAATTGCTCTGAACTACTAACTAATTTATTTCTGGATAAGACATATATCTCAAACTCACGAAATCTTTATAAAGGAGAGAGTTTATGGATTGAAGTAATAAAGAGAGTGTCAAAGTGAAGCAATAAAGATGGTGTCAAAGATTTCAGACAGGCTGATTGTTACACTGCTCATTATAGCAATATTGCTATCGGTGTTTTCAATAGTCATGACTTTGTCCCTGAGTGTAAATTCCCAGGCTTATAATTCTCCCGAAATTCCGCAGGGAAACACACAGGCAAATGTTGAGATTACAGTGGCTCCCAATCCCCTGGCCGGAGAGGCTAATGCCGGGGCAGGGGGATAATGATATGGAAGAGCAAATGAGCAGCGGGGTTGGATATGCTGTTTTTATTTTGGCGGTGCTTGCGGTTGGATTTGCCGCAGTTAACTCATACTTTGCTTTTGACAAGTATTCTAAAGTATCTCAATTGACCGGCCTGACAGGAAGCGAAGGATATGTCAATGTCACAGTTTCTTCAGTAATAAGCGTCAATTTCACAAAGGATTCAGTATTGTGGGGGGTTGGAAGCGTTACTACAGGGCAGAATAATGCAAGCCTGTTATTAACTGCTGGATCCGGAACTGCTGTTACAAGAGGAAACTGGTCAACGACAAATGTAGTTCCCTTATCTATTGAAAATATCGGCTCTGTTAATGTTTCATTGAAAGTCAAGTCAAGCAATAATGCCGCTACGCTTTTTAGCGGAAGCGCAGGACACAGGACATACCAGGTCAACTTTACAAACAGCGATTCTGCTGCATGCTGGAATGATACGATTAACCTGCGTGCCTGGTATGATGCAAATGACACTGATCCCGGAACAAAGATATGCTCCCAGATGGGCTTTTTGGATACGCAGGACCAGCTCAATATAAGCATCTGGCTTGTAGTGCCGTATGATGGAACTACGGGGGCTCTGACAAGCGTTCTGACTGCTACAGTTGCGACGGCGGGGTAAAAATAGTTCTATAGAAATATGCCGAGAGATGATATGTTAAACATTATTGTTTGTTAGGATATTAGGATATCTAATAGCATTTTAATTGAAAAGAAATCCCCGCAGCTATGCTGTGGCTGTAAAAACGGAAAAATATATAGCCAATCATCTGAC
>JAGVWS010000018.1 GCA_018304165.1 Candidatus Pacearchaeota archaeon
GCTAATAGATATTCTGTCTCTAAAATTCTTGCTTCAGAAGTGTGCCTGTGGCCCCTTTCTTCCCGGAATTAAAGATGGCTCAACCCTGAAAGTATCTCTTTCATAATCGCTTCCGCCCCTCAACCCTAAACTGAATGTTATGAACTCTGTACCATCCTCAAGTATTCTTAAAGAATGAATTTCCATGGGGGGATTAGTTACTAAATCTCCAGCCCTTGCTACTACCATTCTTGGCTCTTCATTGCTGCCTGCCGGTTTATACCATACTTCCATGCTTCCTTTAATCATCAGCATGTGCTGAGTAGTTTCTTTGTGATAGTGGTCTCCCCTCAATGCTCCTTTGCTTGATACTATGGAATTTACATGATTGATATTTTCCTTGAAGAAGATATCAACAATTTTTCCCCTGTCATCTTCGTGGAGTTCTAGGGGCTCCGGAACATCTTTCCATATATTTCTTATTATCATTATGCTCCTTGCTTTTTTAAGTTTATAAATTATGTTCTTTCCACGGCGTTATAAACTGGATGTTTGGATTAATCTTCTGCAGTATTGCTTTTATCTGTTCGCTGATATTCCATGAGAGTATGAGTGCATGAGGTTTCTCATATTTTGAGAATATTTCATCTCCTGTTATGGGTACCCTTGTTGCGGGAGTGTACTTGCCTTGCTTGTGCGGTGAGGAATCCGTAACAAAATCCAGAATGCCTGAATTAAGATTGTAATAAGTTAGCATGGTATTGCCTTTAGCTGCCGCCCCCACCCCGATAATCTTCCCCCCGTTATTCTTGATATGATGAACTTCCTCCATGAACCTGTTTCTTTTATTAATCACTGAGCTCATTAATTCATTATATCTCTCAACTCTGAATAGCCCTTCCCTTTCTTCATCATTAATCATCTTTAATGCTTTCTCACAATGCTCTTCATTTCCTTCCTTCAGCTTGGCGTAAATCCTCAACGATCCTCCATGATAGTCTACAACTTCTGCGTCATGAATATACATTCCGGCTCTTTCAGTTATTGCAGCTGAGGATTTTACTGTAAAATAGCTCACATGCTCATGATATATCTGGTCAAACTTTTCATCTTTTACGCTGATATACCAGTAAGGCATTTCGTAAACGAAAGTTCCATTGTCTTCAAGTATTTCTGCTGCAGCTCTGGCAAATTCTAGGGGCTCATTAGAATGGTTGAAGACATTATTGGCTATTACCAGTCCTGCTTTCCCGTGCTCACTTAAGATTTTCCGGGCTGTCTCTTTATTGAACAGTCCCACTATAGTTTTTACTCCCTCTTTTTCTGCCAGTTTTGCCATATAATCAGAGGGGTCAACTCCCAGAACTTTATTGCCTCTTAATAAGAACTGCTTTGTCAGGAATCCGTCATTTGACCCGGCCTCAACAACTAATTTCCCGGGATTTAATGACAATCTGCTGATTATAGTGTTTGCAAATTCTTCCCAGTGTTTTCTTGAAAATTTCGAGTTTGATGAAGTATAAGAATAATCATGTCCCATATACCTTTCTTTAGGGTCAGTCACTGCCCTTAGCTGCACTTGTCCGCAGCTCATGCACAAATCGCATATTAATGGATATAATTTTTCCGGCTCTTCTAAATCTTCTTTTCTGAGGAAAGTATCAGCAAAATTATGCAGTCCAAGATTGATAATCTCTTTCATGTCTGAAGAATTGCATACCATGCAGTTTCTTCTGAACATTTTACTGCCCTTCAATGCCCGCCTTATCTCTTTCTTTCCCAGGATATGGGCCGTTCTTTATTTCATAAAGTTTAGTATTGTCTTTTAAAGACTTGATTCCATGCCCGCCACCATAACTGACATAACAGTCTCCCTCTTTCAGTATGGCTCTTTCAATAAAGGAGCCATCAATATCATAAAATTCAGCCATTAATTCTCCTTCGATAACGCAGACAAATTCCTGGGTAGTACTGGTAGTTCTCGCGTTTTCTAAGTGTCTGTGAGCCGGCACTTGCTCGTCTTTCTTAAGCATTATCGTAGCTGCCTGAATTACTTCATTTGCGCCGGCAAATTCCTCTCTCCGGGAGGTTATCTCTTTCTTCCTGCAGATTGTGTGAAGCAGCTTTTTCGGCTCTATTTTTGAGTAAATTTTTTCCATCTCTGTAATAAAAGCAGACTGTATAAAAGCTTTTGTATGATTAATTGCCGCCTCTTATTATCTGCTTGTAGCTCTGTCAAATATCTGCTTCAGCTTTTCCTGTTTTCTTTCAAAAGAGTGTTTTTCCTTAAACAGCTTTTGACATTCTTCGCTAAATTTTTTTAAGAGTTCTCTGTTTTCAACCAATATTGAAACTTTTTCCGCAAGCTTCCCGATTACTTCAGGATCTCCTCTTTTTATGATATTAGTGAATTCCGGAGTTATGGCATTTACAGGGTAATCATCGCGGTTTATAGGCAGCAGTTTTGATGGCTTTACTGTAAAACCATTCCTTCCATCATGAATGAACTCAGAAACGCCATAAGTGTCCAGAGCAATGACTGGAATTCCGTAAGAAAATGCCTCCAGATAGGCCATTATAAAATAATTATAGCCGGGGCTTATCAAAACATCTGAATTTTTGTATAGATTATCCATTTCCTCATCACTCAGCCTTCTTTCAAGGAATTCTACATTTCTTAATTTGCCGTATTTACTGATTATCTCTCCTGGTATTTTACACCTCATTATCAGTTTGATATTTTTATATTTCTCACTAAGCTTTTTGAAGGTTTCCAGGGCTTCAATACCTCCCTTTAAGTAAAATACTTCCGGATTGTTTGTAGAGCCCATGAATAGTATGGTAAACTCTCTGCCCGAGTGGAAAGGCCTTGCTTTGATTTCTCCGGGAATTGCAGGAATTACAACAGTTACTTTTTTCGCTACTTCTTTTGAGAAATACTTTTCCATAAGATTTTTGGAAGCTTCCGTGTGAACAATGATTGCTTTGCAATTATCAGAACTTAGGGCATTCTCGAGGTGGTTAAGATTTTTTCTGAACAAGTGATAATCATTGCCTGCCATCGCAAAGGGGTTATCAAGAATTTTTATTATCCACGGCATGTTTTCTTCAATTATTGAGTCTGTAGAAAAGATTAAATCAATGCCTTGCGGCGCTGTCTTGCTTCCTTTATTTATGAATTCCCATGCATTAAAGAATCTCTTTATTAAGCGCTTATAAAGAAAGTTTACAATCCTGTTACCCCTCAGCCTGTCTATCAGCGCTTTCTTCTTATTATCGACGCTTATTATGAATTCATAACCTTCCGGGGGATTGTCTAATAAGTTTTTTATGTAATTATGAACAAATACTCCGCTGTAATATATTTTTTTAGCCATGTTTTTTGAGATAGTCTTCCACAGTTTTTCTTAAGCCTTCCTTAATTTCTGTTTTAGGCTCAAATCCGAGCTCTTGTTTCATTCTGGTAACGTCAAAGCATCTCCTTGATGCTCCTTCTCCGGAACCTTCCCATTTTATTCTTCCCCTGAACTTCATCAGCCTTATTAACTCTTCCATAACTTCTTTCAATAGGATACTCTTTCCTGTCCCTATATTCAGGGGCAGAGGGCTGTTATATTTCCCGGCTGCAGCAACAATTGCCCGTGCAGCATCTTCAACATATAAGAATTCCCTGGAATTATTACTTCCCCTCATAATTATTTCTTCATCATTATTCTTTATTGCTTCACTGAGCCTGACTATTGTTGCAGGAATAACGTGCCCTATTTCCAGGCTATAATGGTCTCCCGGTCCGTAGAGGTTAGCAGGGATTAAATAAATGGAATCAATTCCGTATTCTTTTCTTAAATACATGGAGTATTCTAATAACGCCCTGCTTGACAGCCCATAGGGGGCCGCCGTCTCTTCAGGATAGCCGTCAAATATAGATCTCTCCTGGTAAGGTATTGCTGCTGTTCTTGGATATGCCAGCCCTGTTCCGATTATTACTATCTTTTCTAATTTTCTCTTTCTTGCGGCTTCCAAAAGATTAATTCCCATTTTGAGGTTATCATGATAAATGGCTGCAGGATGGGCCTTATAGTAATCTGCGCCCCCGGTATTTGCTGCCAGATGAAATAAAATATCTGCCTTAGAATCATCAAGCATTCTCTCAACAGCATTCTCATCCCTCAAATCATAATCTTTGGAGCGCGGAACATATATTTTCTTCATGTCAGCCCCGCATTTCACTAATTCATTGACTACGCATGTTCCTAAGAAACCAGCCCCGCCTGTAACGGCTATATTCTTGTTTTTGAGCATTTTTAATCTATTTATTGCAGGCTTTTAAGGTTTTCTAATAAATGAGCAGACGGCAAAGTTGATAATAATATTAGAAAGAGGGTTAAACTTAAGCAAGAAATCCGTCCCCTTTTAAGGGGCGGATGAATTGCTTCTCATCATAGATAATTACTTATTTCTAAAATAATTATGAAGTAATGAGCAAGAGCTCAATAACCGAACACTAATTTGAGCGTCTTGTTCTAAATAAATGTTTGCACTGGTTTACAATAGCTGGTGCTGTGGAGAAAAAATGGAAACCCAATACAAACATTATGAAAGCTCTGTAGGCAACAACTTGCAGACGATACAGATAACAACGAAGTACAGATATGCGATGATGCAAAAGGAGGTAATTGAAAATTATTGCAAGATTGCAATACAAGAAGCATGCAAAAGGCACAAAATCGAAGTGGTTATCATTGAAGTTTTGAAAGAACATGTGCACATGATTGCAAATTGTCCAAGAACGTTATCTCAAGCAGAAATGATGCAGATAATTAAGGGATTATCAGCATACATTATTTTTAGGCTATGCCCTAACCTTAGAAAAAGATATCCTAAGGGACATTTTTGGAGCGAAGGATACTTTTGCGAAGGGTGTGGAAGTGATTTTGAAAGAGCATTGAGTTATGTAAAAAACCAGAAACAGCACCACTCCCTTAATTAATGACGCCGTCCTCCGAGCGAAGCGAGGATTTGCCCGAAGGGCAAACCTTTAGGGGACGGAGAATGTCACATAGCTAAGAACCTATCCTTATAGGTAGGGGTTGATTGTTTTGTTGTTAATAGATAGGACAGCCCATAACCTTCAAAACTTCAAGATTGTTAAATCTTACAAATAACTACTATTAAAATACGACAAAATAGAAACATTTATAAAACAAAGAATATGTAAAATAGAATGGCTGATGAAGAACGAAGCATTAAGTTGATTCCAAGAGAATTGCTTGAGATAGGCTTTCCCATAGCAAGATTTCTCTCTGAAGAAGAGCATGGCGCTTACGAAGATAAATGCGGGGGGTTTGGCGAAAAGGGAAGAAAGTCTCTTGATATTTCAAGAAGAGGCTCTAATCTGTTTAAAGTTTTTCTTTTAAACCAGATGGGCATTAAAACTACAAGCATTCAGGACCTGGATTCTATTGCTTTTGGCAATCCTGATTTTTTAAGAGGTACTTATGAAGATGCGCCTGCAGTTGCTTTGAGAAGCAATGGCGATTATTACAGTCCTAATGATGGCATTGCGAAAGGCTTAGCAAAGCTGGCTGGCAGGACGGAATTTCCAGATACAGCAGTTATTGAAGGCTTGAAAGTAGTTGATGATGATAATTCTTATTATGGCTTATCATTGAATGCTGGAGATAGTTTCAGGGTTTTTGAGGCTCCTGATTTCAACAATTCTAATGATGGAAGAAGATTTAAGAGAATTAATCCTGATTATTCAATTGATTTTGATGACGAAGGAAGAAAGAAACTCCATACTAGGGATGTGGGCTTGTCTGGGGTTTACCTGTACAGTGATCTTGACCTGAATTCCGGGGACGACGGCCTTGCTAACTCCGATGATAGTGGCAGGGTGCTTGTTGTAAGCGCCGGAGGCGCTTCGCACGAAAAAATCGATCTTCTTATTTCTGATTTAAAAGCTGAAAGAGACAGGCAAAGAGCAGGGGTTGATAAGAAGTATGATGACGCCTTAAAGGCCGGATTAGAAATCATGAAAGGAAAGCGCAATTAATTTAAAGCATTCTGCTGTAATTTTTATGCCAGCTTAGAGCCGAGCCACACGCCGAATTTACGATAATTATCTCCAAACTCTGTTTAAAAATACAGCTTCCGCAACTCCATTAATATATCCAATGAACTTCACCATATAATAAACTAATTTCTGTTTTAATGTTATTCCCTCAACTCTTGTTATTAATGCTCTCGCTATGAATAACGGCATGTACAGAACATATAATCCCAGCACGGCTAAATAATTTATTATGGGCATACTGAATATTTTAAAACGCTTCTTCCAGCTCTTGCCTATCCATCTTGCCTGCCCGTATGTTGCTCTTAATGTCTCTGGATTTTTATGGTAGCATGTGGTATTTTTCGCTACCATTGGTTTAATATTGTATTTATACCAGAAGGTCTGGTCATCAGCATATCCATACTTTGGGTCAAATCCCCCCAACTCAAGGAATTTGTCCTTTCTTATTGCCCTGAATATCCTGACTTCGCGGGCGTTTTCCTTGCTAACTCTAATCTCTCCATACATCCTGCTCCAGGGGCTTTTGAGATTAGTAGCAATTTCATGCTCATGGGTTGTTCCAATAATCTTACCAGTTTTGTCCCCAGTTATTGGCTTTATGAGGTTCTTAATATAATCCTTATCAAAATGCATGTCCGCGTCAATAAGTACAAGTATCCTCCATTTTGCTTTTCTTGCCCCAAGGTTTCTTGCTCTTCCCGGGCCCCCATGATTCTGCCTAAAAATTTTAACCTTTTTAAACTTGGATGCAGCAGAAATTGTTTTGTCAGTTGAGCCGTCATCAACAACTATTATCTCAAAATCTTTAAAGCTCTGTTTCATCAGGGATTTTATGCATTCCTCTATGTCGCTCTCTTCATTATATGCAGGTATTATCACCGAGACGAGGGGCATGGCGAAGTAAACTCTATTAACTTTATAAATCCTTTTTAGTTATTTCTATAATGAAAATCTTGGAGATATGCGAGTTTTCTGCGGGCATATGCGGAGTGTGGACTAGGGTCTTTCATGAATCAAAACTCCTTCAGAAGTTAGGGCATGAAGTATATGTTTTTTCATCAGATATAGAAAAAGGAACAGGAAAGAAAGTTTCTTTAAAGGAATTAAGAGAGAAAATAGAAATTTGTCGCTTTCCTTCAAGGAAGACATATTTCTCAGGAAATGTCCATGCCTTTAATTTTGAAAAAGAACTAAAAAAACTAAAGCCCCACATCGTAATAACTCATCTAATTCATCCGCATTCATTTAGGGCTCTGAAGCTTTGCAGGGAGATGCAGATACCATGCATTATTGTTACTCATGCGCCGTTTGATGTTAAGAGAAATTTTCCTCTAAATATTATTACTTGGGCTTACTATAATTTTCATGTTAAGAAAAAGATTAGGGGTTTTGACAAAGTTATAGCGATCACTAAGTGGGAAAGCCCGCATCTTTTGAAGATGGGAGCCTCTCCTAATAAAATTATTTATCTTCCAAATGGAATTCCCTCTGAATTTTTCAGGCAGAAGATTAAGCCATTCAGAAGAAAAAAATTAATGTTTCTCGGAAGAGTTGCTCCAGTCAAGAAATTAGAGACGCTAATAGCCTCTTTTAATAAAATAGAGGATAAACATTTAGTCTTGGAGATAGTCGGCCCTGTTGAGAAGGGTTACGAAGAAATAAAAAATTATAGCAGCCAAAGAATAATTTTCTCTCCAACTATCCGCAGTTTAAATGCCAAGATTAAAAAACTGCAGGAAGCAGACATCTTTATTCTTCCGAGCATGCGTGAAGGCCTGCCCCAATCACTAATTGAAGCAATGGCACTTGGAAAAATAGTTGTCTCCTCTGATACTGCCGGAGCTAAGGAAGTAATAATTGACGGGAAGAATGGTTTCTTATTCAATATTGGCGACAAAGATGATTTGGCTGAGAAAATTAAGCATGTTTTAAAGATGCATAACTCAGATATTGCTAAAATGCAGAAAGCAGCCCGTAATAGCGTCAGGGGTTTTGACTGGAAGATTGTTATAAACAAACTGAATAAATTAGTTAAGAGTTATAAAAAATGATAAGCATAATAATAAATTTTGCTTAGCAATAGTAAAGGAAAAATGATAAGCATAATAATCAATAAGTCAAATCATGCTATAAATAATTTAAGTTGGAAAGGAGTTGATTAATAACTAATAAAGTCAGCAATATTTTGAGCATACTATGGCTAAAATTAATCTATAGTAGCTTAATAATTATTGATAAACCTGTAACCTGAATAAATAACAGAAGATAAAACAATTAACTAAATTGAATAACCTGCAACCTGAATAAATAACAGAAGATAAAACAATTAACTAAATTTAATAATAACTAAAAATGAAAATCAGCATTATCATCACAGCTTATCATGAAGAGAAAACTATTGGAAGGGCGCTCGAGGCATTCCTAAAACAGAAGATTCCTGAGAATTATGAGATAATCGGAGTCTGCCCCGACGGGGAAACTGCAGGAGTCATTAAAAAATATGCAAAGAAGAACAGGAGAATAAAATATATAAAAGACCCGCACAAAGGAAAACCGACTGCCCTTAATTTGGCTTTTAAAAGAGCTAAGGGCAATATACTGATTCTTACTGACGGAGATGTTTATTCTTCAAGTAATTCTGTTAAAGAATTGCTGAAGCTCTTCATTGATAAAAAAGTTGGTGCTGTCGCAGGCAGGCCAGTATCAATAAGCCCGCGCAATAATATATATGGTTATTGGTCGCATGTTCTTACTAACATAGCTCATGAGTTGAGGCTTGAAGCCAGCGAAAGAAACTCATTCATTCACTGTACGGGTTATCTATATGCAATAAGAAGGGAAGCATTAAAGAAAATTCCGGTAATACCATCAAATACTCTGGCAGATGACGGTTATATTTCTCATAAGCTTTTTGATGCGGGCTCCAAAATCGGCTATGCTCCAAGAGCGGAAGTTTATATTAGATATCCTGATAATTTTAAGGACTGGGTTAAGCAGAAGAAGAGAAGCACTGGAGGATATAACCAGCTTAAAGAATTTGGAATAAAGCACAAAGAACAGCGAAGCTTTATATGGGAAAGCCTTGGTTTCTGGAGAGTTTTAAAATTTGCCAGAAGCCCGAAGGAGTTATTATGGAGTATTGCTCTCTTATTATCAAGACTCTATCTCTGGCTCTTGATTTACAGAGATGTCAATGTTCACAAAAATAGGCTCTTTGGCAGGTATGGCTGGGAGAGAATTGAATCGACTAAGTAAGTTGCATTCTGTATAAGGCAAGGCACAACATTCCGAATAGCTTAAATAGTTAAAAATGTCACCAAGCAATCAAATAGCTTAAATAGTTAAAAATGTCACCAAGCAATTGAATAGCTTAAATAGTTAAAGATGCCCTCAAGCAATTGGAAAAAGAATATGGCGGAAAAATAATATGATACAGAAGAGATTTATACTTATTGAACATTTTTGCAGAGGAGAAGTTCTGCATCTTGGAGGGGGAGAGCCGGAACGCGGGATATCCCTCAACAATCTATTAAAAGAAAAGCATAAGGTCTGGAGCGTGGATATACAAAGAGGAGCAGATTATGTGAGAGACCTTAATGCTAAAGACTGGAAGATAAAACGGACTTTTGATACTGTTCTGGCTCCGGAGATTATAGAGCATGTTGGCAATCCTATCAGCTTTATCCGCAACTGCGCACGGCTTACTAAGAAAGGTGGCATTTGTGTCGTAAGCACGCCCAATGCATCAAGCCTAATCTATCTTTATAATCCCAGGTGGTGCGTGACGGACCCTTATCTGGGGCTCGTGCATATTCATGCATTTACTAAGCCTATGATTGAGGAGATAATGAAAGCAGGTGGCTTCAAGATTGTGTATAGTTCATACTTAAATGAATTCTTGTATAATCCCTTCGGACGCCTTATATGCCACATCTTTCCCCGTTTAAGGGGAGATATATTTATTGTAGGAAGAAAACTCTGAAAACCTTCTAAGCAAAAACTATCTCTAGAGGGGGAAGGCTCGGTAAAACATATTTAAAGGGAGATGCAATAAAATTAATTAGGATGGACGCCAAGGATTCTGCAGAACCGAAGAGCAGCAGGGCAAATGAGACTGAAGAGGATAATACTATAGAGATAAGAAAAGACCGCATAAAAAAGCTGATTAAGGATAATGAGAATCTGTTGCTAATTCTCCTGCTCGGCTTTACAATAATATTCAGGCTTTATTATTTTTTCAAGCTCGGAAACCAGCCGATATGGTGGGATGAAGGGGATTATCTTGCGATAGCAAAAGTATGGGCACTGAATCTTCCCACTCCAGAATGGATGGCGCACTTCACGGGCATGCGTCCTTTATTCCTGCCCCTCCTCTGGACTCTGTTCTTTAAGATAGGTTTTGGAGAATCATTAGTCAGATTCTTCACTCTCTTGCTTCCAAGCATTGGCTCAGTCTATGTGCTTTACCTTCTTGGAAGGGATATGTACAGCAAAAAAGTCGGGTTAGCGGCAGGAATGATGCTTTCTACATATTGGGTCTGGAATTTCTATTCTTTCAGACTGCTTACTGACATTCCGGCAGTTTTCTTTGGACTGCTGTCATTTTACTTTTTCTGGAGTTGGTATGAAAAACAAGGAAAGCCGAAAGGCCTCTACCTGTCAATGTTATTCGGAGTCTTGGCTTTCTCAACGAGATTTCCTTATGCTTTAGTTCCCGTAACATCTTTTGCCTACCTCTTTATCACGAGAAAGTTTAGTATATTTAAAGATAAAACAATATGGAAGGCAGTGCTTCTTGCATTAATTCTTCTACTGCCTTACCTGATTTATCTCGCAAGCATTAATTTCGCTCCTCTTCAATTCTATTTTGGAGAGAAGGCAGTTTCTATCAAGAATCCAATTCAATGGAACCTGATACCAATGAGCTTTTCTCTGCTCCATGGGTTCTGGTTAATACTCTCAATAATAGGCCTGGTGGCGCTTGCCCCTCTATTCCTGGGTTTTGATTTGGTTTGGAAGCAGAAAGATAAGTCAATGAATCCAAGCTTGTTATTAGTTTTGTGGATGTTAATCCATTTCTTATTCTACATCGCAATAATCCGGGCAGGCAATGACCGCTGGCTATTGATGATAACAATGAGTCTATTCATTTTGGGAGCAAAAGGAATGGTGCTTATCTATGAATATGTCAAGAAATATTCCAAAATTGTCGGAATAATAATAGCACTAATTATCTTATTGGGCGGCGCTTACCAGAATATCGCTCATTCGGTTGACTTAATTGAAGGCAAGAAAACAAGTTATATTGCAGTCAGGGAGGCTGGATTATGGCTTAGGGAAAACACGCCTCAAAATGCCAGGATAATTACTCCTTCAATAGTCCAGAATCAATATTATTCCGAAAGGGACAGCTACGATTTATTTTATAATAATAGCCTTCTGCCGGAGGGATGCATGGACCTCTATGGAGCAACAGTTGTAAACGACAGCTGCCAAAAAGCTTCAGAAGAGCTATTCAATGAAAAAGTTGCTGTTGTAAAGCCGGATTATTATGTCATCTCAGTTTATGAGCCCGTCTTTACCCCTCAATGGGCTTATTCTTATCCCCAAAGGAATAATCTTGCTTTCATAAATGCCTTCTTCCAGCCGGAAAATCAACAGCAGGCTGTGCTGGTTATCTACAAATTTCCGGAAGACTTCATTCCTGTTGCGCCCGGAGAAAGCAACTGCAAATTCTACGAAGAGGGGTTCTACATCCAGCACTGCAAATTCTACATCAAGCAATATCTCTAATTTTACTAAATAGCTCTGGTGAATTCATCCATTCAGATCAGAAGAAAATTAAACACATCATAACTTTTTGAGCACTATCTCTATCTCTTCAACCAAATTAAATCTTCATCATGACTACTTCTACTTCTCCAACCAAATTATATAGTTAATTATGTTTTAGGTCTTTTTCATAATTAATTCTATCTCTCCAACCAGATTATTTAGCTTAATCCTAAATCTTCTTAAGCACTATCTCTATCTCTCCAACAGGGATTATCCAGCAAAGAAACCTTTCATAAAGATTAAATTTTTTATTATAATATCCCTCTAATAGCTGATGAAATGTAAACCATCCGAAAAACCTCTTGTGGCTTAAATCATTGTAGCCGTTTCCGTTTGAGAAGTGAGGCACTCTTATGTGCATTCTTCCGCCAGTCTTTAATATCCTTTCTATTTCCCCGAGAGTTTTGAACAAGTCATTTACATGCTCTAGTATGTGCGAGCAGTAAATATAATCAAATTCTTCTTTTTTGAAGGGAAACGGAAATTTATCCAGATCGTGAATAACGTCTGCTTTGTATTGTGAATTATAATCCAGATTAACCCATCCTTCTCTTGGATTTTTATAATCTTTTCCGCACCCAATGTTTAATTTTTTTATCTTATTCATTCTATATTAAATGGCGATTTTATGTAGTTGTAAACATATATGCTTAGCTCCCCTAAACATGCTATTGGGTGGAATAGCCATGCGCTTTCAGGCTTCTTTATGAATCCCCTGATAGTGTCAATTATTACAGGTATTATTAATGCTATGTAAATGCTCGCTCTTAACAGGTTCTTCTTGGTCATGCCATAATTATATTTTATTCTCACCTCTTTAGCAACTCTCCTCTTAATTCTTCTTATCTTGTTAGAGAAGAATCTCGGCTGATTATGGATTATTCCTGTCTTGACCTTTGCAAATGAGTTATAACCATTATTCACCAGCTCATAAATTAAATCTGAGTGTATGAATGTTTCTTTCACGAACTTTCTTAGTATCTTGGTTCTTATTAGGAACCCATTTGAACCCATTGGCGGAACTTTTTTATTGTTTAATAATCTGCATTTTAGATAGTCTCCTCTATCTAAGTCTTCATGGGGATAATCAGTCCAGTCACCATACAGGTAGCACCAGCGATTATACAATCCCAAGTACATTGCGAGGGGATCATCTCCGCCTATTAGCGCCTGGTACTTTACACCCCACTTATCATTCTTCCTGTATGAAAAGTACAGCGTGTCTGCAAAGAATATTCTTTTGTCGCTGAATGGTCTCATCATCCTGGTAATCCAGTCCTTCCCCATAAGGATGTTGTCAGCATCAATGAAAGCAATAATTTTTCCCCTTGCTTTTTTTATTCCTATTATTCTTGCTGCTTCCTCAACTCTTTTAGGATTATTGATTATCTTGACAGGATATTTCTTGGCAATTATTAATGTATTATCCGCAGAACCGCCGTCAATAAGCAGAACCTCATACTTGCTCATGGAATAATCCTGCGAGAATATGCTTTTCAGGCACTCATTGAGTGTTCTTTCATTATTGTATGTCGGAAGGATTATTGTAAGATTCATTTTGGTTTTTCAGTCACCAATTTTTCTTTTGAGTGCATTCCATCTCTTGTTGGTCCATCCTCTCCTGCGAATAATCCTCTGATCATTCCAACTGCATACATTATTTGTGTTATAAATGTTAAGAGTATCACTGGGAGAAACATCTTGCTGCTTCTGCTTCTTATTCCTGTTATTATCAGGAATAATACATAGATTCCCAGTAATGTCATATAAATATAGGATATTGGTTTGAATATTAGTGATAGTATTCCTCCAATGACTAATCCCGATAAGAATAATAATGGCATGAAAAATGTTAGCTTTCTTGAGTTTTGCGGGTATAATTTCATGAAGAATCCTCTCCACATTCCCCAGAACAATACCTGTCTTAAGTGGTTTCTTAATGATGCTCTTGGATGATGATACACTAGTACTTCTGGATCATAAATTATCTTTTTTCCACTTTTTATTAGTGAATAGCATATCTGTGTATCTTCTCCACCCCAATACTTTGAGTCAAAGCCTCCGGTATTATCAAATTCTTTCTTCCTTACTAAAAAATTACATGTTGGCCAATCATCAATTTCCCTTTTTTTCCCCTTTTCGTATCTTATTCCCGTGAATTTTGAGCTTAATGCATATACCTTATTTGACAGTTTCTGGAAGAATGTTGCTCCTTTGGGCAATACTCCCGGTCCCCCTATTCCTATGACGTTTATATTATCAAATACCCTTTCTGCATTCTTCAGCCAGTCTTTTTCTGGGTATGCATCGTCGTCTATGAATGCCAGTATTTCTCCCCTGGCATGCTTAGCCCCTATATTTCTTTTTATTGCAGGTGAAACTTTCCCGGTATTTATTATTTGTACATTTTCTATATTTTTGAATTCATTTGTCCCATCAGCATTTGGAAGTATTATTAGTTCAAAATTTTTGTATGTTAATCTTTCATAATAGGGTATTGCTGTCCTGAAATAATCGCTTATTTTCTTCATCGGGATTATTATAGAATATCTTATCTTATTCCTTGTTTTTTTGATTAGTGTAGGTTTTTTTTGTACCATTGGAATGTTTCTGATAATCCTTCTCGTAATTCTATTCTTGGGTGCCATCCAAGAGTTTCTTTTGCTTTTGTTATGTCATGATACTGGTCTTTTCTTTCAAAATTTCTTGCCTCTTCAGTTAATTGTAGTTTATTATACCCTGTTTCTGAAATTTCTATTAGCTGTTCTACTACTTCCCTGGTCGTGTTTGGTTTTTTTGATCCTATATTAAACACCTCTCCTGGTAACAATCCTCTTATTTGTGATCCTATGGATATCATTCCTTCTATTGCATCACTTACATGTACAAAGCTTCTTCTCACTGCTCCGCTGTCCTCTAGGACAAATGGTTCATCACTTAATATCCTCTTTATTGCAACTGGTACGAGTCTTCTTATTGGCATGTCTGCAGGTCCATAAACATTGGATAGTCTTGCTATTCCTATGGGTAATCTGAATGCTTTTCCATAAGTTCTTGCTACCATGTCTGCTCCAAGAATTGATGTTTCATAGGGATATTGGTGATCTGCTATTAATGGTAGGTTTTCTTTATAGGGCAATTCTTTAGACCCATTATACGCATTTATTGAGGAACAAACCACTATTCCCTGTATTCCTTCTTCATTATTTGCTCTTTGTGATTGTTTGCATGCTTGGAGGACTCCCGCTGTTCCTACCATGTTTAGCCTGATTGTTCCAAAAGGGTCTTTCATTGCTTCTTCTAATAATGGTTGTCCTGCAAGGTGGAATATGTGTGTCATGTTTCCTTCATCAATTACTTTCCTCAATGATTCTGGATCCGGATTTTCCAAATCCATCGTTATTACCTCCACTTCTTTTTCTAGCCCTAATAATAAGAATGGGCTTCCTGGGACTGGTTTTTTTGATGCAAGTGTTGCAACTACCACCTCTTTTTGCAATAATTTTTTTACTAAGTGCGATCCTAAGAATCCGGTTCCCCCTGTGACCAATACTCTTTTTCCCTTCCAATAATCAGTCATTTATTTATTGCCTCCGCGTGAGCACTGAGTAAAATTAGTTTAAAAGCTTTATTAGATTACATAATATTATCGTAATTTGGTCTTAAGTTTTCTTTTTAACAGTCCTCTAATTATTCCTATTCCATAAGTTGTATGAGTTATGAATGACAATCCGATGAAGGGTATTATCAATGACAGTTTTTTTGGCTTTAATGATTGAATTATCAACAATGCTATGTAGATTGTGAGTACTGCAAGGTATGCTGTTCTAATAATTTGTGATTCTCTTGATGCAAAAAACCCCCCTATCAATCCTATTAGGAATAATGATGGTATCAAATACCTTATTTTTAAAGATGTTTCAGGGTATTTTTTCATGAAATATCCCCTGTGAGTTGCGTAGCTGAATATCTGCTTGATATATCCTTTGAATGTTCTTCTTCTATGATGATATACCCCTATTTTTGGGTCATATAAGATTTTCTTCCCTGTTTTTTTTATGTCTAAACACAATTTTGTATCTTCTCCGGGCCAGAATGAGGTGTTAAATCCTCCTACTCTTTTGAAAACTTCTTTCTTTACAAATAAGTTGCAGCTTGGAAGATCGTAATACTCTGTTAATTTTCCTTTGATATATCTCTTGCTTTCCGGTCCACTAACAATTGGTGATGCAAGAACATATCCTGATAACATCTGAAAGAAATTACTTTCTATCGGTGTAAATTGTGGACCTCCAACTGCACCTACATTTTCTATTTTTAGTACTTTTAGGGCGTTTTTTAGCCAGTCTTTTTCTGGGTATGCATCGTCGTCTATGAATGCCAGTATTTCTCCCCTGGCATGCTTTGCTCCAATATCCCTTTTTTGTGCTGGTCCTACATTTCCTGTTTTTATTATTCTTGTTTTGTTCATTTTGAATTTGTCTATAGGAGATTCGTTTGGTATTATTATTATTTCGAAGTTCTGGTATGTCTGCTCTAGAATTCTGACTGTGTAGTTTCTTATGTAATCGTTTATCTCCTTAACTGGTATTATTATAGAAAATTTAGGTTTTTTTGTCATAGTATTTTAGTATCCTTAATCTATAAAATATTGCTGCCACGTCAATTACCATATTTATTATATCTCTCTTCTTAATTCCGCTGCTGAATTTAAAGTCAAGCCTTATTGGAATCTCCCCTATTTTATATCCAAGCTTGTGCGCCAGCACAAGCAGTTCAACATCAAAAGCATATCTCTTGACAAGCATTTTTGGCAAAACTCTTTTTAACACTTCATGTCTAAACAGTTTCATCCCGACTTGTGTATCTCTCACGTTGAGCCCAAATAGGATTCTTGTTATCATCTGAAATGTCCAGCTCATGAGCCTTCTCGTAAGAGGATAGTAGACTTGAGATTCTTTGAATCTCTTGCTTCCAATAATTATATCTGCTTTGCTCTTCTTCATCTCCTCTATAAAATTCCTTAATTGATATGGCGGAAGCTCAAGGTCAGCATCCATGAATGCAATATAGTCTCCTCCGCAGAACTGAAAACCATGTTTTAGGGCGTGCCCCTTCCCCATATTCTTTTTGTATCCAATTACTCTGATTTTTCTGGATTTTACTCTTCTTGCTTCTGAAATGCAGTCCACTCTGCTCCCGTCATCGACGACAATCACTTCAAAAGCATATCCTGCCAGATTTTTATCCAAAACTTTCAGCACTTCTCTTAAATTGCTCTTTATATTCTTCTCATTGTACATGGGAATTATCACAGATATCTTTTCTTTCTTCATTTTCTCTCCGAAGTCTCTTTTTCTAAAAGAGAGCTCTTTTCTTTCTTCATCTTTGCTGCTCCGCCTTTCTCTTGGCTGTAGCTATATATGCTGACCATAAAAGTATCATAATATTGATGATTATAAAGTAAATAGCAAATTTAGTGATGGAATTTTCTGAGAAGAATCCAAGGAGGATTATTTCTGCTGCGAAGAGTAATATAAACGGCAGGGAAGACCTCTTGGTGAATCTATTCTTGGATATCCCATAGAGGATAAATAAGTTTGAAATGGAAAGGAGGCTGAATGCAATTATTACATATAGAAGAGCATAATAAACATCTGTGTAGGTAGTTCCGAACAGGATTTTTATTACTAGAGTAGGAAATAAGCCGGTTATTATTACTGCTGCGATGCAAAGCATGAGGGTTATAATGAGGGACTTTTTGAAGACATCTGATGACTCTTTCTTCTCTTCAAATCTCTGTGATGATATTGGAAACATGACCTTGCTTATCCCGCTCGTCCCGTAGAATATCATCTTTCCTATCATTGAAAGGACTGCATATTTTCCGGCTAGTTCTGGCTCAAATACAGCCTTTGCAATTATTATGTCCGAGCTGAAGAATATAAATACTGCCGCGACTGCCAGCCATATATTTAGGTTTCCAAAGTACAGCCCCCCAGACTCAACTTTCTCTCTTCTTGCCGACACTATTTCTCTTATAAAAGCGAATGATAATGCAAGAACAGCAATGACAGCTACAATGACCCCTATTATAGCTCCATAAACCCTCCATCCGATGTATACAAAGATGGCAGAAAGCCCGACCTTGAGTATTGCTTCAAGGAACATTGTCCATCCAAGTGCAGAAAATTTCTTCCTTCCCTGTATTATTCCTCTTGTTACAGGCACGAGGAACATGGCAAATATCAGGAGATTTCCTATTGTCAGCAGGAGCGCATTTATTTTTAGTATTTCTGAGAAGAGCGTAAAAGACAGAATAGTAAACACGATAAAAACAGCCAGCGATACGAAAGCCCCATTCTTTAGAGATTTGTACATCATGTCCTTCATCTTTCCGAAATCTTTTCCGACGTTGAGTTTGGATGTATTTCTGGATATTACTGTCTGGATTGCTTCTGATGGGATGGCATAAATCAAAACGAAAGACATCAACACTGCAAAAATTCCATAGTCAACCGGGCCAAGCATTCTGGCCATTATAAGATGCTGGATGTACCCAAACAAATTAAACAAATTAATGAGAATAAACAGTGTAAAACTTCCCCTTATAAGCTCGTCCTTCCTTATTTTTCCGAGAATTTTTCTAATCATTTTATCATCCTCTTACATAAAGAAATCATTTTTCATTATTAACAGTCCGATGATGATAAAGATTAACTGGAACGCGTGTATTACATAGACAACACCCCTTTCAGTGACTTTCTTCCTGAATTTTTTAAGGATTAATATTGCCAGATGCTCTAAGCCGTATACTTTGCTGTAAGGCATGTCCAGATTATTATTTTTGTCTGGTTTTCCGAAGGAGTGCATCATCAGCCTGCCCCTTACTTTAAGAATTACTTCTAGAATATAGGGTATAAAGAAAATTATCGCTATCTTTTCTATATTCCCAAGTATGGCAATTATTGCTATGAGTCCTCCTATTGGGTAGGTCATTACATCTCCAGGGAAGACTTTCGCGGGATATTTGTTAAAAAACCAGAAACCCAGAAGTGAAATAACAACAAGCAGGCTTATGAAGGAGAGCCATGCATTTCCTGTAACGTAAGTAACTAATGCCAGCGCCGAAAATATCATTATCCCCTGCCCGGTCTCGAGTCCGTTGAATCCTGCGAGGAAATTAAAAGTAGTAGATGTTGCAACAATTCCGAGAGGAATGGCGACTATTATATACAGTACTCCAATATCTACAGCTCCAAGGAACGGCAGAGTTATTTTTGAGATGCCTGAGTTTATAACGATTAAAGGAATTGCTGCAAACAAGCAGAGTGCCATTCTCAGCCTTCTTCTTAGACCTCCTTTTATCCATCCAAGCAGGTCATCAATGAGCCCTATTCCTGCGAGTATTAATATAGATGTCGTTAAGGCAAATATCTCTATCGCATTTCCGCTTCCCTTGAAATAGAATGTATGAATTGCTATGTAAGCTAAAATGCCGAATATCAGCCCCGAAATAACTATTATTCCTCCGCTTCCTGCAACGTGGGATTTTTTATGCTTGTTCATGTCCCGCCATAAGAGTCCTGCCCGCCTGGCCTTCTTTATCCAGCTCGGAAGCAGGAGAATTACAGTCAGAAAGCTTATTGCTATAGGTATTAAAAGTATAGGCTCCATTTTCAGTATTTTTTATACATTTTTATCTTCTAAATTTAAATAACTATTAATACTTATTAATCTAGCAACATTACTGCCTGCTCATCTTATATATTTTAGGAATTCCTTTTCTACCAGCCAACTATTATTTTACTGCATACATCTTCTATCAACCAACTATTATTTTACTGCATACATCTTCTATCAACCAACTATTATTTTACTGCATACATCTTCTATCAACCAACTACTTTACGTTTCTCTTGATTAATTATACTTTAGCCATAATCCTGACTGCTTTAATCATCTATCTTCAGTATTTTTAGGCGTATTAATTTAGTTATCCTTGCTTAACCATATTAGCTGCATTAATTTAATCTAATTGTAATTGTTTATTCTTAGCATTATTTTACATTAATTATCGCATCTCTCTTTATTTATCTATCTTCATTATTGTTAGTAATTTCGCTCTACAGTGATTATTACTGCTTTAATTACATTTATGCTCATCCATAATCATCTCTACTTAACTACATACAATTCCTTTCTTGGATATTTCGTTTCCAGGTATTCTGGTTTTGCTTTTATGTCAGGATATGCTGAATAATCAACTTCCCATATCTTTATCGGCCCTCTCAATCCGTCAAAGTACACGAAGTCCTTTATGTCAGAGCCCTGGCTCTTCAGGTTTGCAACGATGAAATCATCCTCGCTATGCACAAGATTGAACCCGTCTCCTTCCTCTCCAAACAGGTATAGCCTTGCAAGATTCCCATTGACAACTCTCTTGCTCAAATAAAGGGCTATTCCTAATGGATTGATGTTTACTCCATTTCCTGATTGCGCTGCCAGGGGAATTATAAACATTCCTGCTTCAATTCCTGACTTGAAATCATATAGTTTATTGTTAAAGTACACATATCTTATAGGAACTTTATACTGGATTCCCTGGTCAACGAATATTCCTTCCGGCCTGCCGATGCTTGAGTTTGTCATCGTCAGTAAAATTCCTCCAAGACCCGCTCTTCCGGCAGGCAGGAATATTTTCCTGCTGGTATTTCCCTCTTTGCTTTCATATATAATATCTTCATCCAGCCCAAACCCCGCGCTGTAGAAGTAAGTCGTTCCGTTTGATGTTTCCTGAGTTGCTCTCTGGTCCATGCCCATTGTGGGTATGTATGAAGCCCGGTCATAATTCTCGTCGCTACCTATATTTGAGAATGCAGAATATTTTCCTATGTCTGTAGAGTCAATAAGCAAGTGAGTTACATTGAGAGTATACAAATATTCTAAAGCGTCCTTCTTTGACGGGCTTGTAAGGACATGCCTCCCGACTAAATGATCCCAATAAGGCCACTCATTTCCTCCGTCTACTATGCTTGCCCTTTCCCCTATGCTCTGCACCCAGTATCCATAGTCCCACCAATGAGAGAATACGGCATCGCTTGAAGTATTCTCACGGACCCACGCCATTGCTTTCTGCCATTGCTGTGTATAAGAATTTGGTATAAATCCGCCGGCCTGATAATAGCTTGATAAAGTGTAATTGTAAGCTGTATAAATGCCTGCAATCAAAACTATTCCCGCAATAAGGAACCATATCAGCTTCATTGATTCCTTTCTCCTGCTCATAGCTTTAAACAACAGGGATAATGTGAAGTATGACACTATTATTGCTGCCGGAGGCCCAAGAACCATCATCAGTCTTATCGCGCTTCTCGACCCCACAATGGATATAAGGAAAAATGCGAACACCAGGACCTGAGAGAAATCTATCTTCCTCAAAATGTCAACTTCGTTTCTTTTGAAGTGAGCCCATGCTACATGCCCAAAAACCGCAATTATTAACAGCATTCCTCCAAAGTAAACCAGCCTGCTCGTCCCGCTTGTTCCGTTGAATACGCTGCTTCCGCTGTACTTGCTGAATATCAGAGCAAAAAGGAATATTGTGTAGGCGCCAACAAGCTTCCATCTGTCTTTTTTATGCAAGTGGCTTACCATATCATTGAATAAATATATGGAGCCTACGAAGAATAGCCAGAAGAACAAAGGCAGCCCCCCCACAATAGGCCCAAAGCTTCCTCTCCACTCATCTATAAAGAAAGGCTGCCTGTTTTCTGCGACTGTAAATGACAGCCTGTCAGAATAGGGAGTTGTCAGCCTGTTTACAGGGTCGGATATGAATGACCAGAATATTGACGGACCAAAGAATATTGTAAGAAGAATTCCCGATACTACTATTGCAGTTATGATGGATATAACCTGCCTGGGCAGTTTCGGGCTCATTCTGTTTTTGAATTTTTCTCCGATATTTGTTTCATAAATTATATAATCTACCAATAAAAATCCAAGAACTACGAATGCCATTCCGGTTGACGACGATCCGAAAAGGTCTCCCAGGCTATAGCGCTCAGTGAATGGAACTAAGAATATTATTGAAGAAATGAGCCATGACGCATAAGTATACACCTGCCGTTTCTTTATTGCCCCGAAAATAAAGGAGGCAAGGGTGGCCAGGGCTATTGAGATATAAACATAAATTGAGCCTCCCCATGCATGAGCCATCAGGGCAGTGGACATTCCGGAGAGCACACCAAATAGTATATAATTTCTGATTTTCTCTTCCTTCCACGCTTTAATGAAGAAGTAGAAAGAAAGGAACATGAACAGAAATCCCAGCCCCTCTTTTTCAGGTATTCCCGCGACTGTTCTCGGGAGGATGAGAGGAATTACTGCAAGGAAGAATGACGATGCCAAAGCTATTAAGTTAGGAATGTGCTTGTTCTCAAACCTGTCCTTGAATATCTCCCTGGCGAAAAAGAAGAAAGCAATGATTGTCAGTGCAAAAACAAATACCGGCATGATTACTGCAGAATATTCAATAGTATAATCTCCAAAGAAATTAATTAATTTATGGAACCACGTTATAGCATAAGGAACTAATTTTAGTTCTGCCGAAGTATTAAATCCTAATGGGACATACCTCATCGTGTCATGCACCATTAAGCTTCCGTTTTCAATAATATACTTAGCCCACCTCAGGAATAAAAAAGGGTCTAAATCTGGTCCCAGCGTCCACCTTCCCGTTGTAATATCCTTAAGCCCGTACAAGTTTCTTGTCCTTATATTACTTGCAATCCAGACTATTACTGCTAATAGCGCCAAGTAGACAGGCAGTGTTTTCTTTCTTATGAACTCGGCAACTTTCCTCTTTCTTTCTTCAATTATCTCAATATTATTCTCTTCGGGCATTTCACTTTCTTACTCAAATAACCCATTTAAACCTTTCGAGAATTTGTTAGTATGAAAATTATTTCTTCTTATTATGGATAACTGCACAAGTTAGGTTACAAGAAGGTGCAGTTAGACAGATAGGAACTGCAAAAAGCGGGTAACATAAGTAACGCAGTTGTTTATATCTTACAGTTTATCTGCATAGGGTTAGCTATAAGCAATTTATCAACTAAAAAACAATTTAACCCTTGCTTATAATGGCATGTTCTTAGCTTAAGATTCTTCAAAACAGCACCGGCGTCACAAATACTTCAATCAATGCTGCTATCAGCAGCATTACCACTGCCAGTATTATTAAGTTTAGGGAGTCCTGCATGATATCCCAGAACTTTCCCTTTGCCATGTCTCTCCTTATTATTGCCACGCTTAAAATCCCTCCAGCCAGAGCTCCTATAAAGTACGCGGCTATCTCCGGAATCCCATGTATCAGATACCGCGCAAGTCCGAGAGGCAGGTTCTTTAAGTTAGACTGGGTGAAGATTCCGACAGCAGCCGCTATAACGCTTGCATTCCACGCCAGTATGAATATTGCCCCCGCCCCGAATATGAGCGAAAATAGCAGAGTGAATATGAGCACGTAGATATTATTGGCGAATATCATGAAAACTTTTTCTTTGGAAGTTATGAATCCTGTTGTTTTCTTGAATCCGCCGACTCCATACTGCTCAAGGCAGTTCTGGAATGCAGACTGTGACGGCCTGTTTATCTGGCAATAAACGCTTACCTGCGCGTCAAGAATTCCGGAGCCTGAAAATAATATGCTCCAAAAAGAATAGGCAACTATGAATCCCATGAAGAGCCACATGAACATCAACAGCGCTCTTCTGTGCTCCAGAAGAAGCCTCATGAATCCTGAAGTCTCAAGGTCTTTCTGCTCTTCATTCTTTATTGCATAATACATAAAAGGCAGGGAGAACATTACTGTAAAAGTTACAATGAGAATTCCGGAATAATTGGAAAGAACAATGTCTTTGGCAAATATCCATCTCACCAGAAGTATTGATAATGAGGCATACACCAATCCAACTAAGAACATTTCTGCAGGGTGCCTTTCAGCTCTTTTTGGGTTTAAAAGCATTTCAAACATTTTACATCACCAGATACAAGTAAATTAACCACATTAAATAGTTTTTTATATCTATCGGGCATATGATTATTATAAAATTATGATAAAAAGAGCGCCAAATAGTTTTTTATATCTATTGGACTATGATTTATTATGCAAAGAGGTGTTAAATGGTTAATCTATCAGGTATAATGAAGGAGGGTAAAGCTTTCTATCTTGCCTATGATCAGGGGCTGGAGCATGGGCCGGAAGAGTTTAATGACAGGAATGTTGACCCATTATTCATTATTAAAATTGCTAAGGAAGGCCGTTACAACGGGCTTATTGTTCAGAAAGGCATTGCTGATAAGTATCACAGGGAAATTAAGGCAAGCAAAGTGCCTTTAATAATAAAACTGAACGGCAAGACTGCTCTTGTTAAGGGAGAGCCAATTTCTCCCCTATTATGCACTGTTGATGAAGCTGTAAAGCTTGGAGCAAGGGCAGTTGGTTACACAATTTATATTGGCAGTGCTCATGAATCATTAATGATGAAGGATTTTGAGAAAGTTTTAAGGGAAGCTCATTCTAAGGGCTTGCCAGTAATAGCCTGGGTTTATCCGAGGGGAAAATCCATCAAAGGGAAATCAGAAAGGGAATTAATGGCTTATGCAGCGAGGGTTGGGCTTGAAATTGATGCAGACATGATTAAAATAAAGTACGACGGAAATCCTAAAGATTTGAAGTGGGCTATTAAAGCAGCCGGAAGCGGAAGAGTTAAATTAGTCATTGCCGGAGGCAGCAAGGTTAATGAAGAATTATTTATTAAGAATATCAGGGATATAATTAAAGCAGGAGCTGCAGGCGTTGCTGTTGGGAGGAATGTGTGGAAGAGTGATAATCCAATAAAACTTAGCAAAAAAATTCGCAAAATAATATTCAAAAAATGATGTCATTAGTTAGAAAAAGAAATAGAGAGGATGTAATTAATTATAATACTCATCATCAACTTAATAAGTCTGTTGAACCGTTTAACTTAATAATTTACATCAGCGGTGTATTTATGTTAATTAATTCTGATTGGAAGGTTAATCTATGAAGCCTCTTGTCGTTGTTAATTTCAAGAATTATGTTTCCGGAAAAGATGCCTTGGACTTAGCCAGGAAAGTTGAGATTTACTGCGGTAATGCAATAGTTGCAGTTCCCTTTTTAGACATTAAGGAGATAGCTTCGCAGGTTAATCTTCCTGTTTACGCCCAGCACATTGACTACTTTGAGCAGGGGCGTTCAACAGGTTACATAACTCCGGAATCTTTATTGAATGTTGGAGTTGCCGGAAGCCTTCTTAATCATTCAGAGCACAAATTGAGTTTTACATCTATAAAGAAAACCATTGACAGATGCAATAAGCTGAACCTCAAGTTGATTGTCTGCGCATCCACTCTGAAAGATGCTCAGAAGATTATCGGGCTCAAACCCTATGCTATTGCTTTTGAAGACCCTAAATTAATAGCAACGGGAAACTCAATAGCTAAGTATGATTCATCAGCAGTTTCAAGCTTCGCAAAAATGCTTGAAGGAATAAATATTATTCCTCTTTGCGGTGCAGGAATATCAAGCGCAGAAGATGTTGCCAAGGCAGTTATCCTCGGATGCAAGGGAGTTCTTGTCTCATCTGCAGTAGCTCATCCTTCCGTCCCGCAAGAAGGAGAGAAATTCTTAAAAGAAATATCACAATTATTTTAGAAAATGAATTACAATTATTTTTATATTTCATGGGCGGTGCTTTATTTATCAATATGGTTGCTCTTATTTACTTTAAGAAAAGATATTAGAAGAGAGATGCTATTTGTCAGCCCCTTGTTTGGGTTGGCTGGCATTATCTCTCAAGCAGTTTATTTAAACGACTGGTGGAAACCAATTACCCTTACTGGAACATTTATTGGAATTGAAGATTTTTTAATAGGATTCTCTATTGGTGGAATTGTTGCAGTGCTATATGAGGAGATTTATAAGAAGAAGATAAAGGTCAGGAAAAATGAACCTATTATTCATAATAAACAATTCTATGTTCTATTTATGTTGCCCCTAATATTCTTGTCGGGCTTCTACATTTTTAAAATAAATTCTGTATATTCCTCTTTTTTAGCTTTTGGAATTACCTCTCTTGTAATATGGTTTAGGAGAAGAGACCTGATTATTGATTCTCTAATCTCTGGATTCTTGTTTGTGATATTGGGAAGTATCCTGTACATTATTTTAACAATTTTCTTTCCGGGATTCATTCAACAATTCTGGTTCCTACCAGATATCTGGTATTCCAAATTATTTTTAGGGTTGCCAGTAGCAGAGTATATCTGGCATTTTCTGGTAGGAGCTTTGATTGGTCCTCTCTACGAATTCTGGCAGGAAGGAAGGCTTGTAAATCTGGAAAAATCTAAGAAATAGCAAACCTTATAATCATATCACTACAACATATATTATGAAAAGGGCAGAAAAGTCAAAGATTAAGATAATTATGGAAAAAGTGGCTAAAATTAAAATCTTCTTGGGCGCAGACCATGCCGGATATGATTTAAAGAATAAAATTTACAAATACCTTCAAAACCATGGATTAGCAGTCGTAGATCTATCCCCGGATTTCATCAAAGGCGATGATTATCCGAAGCCTGCATTCAAGGTTGCCCATGCTGTTCGCCAAAACACCGGCTCGCGGGGAATTCTTATCTGCGGCTCTGGAGTTGGAGTAGCTATTGCCGCTAACAGAATAAAAGGCATCAGAGCTGTAGAAGCCTGCGACGAGTATACTGCCAAGATGTCCAGAAAAGATGAGGATTCAAACGTCCTCTGCCTGAGAGCAAGGTTTTTTCCGGAAGCTAAGATCCGCAAGATTATTCACGCATGGCTTTCAGCAAAGTTCAGCAACAAGGTTCGCCATAAGAGAAGAATTAAAGAATTGGACGCTTAATTAATAATGAAAATCCAAATTATTAAGGAGAAGACCTGCAATGTTCAGCTTAGTAGCTTGAGCAACTCGTCGAGTGAGCGGATTAAGTTTAATAGCAATATCTTCTCTAAAGTAAATAATTTATCTATCCTTTAAGATGAATCATATAATACCCACCGTTTTTGCGACTTCTAAAAGAGAATTTACTGACAGATTTAACAAACTAATAAAAGTATCAAAAGCTCTTCAGATTGATTTCATGGACGGAAAGTTTGTTAGGAATAAATCAATATCATTATCAGTTATTCCCGATCTTAAAGGATACAACAACAATTTTGAAGCTCATTTAATGGTAAATAATCCGCAAAAATGGATTAGCAAACTAAGGAAAAAAGGCTTCAAAAAGCTCATCTTTCATTATGAAGCTGTTGAGGAAGATAATAAAGCCGTAAAATTAATTAATAAAATTAAATCTTTAAAAATAAAAGCCTTTATCGCTATCAATCCTGAAACTTCAATTAATAAAATTAAAGATATAATTAACAAAGCAGATGGTGTCCTTTTGATGGGCGTTCATCCGGGAAAGGAGCACCAGCAGTTTATTCCATCAATTTACAATAAAGTCAAGCTGATAAGAAAGCTCAATAAGAAAATTCCAATCCAAATTGATGGCGGCATTGATTTCAGTATAGCGAAGAAGCTTGGAAGGTTAGGCGTTAAATGCATTAATTCCGGCTCATTTATATACTGCTCAGCAAATCCGGGAGAAACAATAAAGAGATTAAACTCCTATCTTGTTACTACTCATAAATTATCTATAATCAAAAGGTTTAAATAGTGGTTTTTGCTTGAAACTGCATGGCAAGAGAAACTGTTTTGTATGAAGTATCAAAAACATTGGAAATAGTAAGGGTGTTAGATGCTTCTGTATTAAATGAGTATAATGAATCTGTAAGATCTGCTTATAATTCTGATAGAGCAAGGGCAGTTTTAAGCAGATTCGGAGAATTTAAAGGAGAATTAACTGGCTCAAATACTTTTATGCTCGTCCACCTTCAGAATGCTGGACTAGCTAAGGGGAGAATTGCAACAAGGGCAGATTTGGAAAAGGCATTGAGATTTGGCCTGAATCTCTCGGGAAATTATGTTAATTTTGGACTGGCTTTAAGAACGGCAAGGGATTCTTATTTACTTAATGACCTGCTTGCTAAGACACTGGCAGGACAATTAGACAAGAGAGAAGTTAAGATTGGAGAAGGAAAATTTATTCCTATCTCTGCATTAGGGCTAAGAGAAGTTCCAGATTCTTATTATGGATTAGTGTTTGATTTAAAAGATGGAGCAGAAGTTGAAGATTTATCTAAACAAAGATGGAATTATGTTAAAGAAGAAGGTCTTGTCGGGGCTTACCTTGTTAGGGGCGGCGACTGGTATTCCAATGATCGTTACTTGGACAGTTCCAGTGGCAATGGCAGGGTAGTTATTGTTAGTGGCGAAGCCACCGCAAAAATTTAGAAGGTGTAATAATAGAAAGTATAGGCAGAAATATTCAAAGTGAAATAGAAAAACTTAATGCAGGAATATTATCTGCTAAAGAAGCTGCACTTAAATCCTTAAGAGGTTAATTGTAGAATATTTTTTCTTCTGAAGTTAGATGAATCACACAGCAATTCTTCTCAATAGCTTTTCCTTGGCCCCGACATACTTCAGCGTTGCTCTTGCCTCTTCGCATCCATAATCAAGGGCTTTTACTGGAGCGATGCCCTTGCTCAACGCATAAATGAATCCCGCCGCAAATGCATCCCCTGCTCCTGTTGCATCAATGACTCTGGCCTTCCTAACTTTCTTTACATGAAGCCTTGAGGAAGCAGACTCATAAAGATAAATAGGATTTGGGCCATCAGTAATAATGATTATTCCATGCATGCAGATTGATATTCTTCTTATAGCTTCTCTTAAATTGTTCTTGCTTTCACTGCATCCCGCTAATGTCATTGCCTCGCTCTTATTCATTATTAAAACATCTGCCCTTGAAAGCAGGCTTGATAATTTTTTTAATCCTTTCTTTGCCAGGTACTGGCTCATATTCATGGCAATCTTCCACTTCTTGTTTTTCGCATACAAGGAAACCATTTCTATTGCCTTGAATCCGCGGTTTCTCAAAGTAGATATATAGAGCCACTTGGTTTCAACTCCTCTCAGCTTTAAATCAGAGAAGTTGAGCTCATTGTTAACTCCTGAATAAACAAGAATCGTCCTGTCCGTTGGGCCGGGAAGGACTACAGAGTATCCTGTTTTGCCTTTCTTAACCACTCCTAAAAATTCAACACTTTCTCTTTTCAGCTCATCAAGGACTAATTTTCCGTTTATGTCATTTCCGACGGCTGTTATTATTCCTGCCTTGAGTCCAAGCCTTGAAAATGCTACGGATGTATTAGTTGCTCCGCCCCCTGTTGAAATAACAAGGTCTTCAACAGGCAGCTTATCCCCAAGATGGTAGCACATATTATCATTGCTCTCTATATTGTAGCTTCCTTTAGACATTTTCACAAACACATCAATTGTTGAGCTTCCAAAGGATATTATATCAAATTTCATTTTTCTTTACTCTTGCCTTTCTAATAAACATTATTGATTATTTTGTTTTTAAGGAACAATTTTATGTTATTTATTGTTTCTCTTAGAAGCTTTTGCCTTGATTCTCTGCTGCTAAAAGCTATATGCGGCGTGAATATTACATTTTCTCGGTTTAATAATTTGTGATCCATAGCCAGTTGCCTGAAAGATTTAACATTCAATTTCTTATGTGCCTGCTTGTTTTTTATTAATTCTTCTCCTTCTAAAACATCAAGTCCGGTAGCGTAGATTTTTTTATCTTCTAACGCCTTAACTAATGCTGGCGTGTCAATTATTCTTCCTCTTGCAGTATTTATTATTACTACCCCTGTTTTCATCTTTTTTATTGCCTTTTTATCAATTAAGTGCTCGGTTTCTCTAGTTAGCGGCGTGTGCAGAGTTATTACATCTGATTTTTTCAGCAATTTGTCAAGGTTTACATACTTGAATCCTAATCTTGCCTCTAAATGTTTGTCTCTCTTTCTGCTGAATGCTAAAACCTTCATTTCGAATCCTCTTGCTATCCTTATCACATGGGAGCCTATATGCCCGGTTCCTATTACTCCTATTGTTTTTTCGTTTAAGTCAAATCCTTCCAATCCTTCTATTGAAAAATTGTTTTTATGAATTCTATTATAAGTTTTAGTTATATTTCTTGATATTGATAATAACAGCGCGAATGTATGTTCTGCTACTGAATGTTCGGAATATGTCGGCACATTTGATACAATGATATTATTTTTTTTGCAGTATGCTAAATCTATTTTATCATAACCAGTACATCTCGCGGCTATCATTTTTAGGTTACCAATACTCTTGATAATTTTTTCAGTAACTTCTGAGCCTGTCTCTACAGATATTATATCAAACCCGCGGATTTTGCTAAAATTGGTGTTGTCCAGTATTCCTTTGAAAAATAATAATGTATGATTTTTTAGCCCATCTCGTAATATTTTCTCTTCATTCTTATCAGTTTCAAAGAATGCTATCTTCATTTTATCATCCCGCTTACTTTATTCACTATGCTCTTCGCATCAATTCCGTGCGTGCGCAGCAGTTCCTCTGTTGTTCCGGAGTGAGGAATTCCATGAACAGCCAGGTGCTCTGTTCTTATTCTGGCGCTTCCTGCATCTCCTGAATCTCCAAGAGCGCTTCTTACAGCATCTCCAATTCCCCCTTCGGGATGATGGTCTTCAGCTACAATGCACCTGCTTCCATGCATTAAAATAAATTCCCTTAATTCCCTGCCATTCAGCGGCTTGATGCAATACAAATCAATTACCGCCGTATTAATTCCTTTTTTCCTGAGTTCTTTATATGCAGAGAGGCATTCATGCAGTGTAACTCCTGCTCCAATCAGGACAGCAGAATCCTTTGCAGATTCTTTAATTACTTTGAACTTTCCGGCTTCAAACTTTTCCCTCCTGTCTTTAATATCATAAATAACAGGAGTTCCGTTTTTGGTAGTTCTTATATATTTAATTCCGGGAATTTTTCTTCCATTGCCGCTTGCGCATAATTCCACTATTTTCTTGGTGCTTACAGCATCGCTTGGGTAAAATATTGTTGAATTTGGGAGAGTCCTGAAAAAAGCAATGTCTTCAAGCCCCATTTGCGAAACTCCGTCGGCTCCTATTGAAACTCCGCTATGCGAGCCGCAGACTGTTAGGTTATTTCTCGGGGATGAAACAGCAGCCATTCTGAGCTGGTCGTGTGCTCTGGTAAGGAATGCGGAGAATGTTGATGCAAAAACATTAAATCCCTTAATGCTCAATCCATGAGATACTCCTATCATATTCTGCTCTGCTATGAATGCATTTATGAATTGCTGCGGCCTGACTTTTTTTACTTCTTCAGACTTCGTTGAATTTCCTACGTCTCCGTCAATTGATATTATCTTCCTATCCTTAACAGCAGCTCCCGCAAGAGCTTTTCCATAAGCTTCTCTCGTGGGTATTACCTTTCCCTTAGTCATTTTTAATTCTTCAACTTCGGCTTTTTCAAGCTTAACTTTGACTTCCTCGCACTTTTCAGGTTTATTTATGGAAAAGTTTGGCATTTTTTTGTTAGGGATTTCCCTGAGGGCCTGCCTTAATTGTTCTTTATCAAGAGCCCTGCCATGCCATCCTTCCTGGTTTTCCATAAATGAAACACCTCTTCCTTTGAAGGTCTTTGCCAGTATTGCTGTTGGTTTCTCATAGCCCTTTAACGAAGAGAAAGCGTCCAGCAGATGTTTGGTATCATGCCCATCGACGATTACAGCCCTCCATCCAAATGCTTCAAACCTTCTCTTGTAAGCATCCAAATTATGCCCCTCAATTGTCTCTCCGCTCTGTCCGAGTCTGTTAACATCTACTATTGCGCAGATATTCTTAATGGAATATTTCTTTGCAAACTCCAGCGCCTCGTATATTGAACCCTCTGCTATTTCCCCGTCTCCAAGAAGGACATAAGTTCTGTACTTCCTTCCATTGAGTTTTGCAGCTAAAGCCATGCCTGCTCCAACTGATAGCCCCTGCCCGAGGCTGCCCGAGGCTGCTTTGACCCATTTAAGTGAGCGGGGCATGGGATGCCCTTCAAGGCTGCTTCCTGCCTTTCTTAATGTTTTAATGTCATCCCTGATGCATCCTGACCTTGCCAATGCTGAATAAAGTATTGGAGCAGCATGCCCCTTGCTCAATATGAATTCGTCATTGTCTTCGTCGTCGGGATTCTTTGTATTATAATTCATAACCTTAAACCATAAAACTGCCATTATCTCTGCACATGACAGGCAGGAAGTAGGATGCCCGCTTCCGGCGGCCGTCGTTGATATTAGGGAGTCCCTTCTCAGAGTATCTGCTATCGTTTTTAGTTCATCAGCGCTTAATTCATTCATATTATTAATCCTCTTTTATAATAAAATAGTTTAGCATATCAAACCTCTAATTCATTCATAGAGCCTGCCTCTTTTATCCTATAGCATATGACTTAATAAATTAAGCATTTTTGTCATTTGCTATATTCGGAAAACATAAATGGTCTTGCTCAATTATTTATGTTTTACGTTATAAATTCAGGAATAACTGATATAAAAATATGTGGGTGGGGTTTCCTGTCTGGAAAAACTGTCAAATATCTTGTATAAAATCCTCTACAAAGAGAGTAGAGCAGGGTAGCATTTATTAAGGGGTTATTCTTCTGTATATAGGAGGTAAGAAGTAAAATGTGTAAAAGTTGGTGTGAGCTCATACTTGGCCTGGTAATTATAGTATTTGCTCTGTGGCAGACGAGCTTCTCCGTGTGGGTTGTCCTGATTGCAGGCATAGCTTTAGTCATACATTCCTTCACGTGCACGAAGTGCTTTGGTCACATGGAGAGAGCCAGAAAAAAATAAAATCTTAATTTTTCTTTTTTCTTTTTTTATTGATTTTGTTGAATTTAGAATTTTTTACTGTTAGCAATCCTGGCAGCTTATTCTCTCCTCCCGTAAGGTATGCTATTGTTGCTCCTCCGGCAGGGCTTATATGGGTGAACCTTAAAGATTTATCCTGATAAGCTGTGGCCGTTAAGTGTCCTCCCCCTATGAGAACAGGGATGCCTTTTTTGGAATGCAGGTAGGAAAGATATCTCAGGATTTCTTCAGTTCCATACTTGTAATTCTTAAATTCAGAAAATCCCAGCGG
>JAGVWS010000036.1 GCA_018304165.1 Candidatus Pacearchaeota archaeon
TATTTTATTACTATCTTAATCAATGAAATGACATAAGCATTTTGTTGATTGACTAAATTTATTTTCAAGTTTTGACGTTTAAATGAATATTATTATATTAATTAATAAAATGACATAAGCATTTTGTTAATTGGCTATTTTTATTTTAATATTAGTTTTTATTGGTTTATTACTATCCTAACCTGTGCAGTTATCCATCATGAAATGATATAGGCATTAAAGGGAAAGTTATAATATCATTATAAATGTTTTGTCACACAAATGCTTATAACAAAGATAATCTTTATTTTATTATGGGAGGCAGAATAAGATGGCAGTTGACAGGGAAAAACTTGTGAGGCTGTTAAGTGAAGGAAGTGGGATCAGGGCAAGAAACACAACTCCCCAATGATTATATAGCGGCTCTTCTGAAGTCCAGTTATCTTCGGATTCATTTGTTTATCTGGAAGAGATAAGAAATTTTTATGGAATCCTGACGGGGTATCAATTGGCTTACTGCCTGGTTAATGATTCCCTTCCTAGTGAATTAGACAATAGCAGGAAAAGGGAGATAGCAGACAAATTCTTAGATGGAATAGGGCAGCCCATAGTTGTAAAATCTAGTGTTGAAATAAGCCACCCTTACGTAAGGAAAGTTCGCAAATACAGCTGGAATGAAGCAATTGATAAGGATTGGTCTGATGAAAGGCACAGATTTCAGATGAATAAGAAAGCATTATGGGTGATGGTTGAATTTTCGGAAAAAGAACCGGAGAAAATAGTGCCGTATATCATGCCCTTCAGGAGGACTGCGGAGGGGTTTTCTTTAAAATAAGGCTGGCAGTTGTTTTTCAGAAAGAAGATTTATAACCTTTGATGACAGCTAATTTTAATGCAGGATTATTCTGAGGAACTAAGAGGTTTAATAGAAAGATATAAAGTTAATGGTTTTGAATATGGCAAGCCAGTGGACTATCTGGAGTTTAGGAACGGCTGCCCGATATTGAGGAGCTGGAAAGAGACTTGTTAGAGCTTAAAAACTTAAGATTTACTGAGAGACAATTGAGAGATGGAGATAAGAGGTATAAAACTTATCATGTTTATAGCGGTAATACTGGAAGGGTCTATGTAATAACTTTTACAGATAAAATAAGGATAATTACTATCTACCCCTTAGGGAAGAGCACAATGAGGAGGTATAAGAGGGCAAAGCTTCAAAACTGAAAGTTTTGAGGCCTCAGGATGTCTTAGATACATCCCAAAGGCTTAAAAAATAGCAACCCTTAAGATTATTATGGAAATAAAATTTCATTACATCTTACAGGACGATGTATTCACAGTTTATACAGGCATCCCCCCGACAGAAACTATAGAATTTAGTGATTTCATGAATATTGACATAAGTAAAGATAAGGGAATTGTCGGCTTTGAGATTTTTGATGCCTTAGAATTTTTAAGAAAACAGGACTATGGGCTGTCAGAATCTTTTTTATCAAATCTTAGAAGCGTTAATTTTGAGTATGACGACTGGAGAAATACTTGGTTTATTAAGCTGGAATTAACAGATAATAACAATCAGACTATAACCTTAAAGCTTCCGCCCCTGAAGAAATCCGAGTATGTTTCTCCATTAATCGCAAGCCTTGCGTGAAGAATTAGATATTCTTGATGTGAAGCTGAAGGGAGAGAGAAGAGTCTGTGGGAAGAAGTAAGAATTTACTCTCATGGTTTAACTAACAATACCCTGCTATTCCATCCTTTATGAAGAGGGTTATACATGAAAGCACAATTATAAGAGTTTATTGAAAAACCTTCAATATCTGATGAACCGCCCATACTGCTTACAGAAAGTTCTGCCAAACCATAATCATACCCTCCCGTATTAAAATACCTATTACCTTCTTTTCTTAGTCTTACAGGAATCCCCGTTTTTTCGTCAATATCCTCTGAGAAAAAATTATTATCCTCTTCATTGAAAATGGGGGCATGTACAAATTCAGCATCATCGTTTAATTTGAAGGCTAGTCCTTCGTAAGGAGAATTAGTGTCCTCTTCTAGCTCTAAACTAGACAAGGGAATCACTACAGGAAACTTAATATCTCTACTTCTTTCTCTTAACTGTTTTGTTAAATAAATCTCCATAAATTTGTTAGACTCTTTATCAAAAGATTCTTCGCCTTTTCTCAGAACAAGAGAGGTTGTTATATTGTGGAGTAGAAGTTCCTCCCTAAAATATTTTATTCTTAGTGCTTTCTCTAAGTCTGCTTGAGTAGCCGTCCTCAATCCCGTTTTTCTTTGTCTGAGTATTTGGTTAACTGCTGCTAGAAAGAAGGCAGTAGATTTTTCTAAAATTGGGTAGTGCAGCCTATCGATATACTCACGGGTCTTGCTATATGCATCGCTCCATCTATCTCTCAAGAGTTCATATTTACCAAATCTTCTCTGAACCTCTTCATAAATCTCTTTAGCCAACTGTCCAAAAAGTATTCTAGCTTGAGGATAGTCCTGATTTAAGGCAATTCCACTAAAGCTTCTAAAGTTATCCTGCATTCTAAATTTGAATATATTTAGTTATTACAATTTAATCTTCATGCTATATTAAAGTTATGATTTAAAATTTAATGAAAACCGATAGATTTAAATATTTATAGCACTTTTCATTAAAATGATTATGGAGTTAGATGCTAAGGATCGGAGAATACTCTACGAACTGGATAAGAATGCTCGTCAGCCGCTTTCTAGAATTGCTAAGAAAGTTCTTCTTAATAGAGAAAGTGTTCTTTATCGCATCAAAAAGCTTTTTGATAAAGGAATAGTCAGGAATTATCTGACCGTTATTAATACATCTATGCTTGGCTTTACTCATTATAAAATTTATATCAAGTTTCAGAACATTAATGAGAACCAGGAAAAGCGCTTTATTTCTGATTTGACAAATAATCCCCATATCACTTGGGTGGCTAGTTGTGATGGAAGTTACTCTCTAATATTTGCTATTAAGGCTAGAACAATCACTGAATTAAATGACCTGCTAAAAGTTATAAACAATTCTTATTGGAAATTTATTAAAGAACAGCATATTACTACTATCATTAACGCTAATCATTATTACCGCGATTATTTGTTGAATAAGAGCGGGACTACTGAAAGGAAGATAAATTGGGGTGGAAATCCAAAAAATATCGAACTTGATAAAATAAATATTGAAGTCCTTGATCAATTATCAAAAAATAGCCGTGTAACATCGGTAGAGATAGCTTCTAAACTTGGTATTTCTGCTGACGCCGTCGTTAATAGAATCAAAAAACTCCAGAATGAAGGTATTATCCAGAATTATATGTTATGGCCGAATGTCTCTTTACTTGAAGGCTTTTATTATAAAGTCCTTGTAAAGACCCATAGTGTTAACACCGATGATGAAAAAAGACTTAAAGATTATTGTAGGAATAACCCAAATATTGTTTATGCTCTTTCCTGCCTGGGAGATTGGCAGTTCGAAATGGATTTAGAGGTTAAAAACATTTCGGAGTTTAGGGAAATAATAAGAGATTTTAGTAATAAGTTTAATTATATCTTATCTGATTGTACTATTCTTAGCATTTATATGGAATACAAATTTAGGTTCTTTGAAAAGAATATATTAAAGACGTGACTTAACCATCAAAGAAAGATCAATAAAAATCCTAGCCGCAACAAGCTGCAGAGTATAAACTTATTTTGACCAATAAAGAAGATTGAGCTCACTTCAACAACAATTCTATCTTCTTGGGGTCTTTCTTTATTTCCTTTACAATTGCTGCCGGACCGATGAGTGTTATAACGCCCCTGTCTCCTACTAATGCCTTTGCAAGGTTTTCCTTCATCCTGTCCATTACTGACTCATTTCTCGTGCTTCCGGATATGACTGCTATTTCAACGCCCTTGAAATTCTTAACCCTTCCGACGAGGGCCATGGTGCTTTGTATCAGGCTTGTCTCTTCTTCAGGGGTCAGCCGCCCCTGTATTATTAATATTCTGTTCTCTAAGCATAAATCCAGTATCCTCCTTATCTTGCTGACGCTGCTTAGATTAGCGATTTCCCCATAAGGAATAAAGCTCAGAGTTACATTGCCCCTTGATGTTCTTATGCTCTTTCTCTTCATCTTCTGCTGCCCCTATTTTTTATATCTCTCCATAACTTTATGTTCCAAAGATAGACTAAAATTATCACTCCGATTAAAAGAATTACATAGAGGATATTAGTGGAATCAGAATAATTTCTGCCATATTTCCAATTTCCCATCATGTTTATATACGGGTTTTGTTCACCCATCATATTCATCATTCCCATCATGCCTCCCATGCCTCCAGAGCTCATCATTCCGCCAGCATTTTCATTGCAGTAAAGCGTTTTTGCCATATTGATGTGCGCCTGTTTTAAGCTTTCTGAGCCTTCTCCGCCCATCATTTTATCCATGAGCTCGTGTGATTCTCCAGAATGCATTTGCTCCATGTAATACTCTCCGAGCATTTCCAATTGAGAGTCTGACAGATTCTCGCAGCTAATTTCTGAATCAATAATGCTCTTGGCATCATTCATTTCCTGTTCCGTAAGGGCATTAGCTAAACCTAAACCAAGGCCCAGCAGCAGAATAACAGTCATTACAATTATATTATCTTTCATTACTGCGACTCTTATCCTCCCTTTATTTATTCTCATGGTTTTGTTGTTCACAGATTCAAGCTTCTACCCCGCTTTCTTGGCGAGCCTGAAAAGCATCTCATAAAATTCTTTCATGTTCTTCCCGCTCTTGGCACTTATTCCGACAACATCATATTCCGGAAATGCCGACTGGATTCTTCTGATGTCTGACTTTCTAAGGTCCATTTTGTTTCCTGCTATCAGCACAGGAATCTTTCGTGCAATGAGATTTCCAATGATTGTAATGTTAACCTGCGAGTAAGGATTCTGCGTTGAATCAAGGACAACTATTACTATATCAACGTCATCAAGCCACTTTATAGCTTCAACAACTCCCTGAGTGGCTTCCTTTGCCCTCTTCTGAGACTCTTTCTTTCCAAGCCCGTATTTTAAGAAATCCTCGTAGTCAATCTTAGTTGCTATGCCAGGAGTGTCAATAAGCTTCAATGTCAGCTTCCTGCTGTTGTATTCTATCTCAACCTTTTCCCTTATCTGGACGCTTCTTGTTTCATGGGGGATTCTGCTCACGCTTCCCATCTCCTCGCCGGTCCAGTCCTTGCAGATGCGGTTTGCGAGCGAGGTTTTTCCGGCGTTCGGCGGTCCGTAAAAGCCAAGGCTTAATTCTTTCTTTGCCCTGAATAAAGCAGAAAATGCCCTTCCAAAAAACCTTTTTATCAGATTAATCACCATAAACGCATCACCCTTTTTTAAATTATTCGTTAATCCTCTTATTTAATATGATTAACTTATTATTAAGCATCACCATTTTTTGATATGAATTACAAAACTTACGATTGTTTATAAAGTTTTACTTGATCATAGCTTCACTTGAATAAATCTAGCCTGTTTAAAAAGTCCTTAAAAACCAAGCATATCTGGGGTTATGGTTCTAGCCGATTTATTGAGCAAGCAATCATTCCAGTTTGTTTCTTTCATTTGAAAACTTCTATGTAATTATTCAGAGTTATTCCGTTTATAATATTATTTGCTAAGTGAGGATTTGATATTTTATTCAGATTTTTATACCAGAATACTTGTATCTTTCTTTTAAGTAATTTTTCAAATTTTTCAAGGCTTACTTTCTTCTTTGAAGGTGTTTCTACGTATAAATCAATGTCGCTCTCTTCTGTGTCTTCTCCTTTTGCAAAAGAGCCAAAAAGAACAATTTTGGGGTTGCTTAATTCATTTTTTAGATATTCTATAAAACCAGATTCATATATCTTTTTTATATTATATAGCTTTTTTTCCAAGAGATATTTTTCACTGCCTCTATTTGCTGTATAGAAATTAACATTACCTATTTTAATTGTTGTTAAAATGCTTTCTTTTTCTAGTTCTTTACAATGTCTTATGACAGAAGGAAGAGGAAGTTTAAGAGTTCTTTCTATCTCTCTTACTCTAAGTTTAGCATTAGGGTTAATAAAGAAATATTCCCTGATAGTTTTATTGATATCTTTTCTTTTCATTTGATAACTTATAGTATCAATAGATATTTAAAGTTATCGGTTGTGTGAATATCTCCGATGGATAATTATTATAGCAGCATAAAAACAATATAGCTATTGGAAATAGTTCCATCGTTAGTCAGATACAACATTTATAGCAGGTTCAATCGATGGTAGTTGCTAACAAATGCTAGCAAACACCTACTCATGCTTGTTAAGCGGATTTACATTATTGGTTGATTCTTTAAATCTTCCTGCTAAATACAGTTTGTATCGGAGATACTCTGTGTGATTTACACAAAAGTGATTACTTTTCTTCTCCATACTTCTTCATAGCATAATCAATTTGCTCTCCTTTCCATCCTGCTTTCTTTAGGTTTTCCTTAATCTTATCTTCGCTCATTCCAGCTCCGGATGATTTTGTGATGTAGAGCATTATATTGTCAAAGTCTTTTTTGTTCTTGAACAAATGGCTTCCATAACTGTTTCTGTACCACCACATCATTAATATATAAATTATTACTGCGACAATCAGGACAGCCACTATGTAAATTATTGTTCTTGTGTTATTTCTGCAGTCGCTTGGGCAGTTGCTGTAGTCTTCATCAAGCTCCGGTTCGCAGGCCAGGTTGAAGTTGCACGGCTCAATATTGTTATTTCCCAAGTCCTCTAAATCCAGTTTTGACGGAGATGGAGCCACAAATATTCTTAAGCTGTCCGGCTCTTCCATTAAGCTCGTGCTACTAGTCAGGAATTCAATGCTCTTTTCAGTTCCTGATGACAGCCCATTTAAAGATATTCCGTAGAATCCATCTCCATAGTAAGGAGAATAATTAGATGCAAAGCTCAGGTCGCCCTCATTTATAATTAAGTAAAGAGGCTCAGCATCTTGAGATAGGGGGATTATTCTTATTTTATATGCTGTAACCAGGTCATCAACTCCCTCCCCATATCCGGATATAGTCTGGTAGTCAATAAGCACATTTACATTTTCATCAGCCCATGCAAGTATAGCTCCTGCAGTTTCGTCAGAGTCCGGATAATTCTGCCCGCTTACTTCTTCAAGGGAAGAAACAATTATTCCATCATCGCTGACATCAAGAGGAATTCCTGTAGATTTTGAGCTTGCCTTAATTTCTGAAGGTATGTAGAGCTCTGAAAGGCTAGCCATTATATCAAGGAATGCATCTTCATCATTATCATTTATAGCGCCCACGTATGCCTTTTCAAGCTCTGAAATTTCCTTTTCAGAGTTGTTTAAAGATATTCTCTGCTTTATGAAGCCCGACTGCCACGAAGGTATTTGGGAGAGCTGGACATTTATCTTGTTGAGATTTTTCTTATAGTCAGCCAGCGTTTTGTTGATTGCATCCTTTGGATTTTGCACATTTATTTCAAACTCTTTTGAATGAGTATTGCCTTTAGAGTCGGTTATGGCAAGTTTTAAAGTATAATCTCCAATATCCTCATAAGTATGCGATGCGGTATTGGTCTGAGTTTCCACTTTGCTTGATGTTGTTTCATCTCCGAAGTCCCAGCTGTATGTTATGGAATAGTTGTTCCATATAGAAGGAGTGTTTGCTATTGTTGCTGTAAACAAAGTTTTTTGGTAAGCAGCTAATGTCATCGGTTTCACAGAAGTAATGAGGGGTATCCTCTTTACTTCTATCTTCTTTGACAATAATTCAGTTCCTTTGTAAGAAAGTACAAACGTAACATTCCCGTAAGCCTTTGAAACTAAAAACCCCGCCTTGTCTAAATTCAGCTTACTGTACTTTGGAAGGCTTATCTTTGCAGGAGTTTTTTCGGAATCATAGATTGTTTTTGTCTCAAGCACTCCGACGCTTGTCCTGTACTTTACTGAAGCTTCAAGAAGCTTTACATTTATTGAACTGTCTGTTTTTATCCTTATTGGTATCACGCAGCCGCTGCCGCCGCTGCAATCCGAATCATACTTTGTTTCTATGTAATCTGTTATATATTGCGCGAGAGTACCGGCTCCGCTGTTTCCAGATTCGGAGTAACTTTCCTCGTCAATGTTTATAATTCCCGTATTCCCATACTTTGCTCCCCTGGCGTAGAGTTGGTAGTCTGCTGCATAATTCTCTGATGGCGGAGTATCAAAGAATCCGCACGCGTTGTTTGTTTCATACTTCGTTTTGTATCCGCTTGACGGCTCTGTTGATGATAAGCAGGAGTAATGATAACTGATTTTATTATTGGTATAATTTATCCTGCATCTAAATTCTCTTCCTGAATTGCTTGAATTTATCTCTGGCAGTGAGCATGAATCTATAAAGTCTCCTCCTTCATCATAGAGCTCCATATTGAGAAGCCCCTCTTCGTAAGCTGCTGCACCTGCATCTTTTTTTACAAACGCTCCAAGCTCAAATGCGCTTCCCTCAACGAGCCTCACTTTGTTGCAGTACGGAGTTTCCTCTATTTCAGTTTCTGAAGTTGAGCCGGAAGCGCTGAAGCATCCGTATCCGCTATTCTCATAGGCGCACGAAAAATCCTTTGAATAATTGCTTGCAGTGAATTCAACTATCCCGTCGTCAAGAATATCTATTTTCAGGGGGTTTGAGCAGCTGTCAGAGTTAGTTCCCTGAATTTTTATCTTAATTCCATTATCTGCTATCCCCCTAAAATTGCCGTCAAGTTTGAAAGAAATTATTTTTTCCTGCGAGTTTAAATTATATTCTTTTGTCAGCGCTCCGGAGCCGGAACTTGCGGTATAGTCTGCATTGCAGTCCGAAGGATTGCAGGAGTAATTTATTAAGTTTAAGTCAAGAAGCTCTTTCAGTGTTGCATTTCCTCCAAAGTTTCCCATAAACAGCGAGTCTATGGGCTCATCAGTAATGCTCAAGTTAATCCATCCGGATATCCTGCTGTCTAATGGATAGCTGTCCTTGATGCTGCTGAAAGGATTGCCCTTGATGTAGCTTGCAGGGACTAATTGGACGGTCAGTATTATTAATAATAAAGCAAGGAGGGAAAAAATTTTCATTTTAATTCCATTATTGCTCAATTTATTAACCCTGATACCGCCAGCCTCTTTTGCCATGCTCTTCATATTAGTAGATTACCTCATTAATTCTCATAACTAATTTAGCTTTCATATCGTCAGCTTTACTACCTCATTAATTCTCATATTTTTATAATTAATTCTCATAACTAATTTAGCTTTTATATCGTCAGCTTTACTACCTCATTAATTATTATTCATCATCCTCTTTATTTTATTATTATCACAGCTAATTTAACTTTTATATCATCATCTTTGTTCCATTATTATCCTATTATAATTACTTTTATAATTAATTCTCATAACTAATTTAGCTTTCATATCGTCAGCCTCTTTATTTCATCATCATCTTTGTTCAATTATTATCTTATTATAACTACTTTTATAATTAATTTTTCTTCACATTGTTTTTTCTGGACAAAGTGTACGCATAGAACAGCACTATTAAAGTAATGGTTATTATAAACTGCAAAGAGCCGAAGAACGGCAGTTTTATCTGCGAGAAGTCAATGCAGCTCCTCTCAATAGTTCCGTTCCGGCACGTGGCTGGTGCTGTTCCGTTTCCTGTCCATGTCGCACTTATACTATACACTTTTACTCTTCTTGTAGAGCACAGATCCTGACTTAAGGAGACTGTAGTCTGGCAGCTTCCTACAGATATTGGCTGCCCGCCACCACCAACACATCCTGCTCCGCCCGTGCATTCCTTGATTATGTCATAGGCAGACTTGCATTCATTAGCAGTTCCTCCTGTTGTCCACTTGCATCTGCAATTTCCGGCAGTTTCCTTGTATGTAGTTCTATTTTCGGTGTACTGCCTTATCACGCTTCCGCATGTTACATTTCCTCCGCTGGCATCTTTCACAGAGTCTTCAGCTACGCTCTGCTCAAAGGCATCGCAGTTCGTCTTTGTTTTATAATCTGAACAGAACGAAGCGCTTGCGTTTGAAGCGGGCAGGCATTTCTTAGAGCTAACATCACATGAATATCCTGAAGGACAGCATGCTGAAGTTGGCTGCCCTCCCGATTTATAGCAGTCGTTCAAACTGCCCGTGCTTCCAGAACTTGTTACCCAATTAGAACTGCTTCCCGATATGCTGCAGTATGGAACTCCGCTTGGAAGAGCCAATGTAAAGTTAGTATATGAATAGGAAGATGTTGAGCTGCTGATGGATGTATTCAGCTCCGCGCTCTTCTTGCCCGGAACGCTAAACTGATAATTGAATACCGCTCCGGAGCTTCCCATTCCAGACCTTTTGTAATTATCGCTCAATTTCCACGAGAAGTTTAAAGTATCAAGGAGAGCAGGAGTATTCGTAACTGGAACGCTTCCGTCAGCAGTCTGGTTCGGGCAGTTTCCTGCAAGGCACTTTATTGCCTTGGGAGCATTTGAAACATTCACTGCATAGCTCAATTGCGAGGCATCAAAACTCACGCTCAGGCTTGATATTATCTGATTGTAAGAAGGAGAAGAGATATAAGAGAAAATATAAGAAGAATTAACCACGAGTATATCAACCTTAGCTTCGCTGTATGCTCCTCTGCTGTCAGTCACTCTGAATATTATCGTTTTCTGGCCAGGCTTCTTGTAGCGGAAAACATCGCTTACTCTTGTTGAGCTTGCTCCGTCTCCAAAATCCCATCTATAACTTAATTGTGGGTCATCTGCATCAGACACAGAAGCAGAATAATTAAGAGTACTGTCAAGGAAGTAAATGCCCCCGTTAATGAGGGAAGTTATTAATATTGCTGGAGGAAAATTGTTTCCATCGTTATTTACTATTAATTCAGGGGAGGTTTGTTTATTTCCGCTTCCGGCTATTTCTGCCGTGAACCTGTAAGTTCCTTCAGCGTCGAATCTCCATTCTGCTATTCCTTTTGTTGATATTATTGATGTTGATTTCCATGAGCTGAAAAATAACCACTTTGTTGTTTTCTTTTCTATAGTGTAATTTATTTCTGTCTTATCCAAATCCGTTCCCGGCACTATCATTAATATAGTGCTTCCAACGCTTGTCTGGGTTATTTCCTGTCCTACGAGGTTTTCCCAATGAGCTCCCGTAACGTTTCCCAATATTTTGCAGCAAACAAGTATCGGCCCGACTCCGCTTCCTCCTGCTGCCAGGTGGCTGTTCTTTTGAGAATAAAGCCTCACAACTTCTTTCTCGTCGCTCGGGCATGATTGGAGAGTTCTCGTCGTGCATTGTAAATTTCCATAACAAACATCGCTGTATCCTTGAGTCGTCTGACCTATTTGCTCTGCATGAGCGTTTGTCGTTCCGCTCAAACGCACTATCTTGTTTGTTGCTGTGCATGTTCCAGCGTTTATACCATTAAACCTCGTGCCAAATATGCCGTCGTAGCATATTTTTGTTGTATAACCCGAACTTGATACGCTTGCTCCATGAGCATTAGTTGATGAAGATAAATAGAGCATTTCCTGCCCTGAAGCGCATGTACTTGTTGCTTGCGCAGAAACAAAGTTAATGGCAAGGGTTATTAAGAATGCAGATAAAACCAGCGCTAAATACACCTTTTTATTCATGAGTTATTGAGAGAAAAGAGATATATAAAGTTATTCTCAATTAAAATTAATCTGTCAAGCCATCTGTTCAATTGTTTGCGATGGCATATGCCTTACTGAAGTTTCTTGTATGCCTGCGCCTATCTCTACCCCAAACATCTCTTTATAATTTTGGTCTAATTGTCTTCTATTGGATCGTGCTCGCCATGAAGAGTACAGAGCAAGAGATCCTCCAAGAATCATCGCAATACCTGCTGAAGCGATTGCTTCTCCACTCCTTGAATAACCCCAATCAGGCAAAGAATTTGAATCAAATAAACGATTTAAATTAAACAAAGAATTAAAACCAATATTATACTTTACAACTCCAAGTAGCGGCTGACCGAAAGTTCCAACAACATTCAGAAAATAAACCCCCCTCCAATTCTTAACACTCTTCTCTAATTTAGAATTATATCTTTCAGCTACGCTTATTGCCCCTTCAGGCCTCGCTTCTGTTTCAAGATGAACAGCCCACATGATTTTTTAATATTAACATCCTATTTAATGATTGTTGTATTACAACAATACTTATAATCAAGTTTATTGTTGATTTGTTATGGTCAAGTATGAAATGATTGGTTCTTGCGGTCGTTTTGGCGTTCTTGGTGACTCTTGCAGAGATCATATTTCGCTCTATGGCACTATTAGGGGTAGTGGTGCTTTAGCAGTTAATGACAGTCGCCATCCTGGAATTCATTTTTTTCTCGGGCCATTAATAGGTGATATACCTCAAGGTGATGCTTATCATGTAGGTTACGAGGAAGTTGTTAGCATTCATATTGAAGGCACTCCTGACCCTTCTGTTGTTGAAAGATTAAATCATGCTAATCGTGAAGGCCTGGTTGTTGGAGTTCAAGGATTATTCAATCCGAAGCTTAAGAGAGGGTGTCATCTTGGAACTATTATTACTAAAGTCGTTGATATTACTGATGAGCCAGACCCTGTGAGATTAGCGTTGGCTTAAAGAATTTTTCTTCACCCCTTCACCACTCCCATCGGCTTCAGCCTTGCTACTTTCCTTCCAATCCCTAATTCATCCGAGACGCGCGCTACTTCCTCAATGTCCTTGTAAACTTGCGGCGCTTCCTCAACAATTCCCTTCCAGCTTCCGGCTTTTATTATTATTCCTTTGTCATTCAATTCTTTCTTAATGTCTTCAGCTCTCAGTTCGCGCTTTGCCCGGCTTCTTGAGTATAATCGTCCAGCTCCGTGAGCTGTTGAACTCCAGCTTATCTTTTCCGCTTCTTTAGTTCCAACCAGCACATAAGAAGCTGTTCCCATGCTTCCGGGAATTATAACAGGCTGCCCCGTTTTTTTGTAACTCTCCGGCAGCTCTTTTCTTCCCTCTCCAAAGCTTCTCGTTGCCCCCTTTCTCATAATGAGCACTTCTCTTTCTTCAGCCTTTCCATTAATTTCAATTTCATGCTTCTCAAACTTTGCTATATTGTGGCACACATCATATACTACTTCAGCCTCAAACTTTGGAAATAATTTTTTCATTGCTTCTCTAATCCAATGTGTTATTATCTGCCTGTTAGCATATGCAAAATTAGCTGCTGCACACATTGCCGAGAAGTATTCTTTTCCCAAATCGCTTTTTATCTGGGCGTTTGTCAATTGCCTGTCTTCTTCAGGCCATCCATACTCTTTCTCCATCTTTTGTATATAATCACTTGCCACCTGATGCCCCAGCCCCCGGGAGCCGCAATGAATCATAATTGTCACTTGCCCTTTCTCCAAACCGAAGGCTTTTGCTGTTTTTTCATCAAACACTTCGTCAACATATTGCAATTCTACAAAATGGTTTCCTGCTCCAAGGCTTCCAAGCTGCGGCTTTCCTCTCTTTCTTGCTCTTTGGCTTACAAGCCCGGGGTTTGCTCTTTCCAGCTTTCCATAATCTTCAATATGCTTCCAGTCATTATCATTTCCATACCTATTCTTAACTGCCCATTGCGCTCCTTCTTTCATAACTTCATCTAATTCTTCATCGCTTAATTTTATCCTTCCTCTTTCTCCAACTCCGGAAGGCACAGCGTCATAGAGCGCCTTTACAATAATTTCTTTTTTCTTCTCTGCATCTTTAATGTTAAGGTTTGTTTTTAGCAAGCGGACGCCGCAATTTGATACTACAAACCCGTTAGCGATAAAATTGTGATTGTTATTTTTTATAGTTAGATCATAAACAAAATTATTATGCGCCAATTCTTCTATATTTTCTATTTTATCGATTACAAATCCCTGTTCTCCAAAACAATTTTTCTCTAAGAATTCATTAAATCCTGCGAAAGAAAAAGCAATTCTGCTTCCAGTTTTACTGTAATTTGGATAATATATTGATTTCTCCAAGAACGATTCATTAATTAATTCTGAGGAAAGACTAGAGATGATTTCTGCTTTGGTGATGCCAGATTTTCTCATTTCTCTAGCTTTCGCTCTAGTTTCGTCCCTATACTCTATTGTTTTTTCTTTTAGTCTCAGCCATACTATGGCTGCATTGGCTAATTTTCTTTTTTTAATATTATAATCATAATTAATTTTAGTGAAGAGTTTAAGTAAATTTTTGGAGTCCGAATAAATCATTATTCTCATTCTATAAGATTTAGTGCCATTAGCTTCGTCAATTCTATTTTTAATGAATACATTTCTAATATCAAAATCCTCTAACAGTTTTGATATTTGGTTCATGAAGGTCATGCCGTATAAGGGGTTAGCCTTGCTCATTGAAAATAAAAGCCCGTATAAGTTGAATTTGTTGTGAGTCATGCTCTTAGGTGAACTTAATTCAGCTCCGAAGAGGGCTGCTAAGAATAGCCGCTTTTGCCAAATTTTAGAGTTCATAATCCATTCAGGCACGGGATAATCCTGTTTTGATTTATTGCCTGTAGGGGTGCCTAATAAATTAAGCAGGACCCCCAAGCTACTTGCTCCGCAGTGCATAAAGTGCTCCAATCTGGTGAATTGGTATTCTTTATATTGTGTTTTAATTTTGTGATTTTTTATTTTAGAGTAAATTCTGCCGGAAAATCCTAATTTTTCCAAATCAAGTTTTATTGATTCTAAATCTTCTTTGTTGCCATAAAAACTTGTTAATGTTTTCTTATTAGAGGGTTTAATATTTCCATCACCAAATACAAAGCCCATAATCCTGATTATATATGGAAGTTTAGGGTTTGTAGTATGCAGAGGTAGAAGCTCTAAAGATTTAAGCCCGTTTTTAATCTGAAGCTTTGATGTTGAGCTTCTATTAAGTTTATCAATATCTTCTTCGCTAATCAGTATTTTATCTTCTGGTTCTTCATATGACACCCCATTAAATGGATAGAGTATTATTTCATCGTCTTTTTTCAAGTACTTTAGCTCTTTCATTCCATCTTTGGTGTAGAAAGGATGATCAGGGGTAGCATGGACTTCTGTTCCAGAGGTGGTTGTAATTTTAATGATATTATCTGCTATCTTGCTCATAAAAAGTGATAATTCTGAAGAAACTTTCTCTCTTTTTTCTTTATCTAAAACAATTAGGTTTTCATCGCATTTATTTAAATTTTTTATCTTCTTCCAATAACCTAATTCGCTTAAGATTTTTGAATCGCCTTTCAGGCAATTTATATCGAAACCCACACCACCCGGTGATATAACTCCTTTATCAATATCAAATGCTGCAACTCCTCCAATGCTAAAACCATAGCCTAGGTGAGCGTCTGCCATGGCAAGTGAGTAGCCAATTATTCCGGGCAGGCATGCTACATTTTTTACCTGTTCTATTGTCTTGTCCTTTTCAATGGCTTTCATGAGCTTCTCGCTTGCAAGAATTCTTCCGGGAACAAGCATATTACCTGTTCTGGGTATCTCCCATACATTGTCGCTTATTTGTTTTATTTCAGCCATAAGTTAGTCACACCTTCAATGTTTATAAAGTTTTGATGATTCTGATTATTAATGGTTAAACGTGTTGACAAGCCGTGGGGATACGAAGAATGGCTGGAAGTTAATGAGAGCTATGTTATGAAAAGAATATTCATTAACAGAGGGCGCTTTCTAAGTCTTCAATACCACGAGAGAAAAACAGAAACAGTTTGCGTTGTCAGAGGGATGGTTGAACTGACTCTTGGAAATCTTACACCCTTTGGTTATGAATTATTCGCTCCAAGAGTTATGCATCCCAAGGATGTCATCCATCTTCCTCCAAGGACAATTCATAGGTTTAAGGCGCTGGAGAATGCCGTCTTAATTGAAGCCAGCACACCCGAATTAGATGACGTCGTGAGATTGGATGATGATTATGGGAGGAAAGGAACTAATGAGACTTAACATAATTTTTATACAGATTAATGCAATTACTTATAGTTATTAGATGAACACCAGGAGTTGACATAAACTTAACTTGCTCAGCTTAACTTGTATAATCAACATCAGCTACTTTTATCAAATATATTAATAGTAATTAATGTTTTGTGCTATAATTTCTAAGAACTTATCCATATAGGCAAGGGTTAGAGCGTTTTGTAGTTGATAAATTGCCTATAGCTAACCCTATGCGGATAGGCTCTAAATAGAATTGTATTCACTCATATCCCCCCTTTCCCCTCAAAGGCACGAATGAAAAAGCGCCGAGGTTTTCTTCTTTTGTTTTGCCATTGCTGTTTTTCTTTATTCTTATCATATCCTGTCCGCCAAACACGCTCTCGCTATTAACGGGTATTATTAGTATTCCATTATTCTTTAATTGAGCAATTAGCTGCTGGGGCACTCGTGGAGCAGCCGCAGTTACGATTATCCTGTCATAAGGCGCCTCGGCATTGTATCCTAGACTTCCGTCGCTTAGAATTGGCTTTATATTTTTGTAATTTTTTAAGTTTGACTTTGCAAACTTATGAAGTTCGGGAATTATCTCAATTGTTAATACTTTTCCGCTCTTTCCGACAATCTCATTTAATATAGCTGCCTGGTAACCGCTTCCGCTGCCAACTTCCAATACTTTGTCGCCTTCTCCGGCTTCAAGTGCCTGCGTCATGAGCATTACTGTCGTTGGCTGGCTTATTGTCTGGCCTGCCAGAATGGGCAGAGGGATGTCGTTGTAAGCGCGGTCTACATATTCCGGCAGAACAAATTTTTCCCGCGGGATTTTCCTGAAGGCTTCAATTGCTCTTTCATCTGTGATTATTTTTGAATCTTTCCAGTAATTTATTAACTCATCTTTTTTATTCATAATCTATAATATCATGTGCTCTTTATAGATATTATTAAAAGCAGAGAGTGTGTAATTTAAAGGAAGATTGTTAGCAAGGAAACCTTGGTTTCCTTACATACGCGAGGATGTCAGAGTCTGGTCAAATGAGTACGCTTCAGAGGCGTATGGCTTAGTGCCTGCGAAGGTTCAAATCCTTCTCCTCGCATGATTCAAAAAATGATTTGAATGAGCAATTACCCTGAATTTATTTGCTTTACTCTTATTTTATCTTAGTATTCTTCAGCGCTTTATCTGTTAAAATTTCAACAGGGCTTAAATCAATATTGTCATAGCCTTTAGATATCCTGATAGTTAGTTCGGCTTTTGCTCTATTGATTATCTTACTCCTAATGTAGTCAATGTCTCTGTCTGGAAGGGACCTGTTTGCAGGATTAATCATCTCACGATACCTGCATGCTACATCAAAACTTGTCTCAAATTCTTTTCTGTATTTATCCGCAACTAACTCCTTTCCTACAGCAATTTTCAGGATTTCATGCACAATTGCATTGGATATATTTCCAATGAAGAGCTCAATGAGCTTATTTCTGTTTTGAACCATTTCTTATTCCTCTTATTATCTTGTTAAAAGTTTTATAGTAAATGGAATTGTATCTCTTTAGAAAAGCCTTTTTATTAAGGATGTTTTGCCTGATATCCTCAGAAGCTGCGCCAAGGCTTCTCGCTATTTCTTTATCTATAGACTCATTGGTTATTTTTTTGCCATTTATATAGAGAAATATAGAGGTCATATTCCTTGTAAGCTTGAACTTCTCACTTCCAGTCAGAATATCAAAATTATCAATAAGAACCTTGCTTTCTAAAAGATGCAAATCAAGAAGTTTGTAATCAAGAACTCTTTTTTGCCTGTATATAAATTTCTTTTTAGCTACGCACCTGCTAAGCATAACCTTATAGAGAGGATCAGTTTCTAATCCTTTAGCCATTTCCTTATTGCTTAAAACGATTATATGTGCCTTAATGCCAATTTTTTTGGCTATTAAGTTTTCAATTAATTTTGTATTAATATTTTTATCAGTTATCATCAAAATATCAACATCATTAAAGTTAAACCCTCTCTCCAAAAATGAGCCAGTAATTATAATATTACCATAATTAACAATATTATCATCAATTATCTTAATCAGTTCTTGAATGATTTTTAATTTTATTGGCTCAATATTTTCAACATCGTAAAAGCAGAGCTTTTGAGGAACATTAACCGTCTGAGATTTTGTATCTCCAAGAAGCTTTATAACAACATAATCTCCAATATTAAAGCTATTTCTGTTTTTAGGAATGTATACCTGGTCCATTTTGCTTCCTTTGCTTATTTTGCTTACAAGTTCCATATTACGTAATATTACGTAATATTTATAAATCTTTCTATCTTAGAAGCCAGTATTATACATCCGTCACACGTCCAGCACTACATTTATTTCATACCGCAGATTATACTATATTAAACTTAAAAGGCAGAGACAATTTTATTTCATCAAGGCTGCCTGTCCTTTTTTTAAAACTAAATATTGCTATGCCCTTTGTTTCCTTATCAATTATTCTAAACACCCCGCTTCCCATATTATCAAAATAGCAATTAGAAATATCTCCTGCAGTTATCTCTAAAAAATCGCCTTCTTGGTCATAATAAATGCTCATTTTGTTTTCCATATTTGTCCTGTTATTTTATTTGTAAAAAAGGATGTTATCACAAAGCCATTCCCGTTTAAATATTTATCGTGAATTCTGATAATTGTAGCACATATTTGCACAGAATTCCCGTGATAGATAATTCCAAAGAAAGTGCTATAATCAAGGGAATTATCTATAACTACAACTATCAAGTATCTTTCAGGTGATTCGTGATGTTTGAACTCACTGTAGAAATATAAAACGTCCTGGTGCTCTTCATATCTTATTGTCAAAGGACTTCTTAGAGCAAACCGTATTTCTTCCAGTTGTTCGTTCATTAATGGATGCTTTTGTATGTGTTTCCACCTTTCTTTTGACAGATGTACTCTCTTCCGGTCTTGTCTTTAATTTTAAAAATGTAATCAATCATCTTCACACGTCCAGCACAACCTCTATCTCATAACTTCCTTCTTTCTTTTTCTCAACTTTCATGTCATGGTAGGTTATTGCTTTTATGTGCTCATCAAATTCATAGCCCCCGCTCTTATCTCCCAGAAAATCGCATTTTAGCGAGTATCCTGCTTTGTCTTTGCTGATAATCAAGTTTTCAACTTTGCTTATTATGAAGTTTTCTGCATCTAAAAGAAATATTATTTCCTCAAGGAGATTATACAAAAGATTTTCAATGTCATCTCCCATTATTCCAATGCCTTTTTTAATTTTGGCTTTAATATTGTCTTTAGTCATTGCTTCCCTGACAGCAAGGGCAGAATTAGCGAAGGCTTCCTCAAGAGTCTTTCCGCTGGCGCTGAATTTAATGTCTGCTGTGTGGGGGAGGAAGGTGAACTTTTTAGTTTTGGGCGCCATCTTGCTCCTTACCCCTCTTCCCACACATATAATTTCATCTTTTTGGGGGAGTACTGCTTTATGCTTGAGGAAAGCGCCCGCTCATGAACATACACAACTTCATGATAATTGCTTGCGCTGCACACACTCTGCAGCTCACAGACTCTGAACTCATATTCGTACTTTGCGGGAATCCTGTTTGAAATGAAGTTGTTTAGTTCAGAACTAACTTGCGAGATCTCAGACATCTTAATGACTTCATCCCTGAATTGTGCATTGCCTGCGAGCTGCTCAAGTATCAGCTTTTCAGTCTCTATTATATTCTGGTCCTCAAGACTCTTGCTGCTGAACTTAGAAAATACAATCACCACTGCCCCAAGTATCAGAAGTATTGCTATGAACGCCTCAAGTATTCTTATGATTCCGCGCTTGTTGTTTATATAAATCATTTTGCCCCGAATTATTTTTATTAATTATCTTATAAAAAGCCATATTAACTCAGCCTACTAAGCTGGCGGTTCATCTTAACAGTTAATTATGAATTTTTCTAAATTTTTCCTTTTTATTTATATCCCTTTTAATAACTATAAATCCTCATCTTTACATTCTGCAGGGTGCCATTGCTGTACAACATCTGCCTTATTATCTCATCTGCTTTAATATTGAGCGTTGTTGAAAGAGTCCTGAGAGAGTAGACGAGAGTATTCCCTCTGTCATCCATAACTATAAACCCAAAATCACTTGACTTAGAAACTCTTAAATTATCCCTGAACTTTTCATAATTTTCCCAGTATGTCTTGTTTAATGCAAGTATTTTGCTGTATGAAAGAGCATCAACCTTTCTTGTAACGCTAAGCCTGTATTTTGATACAGCAGAGCATGGGGCTGTGTTTATATTTGAGTCTGGAAATTCGTCAGAAATATAAACGTCATAGAATCCCCTGGCACCGTATATGAAGAGATTGTTTTGAGTTGCTTTGGAACTTACGAGCGAGCCGTTCTTTTCAAAAACGGCCGTATAACTTCCCATACTTATTGGAACTGAAAAGCATGCTTCCGCAATATCTTCTTCAACGTTAAGCCCAACTTTGCTTAAATTTGCCTTCAGGTAATCCGGCAGGTTTACCTTTAAAATTTCAATAGTATTGCTTTCTGTCTTTGTTTCAAACGGCTTTATGAAATAGAAAAGCACAAACACAAAGCTTATGAATATCAGGGCTGCCAGAATGGCTTCCAAGTGGCCAGTGCCTCTTTTGTTTTTCATATCTATGAAATTCATATTGCAAGCCCCTTAATCCCTTTAATTAATATCTTATTGTAAATTATCATATCATTCTAATAACTTTTATTGTATATTTAAGTGAGCAGTGTAAATCTACACTAACTTTTAGTGAATTTTATCAATAGCCTTTATGTTCATTATAAGTAACCATTTTAACATTAATTAATATTTCGGACAATTGCATGCATCTTAAATTACTGTTTTTACAGTTTATTAGTTAATTATTCTTAGTTCTGAGGTAACCTATTGGTGCGAAAATGCCCTGATATCCTATATTTATCATTTAACCTTAATTAATCTCAACTCTCTTTTAAATTATTATCAATTGAAGTATAATCTCAATTTTATTATGAATATCATCACCCAAACACGCTCCTTGCCCCCATTAATACCAGGAACGATATTGCTGATAGTATAAAAGAGTGTTTGATTCCTGCCCTTACTTTTCCTTCAGCTATCTTGCCTATTACCAATCCTGTGAAAATGCCCTGCGTTATTATAAGGAAGAGGAAGGGATTTGAAAACTTCTCGCTTGATAGTCCAACGTTCCTGAAAGTCGTGATGTCTGTTTCAACTCCATAGCTCCCTATTGTGCTTGTAAGTGGGATAATCTTAAACTGCACCACAAGTATTATCGCTATGAATACGAGGAAAATAATATAGCCCTGCACAACTAAATTATAGATTGCTGATTTCTGCTCTTTTTTTAGCTTTTCAACTTCTGATACTGACTCTGCAACGGATTCTAAAATTTTCTCTATGTTCCCTCCAGCCTTTTCAGCCTCGCTTATCTGGGAAACAGCCCTCTTTATCACGGGGCTGTCTGTATCCTCTGCAAAGACTTTAAGAGCCTGCTGAATGGGAATTCCAAGGGATATCTGGTTTGCTAATTTGTCTATGTGAGGCGTTAGGGCTCCATAATCCTTACCTTTTATATTTACGATGCTCCTGCTTATCGGAGTTCCTGAATTTACGCTCTCCACAAGGTTTCTTGAAAACTCAAGAAACATCCTTTCTATTTCTTTCTCATGCGTTGTGGAAGCAATGGTAGATATAACAAAGGGCAGCGACCCTATTATTGCTCCCAGCCCTATAATTAAATACATCAGCTCGCTGTCCCTAAGCCAAATAACGCTTGAAGCAATTATCAGCAAGCCGAATATAACACCTAAAATCTTTCCTTTTTCCATGTTGCCTCTTTTATTGGTTTTATTCTCAATATGACTAACAATTAAGGATTTATTAAGTTTGACATGGGTGGTTTTTGTTATTGAAGCAGGTAAGACAATGGAAATAAAACACCGAAATCTTTTTATATGTTCATTATTGTTAACTTTTTATGGTTAAGATTAATTCTTCCGCGCCGCAATTTACTGAAAAAGCATTCGTTAACGGGAAGGAAGAAACTATCAGCTTGGGCAATTATAAAGGCAGATGGGTTATTCTGTTCTTCTATCCTGCAGACTTCACTTTTGTCTGCCCCACTGAGCTTGGAAAGCTCGCTGATAATTATGAGCAGTTTAAGAAGCTGAACACAGAAGTAATAAGTGTCAGTACTGATACTGTCTTTGTTCATAAGGCATGGCATGATCATTCTCCGACTATTAATAAGATAAAATTCCCGATGCTGGCAGACCCAACCCGCAGCGTTTGTCGCTCTTATGAAACTCTCATTGAAGAAGAGGGCCTGTCCCTCCGCGCCACTTTCATTATTGACCCTGAAGGGATAATTAAGGCTTATGAATTCCACAATAATGATATCGGCAGGAGCATTGATGAACTACTTCGGAAGGTTCAGGCGGCGCAGTTTGTTGCCGAGCATCATGGAGAAGTATGCCCGATGGACTGGAAGCCCGGCCAGAAGACTTTAAAGCCGGGAATGGAATTGGTGGGGAAGATATAACATCAGAAATATCTAGTATTTTTCTAAGAAGATTATATAGAGACACCTAAAACTTTAAATAACTTATTAACGATAGTTAACTTATGGAAAAAATATCCTTAAAAGAAATTTATCTTGATAACGCAGCAACGACTTATACTGACAAGCGCGTCGTTGATGAGATGTTGAAGTACATGTCGGGCGATGGAGTTTACGGCAATCCAGGCAGTTTTAACACTATTGGCTTGAAGGCTAAGAAAGCCCTTGATGATGCCCGCCAAAGAGCAGCTAATATCCTTGGATGCAATAGTTCAGAAATCATTTTCACCGGAAGCGGCACTGAAAGCATCAATTTAGCTCTGCAGGGCATTGCCCGCGCTAACATGAACAGCAAGAAAAAGCATATTATTACATCAAAAGTTGAGCACAAAGCAGTTCTTGAAACCTGTGAATATCTTGAAAGTACTGGTTTCAAAGTTACCTATCTGGATGTTGATGAATTCGGATTAGTTAAGCCTGAAAAGCTTGGGGCTGCTCTAACTGATGAAACCCTCCTCGTTTCAATCATGTACGCTAATAATGAGGTTGGAAGCGTTAATAATATTCCTGAGCTTGTTAAGGTTTGTAAAGAAAGCGGAAAAAAGGTTTTATTCCACACTGATGCCTGTCAGGCTGCAGGATACCTTGATATTAATATTAAGAATTTGGGGGTTGACCTAATGACAATTAATGCCAGTAAGCTCTATGGACCCAAGGGAGTTGGTTTGTTATACATCCGACAAGGAGTGGTTTTAAAGCCCATAATTATTGGCGGAGGCCAGGAGAGAGGTTTGAGGAGCGGAACTGAAAACGTCGCTGGAATAGTTGGTTTTGTTAAAGCCCTGGAAATCGCTGAGCAGGAGAAAAATTCTGAAGTTAAGCGTTTGACCGAGCTTCGTGATTATCTTATTAAAAACCTGATGGAAAAAATACCTAAAGTCTTATTGAATGGCCATCCAATGCAAAGGCTTCCAAACAACGCCAATTTAAGTTTTATTGATGTTGAAGGAGAAGCGATTATGCTCATGATGAATGAAGTTGCAGGCATTTGTGCCAGCTCAGGAAGCGCCTGCACTTCCAAGACTCTTGATCCGAGCCATGTTATCCTTGCTCTCGGCAGGCCTTATGAAGTCGCTCATGGGAGCATTCGTTTCACTCTCGGCCGCTCAACAACAAAAGCAAATATTGACAAAGTAATTGAAGTCCTTCCGGGAATTATTGAAAAGCTGCGAGAAATTAGTCCTGTCAATCTTAAAATGGAGGAGGTTTTGCCGATAGGGAAATGAAAATGGAAAAAGAAGAAATGATAGATGACGAACTCTCATCTGTTAATGAATTGAAAGTTATTCCAATGCGTCATAAGGACGTTGAGGCAAAAGTTAAAGCTGGCAAAGTGGAAGAATGGTTCTATACTGATATTGTTAAGGATCACTTCTTCAATCCCCGTAATTTATTGAGAAGCGATGATGACTTAAAAAAATTTGCTCATGATGGTTATGGGAGTGTGGGTGCGGCAGCGTGCGGCGATAAAATGGATATGTGGATTAAGATTGATAAGGAAAACGATAAAATCATTGGCTGCTTGTTTAAAACTTTTGGATGCGGGAGTGCAATTGCTAGCACCTCCATGCTTACTGTAATGATTACAGAAAATGGCGGAATGCTTATTGAGCAAGCTCTCAAAATTAAGCCACAAGATATAGTTAAGAGGCTTGGCGACTTGCCTCAGAGAAAATTCCATTGTTCGGTTCTCGGTGATAAATCTCTTCGTCAGGCAATTAATGATTATTTCAGAAGAACTGGCCAGAACGACAGGATTGTCATTGAGGGAGCACAAGTTGTTGATATGGCCTTGAAGATTACTGACAAGGATATTGAGGAAGCTGTTCTTGACGGAGCACACGACTTTGAAGCTGTTCAGAAGAAAACAAAGGTGGGCGTTCATGACAAATCATGCATCCCAAAAGTTAAGGAATTAATCGAGTTTTATAAGCAGAAGTACTATGGAGGATAATATGAGTAAAAAAGGAAATCAAGTTAGCTTAGAAGAGAGAAAAATTAATGTTAATACTGCACGTGCTGCTAAATTAGGCGAGGCTGATGGTGGTTTGAATAATGATCATATTTCAGCTAATAAACCTCTAAAAATCTCAAAAGACTGGACTATTGCTGAAATTTTTGAGCGTTTTCCCAAGCATATTGATGAGCTTTCAGAAATCATGGCTGATTACGGTCTCCATTGCGTGGGATGTCAAGTAAATGCTTACGAAACTCTTGAGCAGGGCTGTCTTGGGCATGGCCTTGATGGCAAGGTGGTTAAAAATCTTGTGAATGATCTGAATAAAATAATATCTGACAAAAAGAATAAAACAGTATCTAACAATGGAAATCTGATTACATTGACAGATAGCGCAAAAAGCAGGTTATTGGAGATATTAAACAATAAATCCAGAGAGGTTGGTAGGAAAGTCTTTTTGAGAATTAACTGTAGCGGCGGGGGTGAAAGCAAGGACTCCTGCTGTCAAGTTATTTATTCCTTCGGCTTTGAGAAGAATGTCATGGAGAATGATGCAGCCATTCCCATCAAGAACTCAAATATAAATGTAATAGTGAAGAAGGAGGATATTGACAAGTTCAATGGGCTGGAAGTGGATTATATAGAAGATGGCAAAGTAAAGGGCTTCAAGATAACAAATAATAAACTAAACTCCGGATGCGCATGCTGCGGATAAATAATAAAAATTAATAAAACCAATAAATTAGTGAATAATAAAAATTGTGTAAAAAGTGTTAGTTACTTAGATGAACTAACCTGCTTGAATGAGCCAATACTTGCTTTAACATTTCATTTTATATATTAATTAAATAAATCTTAAATTGTCTAAAGGGCTAAATCATGGCTATCTTAAAAACAGAAGACAAAGAAGTTGAAGTTCCCGATAATGAATCATTAATTGATGCTGCCCAGGAGCTGGGTGTTTTATTCAGCTGTGAGAATGGGACTTGCGGGACCTGCCTGACAAATATTGAGGAAGGCGAAGAGAACCTTAATGAGCTGACTCCTGCCGAGAAAGACTATGGAATTGAAGAAGGAGAAAACAGAAGGCTCATGTGCCAGTGCAGGATTAAGGAAGGAGAAGTAAAGATAAGATATGATGGTTTTTGAAAATGCTGACTAAAAAAAGATTGTAAAATATTTTAAAGAAGAGAATTCTAATGATGTTACTCTTGAAAATCTATTCAAGGATTTGAAGCTTGAAGCTAAGGATTTACCAGTCCTTTAATTCTTTTTAGAGCAGCTTATTAATGAAAAGATTATAATTCGTGGTCACACTATGAAAGGAATTTATTGACAAATTCTTTGCAGTTTGAAACTTCTAATAGATGGCTTGAATTGATTAATTTAGCAAGTAAGAATTAATTTTCTTTAACTATTCTTTCTATGTTGTCTTTTTTACTATTTATCCAAAGATAAACAGAAATAAAAGCTATTTCTATGAATATTAAAAACAAACTTAGAATTATTAGTAGCGATAAATTATTGCTTAACATTTCTATAGAAACAAACATATAAGAAAGCACTCCAATGAGAAGAGAGATAGCTACTGTCCAAATTACATTTACGTACGTAAGGTATGTCTGATATTTAAAATTTAATAAAGTAATATCTTTATTACTTAACCCCATTTTCTTAGTCCGCCCATAAGAGATAATAATGCTCCGATTAACAGAGAAAGTATTGGTGCTATAATAATCTGGCTTCTTGTCGGTATTGTTATTGCGAAACCACCCAGCCCAACTATTATAAGAACTATTCCGATAATTAAAGATAACAGATTTATAGTTTCTTTTGTGCCTTTTCTCACTTTTTCACCCTCTTTTTTATTGCTATAAGTATGATTATTCTACTTTAAAACCTTTGTGTCTTCTTGATGGATTTCTTTTTCGTTTATTTTTTACTCTCCTCTGCTAACCACCAACCGATAAGTTAACAGAGAACTTCATTCCAAAGCTTAATAAACTATAGTTAACTTTTCATGCTCATGTATAAAATAGAAGAGCTTGGCTTTGAGCTTCCTGAGCTTCCGTTTGCTTACAATGCCCTTGAGCCCTACATGGATGAAGAAACAATGAAGATTCATCATAGCAAGCATCATAAGGCTTATGCTGACAAGCTTAAGGGAGTTGCAGAAAAGAATGGATTCTCCTCGCAAAAACCCTTAGACTTGATTAAGAATATTAATAGTCTGCCTAAGGAAGCTCAGAAAGGCGTTAGGAATTTTGGCGGGGGGCATATTAATCATTCTTTCTTTTGGACAGTTCTAAAGAAGGGCATCAGCCACGACAATTTAGAAGTTATCAGAGCCATTGAGAAGAAGTTTGAAAGCTACGAAAAATTTGTTGAGCAGTTCACTAATGCCTCAAATACTTTTTTCGGAAGCGGGTGGACATGGTTAGTTGTTAATGCTAATAAAGAACTAGAAATAATTAATACTGCCAACCAAGACAGTCCTTACAGCAATAATCAGAAGCCAATACTTTGTTTGGATTTATGGGAGCATGCATACTATATCCTATACAAATGGAACCGCGCAGAATATGTCAAGAATTGGTGGAACATAGTCAATTGGGAGAAGGTGAATGAATATTACTTGGAAGCGATGAGGGAATAGACTATTTACTTGGCTATCTTCCATAATAAATCAAAATATTGTTTGAATGATTTTGCTGATTCTCTTGATTCTATCACAAAGGCCATTATTTTAGGTTCATAAAACACGATTAAGACTTTATTATTAATTATCTCTAATGAAACAGGTGTTATGTATTCTCCTGGCATCACCCTTACTTTAGTTAGCGGTTGCCTCTTTCTTTCATTAATTAATTCTTTGGCATCTTTATTGTAAATGATCTTCATTTTCACTTTTTTTCTTGCCCTTACTTTGTTGAATTCTTTAAAATATCCTGCAAGAATATCTGCTGATTTTGGTGCACCTATAATGAGCCACTCATCGTTTTTATGCGAGTCTTTTAAGATGTCTTCCCAGATTGCTTTTACGCTCTCTGTGCCAACATGAATTGTTGCTTTGACATCTTTTGAGATTTTATTATAAATTTTTTCTAGATTAATAATCTCTTTTTCGGCTGTTATCAACTCTTTCTTTTTGTTCGCTACTATTTTATTTAATAATTTAGGATTAGCGGGCTCAAAGAGCCTCTTTTTAGCTTCCATTACCTCGTTAACAAGTCCAATCTTAGAAAGTTTATTCAGAGCTTTGTAGACTGAAACTCTGTTAAGGTTCGTGCCTTTTGATATCTCAGTTATGTTGGATATCTTGCTCTTTAATAAAAAATTGTAAACCGCCCATTCGCTATCTAATAAACCCAAATCCTTGGTTATACTCATAATGTATGTTGTTTTTCTGCATACTTAAACTTTTCTATTCGTTGTATATTGATAGTCAACAAAAACTTATAATGGATTAATAGATAGTTTCTAAATGACTATGGGATATAGAGATAGCAGAGAGTATAAGCAATGGCTTAAAATTGCTCAGCAAGATCCTACCTGGAGGCGCGAGCAAGAGACAGCACGATTGCGTGAGAAGGCAGAACGTGCAATATGCAGATATCACACAAGTGTTGGAGATTACTTAATTCCCGGTGCAATTCTACTTATAGGGCTGGGCGCTATGACGTTTGGTGACTATTTAATAGGACAGATAAAACCCAAAACTCCTTATTTAACCCAATATCTGTCTGCTTTTCACAATCAACAGTTACTCATTGTCAGCAGGAATAATGATGGAGATATAACTTATCTCGTTAGAGGTCCGAAGGAAGATAAGCGATTGATTACTTATGTTAGTACTGAAGGAGATTTAAAACCAGAAATAATGTATGTGGGATTGGAACCAAGTCCAAAAAGAGATCTTTCCAAAGATGATTTGAAACCATGGACAGAAATTGGCTATAAGTTCAAAAACTTGAGACTGGAAGATATACCTTTGGTGGATGAGACTATAGATGTGAAAAACAAATTTTTAGAAGATTTGCCAGATTGAAAGTTGACGCCATTAATTTTTTATAAAATTGCTCTTCCACAAGCTTATTAAAGGCTGTATTTATTGATAATTAAGAATATTTTAATTTATTGAAAGGAGGTAAGAAATGTCTGAAAAAGAAAATATTGAAGACGTAGTAACGTTTAAGAAAGGCACTTTGTGGAAGCTGGCTCTGGGCATTTTAGCGATATTACTGATAGTGTCTATATTTACTGGAGGTTTCAAAGGCAGCAGTAGTTCTGATGGTTCCGGAAGTTCGGGCGGTTCTGGGAGCTCTGAAGTTGATTTAAGCGCATTCATGAGCGATGAATCATTATATCCTTTTCTTGGCTCTAAGGACGCAGACACTACAGTTATAGAGTTTTCAGATTTTCAGTGTCCTTACTGCGCCATGGCTTCAGGTTTGCCTTCATGGATTGACGACTACAAGTCAAGATTTGGCGATTTGATAGGTTCAGCTCAAAAAGTAAAGCAGTTAGCTATTGATGGAAAATTACGATTCATTTATGTTCCAATGAGTTTCTTAGGTAAAGAATCAGTATATGCTGCTCAGGCAGCGCTATGCGCTAACGAGCAGGGCAAGTTCTGGGAGATGCATGACGCTATATTCAAGGCTCATGATTCCAGCGAAGGAACAGGGAAGTATGAAAAGAACAAGCTTAAGATTCTGGCTGAAGGCATTAAGGGATTGAACTTCAACGCCTTTGCTGATTGTCTTGACAACGATAAGACTCTGGAAGCCGTTTACTTGGCTGCTAATGAAGCCAGCAAAGCTGCTAGTGGTACTCCGACATTCTATGTTAACGGCAAGAAGTATCCCGGCTCGTGGCAGCAGTTATCATCAGCGATAGGTGCTTAATTTTTTATTTTTCTTTTTTATTTTATCTTGGTGAGCAGGAACTTTTAGCACCGATAAGTTGCCTTATAACCAAGAATAATCAACTAATAACTTGTAAAACGCGGACATAAGCTGCATGCAATTATCTGGCATATTGATTAATGTTAAGAGAGTTATTTATGATGAGCATAAATGTTATTGATAATAGCTGTAACGAGAGACCAAAATATTTCACTATGTTTTTTGTTCTCTCGAATATATCATAAGACATTATGGAGAAATATTAAATTCTTATGCTATATATTAAAAGTTAGTGCAGATTTCCGTTAATAGCCTTTATTTTTATACATCAGTTAATCAGCCCGGCATAAAAAGGTATATAAATTAACGCTGTAAGATTAGAAGAGATGGACTTGCAGAAAGTGAAGATACTGAAAATTGAACGGTTAACTCATGATGTCAAGAGATTCGTGCTTAAAAAGCCATCCGATTATGCATTCGTGCCGGGGCAGGCTATCCAATTAACAATTGATAAGGACGGCTGGAGAGACGGAAAGAGGTCATTTACTATAACTTCAGCTCCGGATTCAGATTTTCTTGAATTAATAATAAAAGAGTATCCAGAGAAGCACGGCGTGACGGAAATGCTTCATAAGATATCTGAAGGGGATTACCTGCTTATAAGCAAGCCCTTCGGGAAGTTTGACTATGATAAGTCTAAGAGAAAAGTATTCATCGCGGCAGGCTCTGCAATAACAAAATTCCTCTCGCTGTTAAGAGTGCTAAAAAGCAGTAACGATATTAATAAGCTTAATAATATCATATTGATATATTCAAACAAAACTTCGGGCGATGTAATTCTTGAAGAAGAATTAAAGGAAATATTTTCAGGCGCCGCCAAAAACCTGGTTTTAGTATTGACGAGAGAGAGCAAGGAAAGTTACATTAACGGAAGAGTCAGTGAGGAGCTTTTAAGAAAATATGTGGACAAAGAATCCAAAGTGTCGGTTTGTGGCCCTCCGGAGTTCATAAAGAGCATGATGGACTTTGCAAGAAAAATTCAATCTTGATTTAATCTTTAATAACAAGATATTGCAAAATGCAAGAGTTAATATTAAAAATTAAGGTGATTGATACATTTCCGCACCAGTGAGTTGCCTTAGAACCAAGAATAATTAACTGATAACCTGTAAAACACTAAGCTGCATGTAATTGTCTGACATACTAACTGATGTTGAGATGGTTGTTTATAATGAGCATAAAGTCTATTGATAATAGTTATATTAAAAGTTAGTGCGGATTTACACTGCTCACCAAAATTAATAATGCAACTCCTCATTGATAAGGTTAGCAGCTTGAAGAGAGATGTTATCACATAAGCCTTAATAAAATAAACTAAATTATAATGTATATTGACAGTTAATAGGCTCTTAAAAGCAAATTATAAAGCAGCAATAAAGGGATAATAAACAGCAAACATGCAAGCCTTAATATCTCAAGTCAATGAAGTTAAGAACCAGAATGTAAATAATATAAAAGAGATAATAATTAATAGAATTAAGGAATTTGAAAGCATCAGCAAAGGAAGCGCAGAAGATATTTTCAAGGAGCTTTGCTTTTGCCTTCTTACGGCCAATTACAGCTCTGCTGGAGGGATTAAGATACAGAAGACAGTGGGCAACGGCTTTATGGCTTTAAGCGAAGCAGAGCTGGCTGAAATGCTTCATGGTTTAGGACATAGGTTTCCCAACGCCCGCGCCAAATTTATAATAGAAGCCCGCCGGCATTTAAAGAACATTCCAGTAGTCTTAAAGAATCTTGAAGGAGAAGAATTAAGGGGATGGTTTGTTGATAATATTAAAGGATTCGGTCACAAAGAAGCAAGCCACTTCTTAAGAAACATTGGCTTTAAGGATTATGCTGTTGTGGATTTTCATATTGTTGATATTCTAAACAGGCATAATCTGCTGGAAGGAATTGAAAGAAAAAAAGCCCTCAACAAGAAGAAGTATCATTATGTGGAAGGGGTGCTGAGGAGACTTTCAGAAAGTTTAAATATGAGCCTCGCGGAGCTTGACTTATACCTGTGGTATCTGGAGACGGGGAAGGTGCTGAAGTGATTGACAGGAAAGACTTATAATTACAGCTAACCTGAAATTTTATGGTTGAAGAGAGGGTTTCTATTTTCATTGATGGCAGTAATTTGTATCATAATCTCAAGAGGTATAACATTAAGGTAACATTTGAGGAAATTATTAAAAAATTTGAGGTTATAGGAGAGATTACCAATATATTTTATTATACTGCGTTACTTGACAGGTCTTTTGATGAGAAGAGATATTTAGAACATAAAAAGTTTTTAGACAAAATATCAAAGATTCCCAATTTTCACATTATACTTTGTAATCTTAGAAAAGTATTAATGCCGGATGGCTCAGTTAATTATGCTATCAAGGGAGATGATGTTCATTTGGCTACTGATCTGATTAGTGGTTCTTACGAGAATTTGTACGATGTTGCAATTATCGTATCTGGTGACGCAGATTTTATTTCGGCAATAAAAGTTGTTCAAAAGAATGCTAAAAAGGTAGTAAATGCTTTCTTTCCTAAAAGTTCCTCTTATTTGCTTAGAAACTGCTGTAATAATTCTATAAACTTAAGAAGATTATTGCAGAAATAATGAAAGTCCCAATATGGTTTTACCCATACGGGACAGTTATTATAACTAATAATCCTTTAACCCTTAAAAATCTTTCTATGGCGTTAAGTTTACGTGTTATAGAGGTAACCTTATTTTGGGATAAGACACACAGAACTATTTTTCACAAACTTTAAAAGCGTGTTGCGGTTATATTCTTAGTGAAGAATAGAAATGTAGGTTTTTTGGTTATAGGAATAGCGTTAGTAATTGCAGCCATTGTTCTTGTGTTTAATTCTGGGCTTAAGAGCATTGTGGCTGCTACCTGTTCCATAGAGCACGGCGGCGGGCAGTGCACTATGTATGATACCATAGCCATCCAGACTGGAGTCAGCCTTGCAATAGCGGGGCTTGTATTTCTTGTAGGGGCTTACCTTGTGTTTGTAAAAGAAGATGTTGTTACGAAATTTAAGCTTGTCAAGGCAGGAGATGAAAAGAAAAAGAAAGTTGAGCTTAACTCTCTTGACAAGGAGGAAAGAGCTCTTGTCAAAATACTCCATGACTCAAACAACGCAATGTTCCAGTCAGAACTTGTTGAAAAGTCCGGCTTTGACAAAGTCAAGGTAACGAGGATTCTTGACAGGCTTGAAGGCAGGCAGTTCATTGAAAGAAAGAGGCGCGGCATGTCAAATATAGTTATACTTAAATAATCTTCTTTCAATTTCTTCTTATGAAACCAAACACTATAATCATCCACTACAGCGAGATAGCCACTAAGGGACTGAACAGGAGATTCTTTGAAGATACCCTGATAAAAAATATAGCCGCAGCTTTAGGCATAAAAAAATCAATAGTAAAAAGAAAGTACGGCAAGATAGTGGTTGAAACTGAAGGAAATGAGGATATAAGATATAGGTTGCAGAAAATTCCAGGCATTGCTTACTTCGCGTTTGGCGTTAAGGCTAAGTTAGATATTGAAGATATTGTTAAGGAGTCCCTTAATTATATCGGAGGCACAGCATTCAGGACTTTCAGAGTTAGTGCAAAAAGAAGCAACAAAAACTTCGGGCATACTTCGGATGAGATTAATAATATAGTTGGAAAAGCGGTGCTGGAAAAATTTCCTGATAGCAAAGTAAAGCTTAACGCCCCGGATATTGAATTATTTATTGAGATTTCTGAGAAAGAAGCTTATCTCTATACTAATAATGAGAAGTTCAGAGGAATTGGCGGTTTGCCTGTCGGAAGTTCTGGCAGAGTGATAGCTTCATTATCTGGAGGAATTGATTCTCCTGTTGCTTCATTTATGGCTATGAAGAGGGGATGCAAAGTTGTGTTTGTTCACATTCATAACTCCAGCGTCCAGGGAGAAATTGTTAAAGATAAAATAAAGAAGCTAGTTGATATATTAAGATACTATCAGAACGAAGCGAAACTCTACATCATTCCCTTTGAAAAACTTCAGATGGATATCATTATGAGAGTTCCAGCAAAGATAAGGATGATAATTTACAGAAGATTCATGATGAAAATTATGAACAGGATTGCCTTGAATGAAAAGGCAAAGGCAGTAGTCACAGGGGATAATATAGGGCAGGTTGCCTCACAAACCCTTGAAAACATCAATTGCATACACAAAGCTTCGCTCCTGCCGGTTCTTCCTCCGTTAATTGGGATGAATAAGGAAGAAATTATTGAAATTGCAAGAAAGATAGGCACTTACGAGACTTCAATAATTAAAGGAGAAGACTGCTGCTCATTCATGATTGCCGAAAATCCGGAAACCCAGGGAAAGTTAGAGAATATTGAAGAAGCAGAAAAGAAAATAACTGATGCTGAAGAATTGGTTGATGAATCTGTGAAGGGGGCAGAAATTGTGAGATTATGACACAAAGATTTAAATAAGTGGCATCACTTATTCTGCTATGACTAATATTACATTGTCTATAGATGATAAAGTTTATAAAAAAATGCGCAGATATTCAGAAATCAAGTGGAGTGAGTTTGTTAGAAAGATGATTCATCATAGAATTACAGAGCTTGAAGGCTTGGAGAAAAATGATAAAAGTGGTAGCATTTTTGCGATGATAGCATCACAAGAAGCTCTAAAAAAGCATTGGGATAATAAGGAAGATGAGATATGGGATAATTTACAATAGAGGAGATATAGTTCTTGTTCCTTTTATTTACTCTGACTTAAGTAACTTTAAACTTAGACCTGCATTAATTATATCCAATAATCTGGTAAAATTTAGTGAAAATAAGATTTGTTGCCTTATTACTTCAAAGCCTTGGCCCGGTGATATATCTATAGAAAAATCAGATTTGTTGAGAGGGAATCTGCCAGTTAAGAGCTTTGTAAGGCCAGAAGTCATGCTTACAGTCAACTCTAGAATGATAAGAAGAAAGTTAGGCGAGGTTAATCCTTCTCTTATAAAAAAAGTTGTCTTAAGAATTAATGAGTATATAAACTAACTTCTTTTTAATTGTACTATAATGCAATCTCATATGAAACTAGTTGCATACAATGTCTTATAAACCCAATTTATATTATTTTTAGAGGTTTTCTTGCAAAGAAAATCTATAATTAAATTAAGCAAATTGTAAAATTGCGGAGAGCATAATGGAAAAACAGAACAAGAGTTCATTAAGTGATATAAGTTACGAAAAGTGGGACAAAGAATTTGTAGCCCAGATAGTGATAGTTGCTATACTTGCTTTGCTTCTGGCGTACAACTTCGGCAGATCCGGTACGGGAACTTCCGGAACTTACAGTTCAGGCAGCTCTGCTAATATACTTCCAAGCGTTTCTGCAGCAGAGATAGTTCCATCAGGAACTCCTGCTATTTATGGAGATGAGCTTGGTGTAAAATATGATGATATAAATCCGAGCAACCAGAGGCTCGCAGATGCTACCATTGAAAAGCTTTCATCTTATGAAGGCGAAGTTTTAAGTGAAGAATTCATGGAGCGTTACATTATCATCGGAAGCTCAATATCGTGCGAATACTGCTGCGGTGCTGAAGCTCTGATTTTCAGCAACGGCGAGAGGGCTTGCGGATGCGCGCACAGCTATTCCATGAGAGGATTGGCTAAGTATCTCCTTATGAACCATGGAGATGAGATGACAGATTTACAGATTTTAGAAGAACTTGGAAAGTGGAAAGTGCTTTTCTTCCCGGGAATTCACATGAAGAAAGCCGCAGTCCTGAAAGCAAACAACATTGACCACACCGACTACGTTAATCTGGCAAGCAACAAGTACAGAGGAATTGAGGAGCAGGCTTTGACTAGCTCTGGAAGCAGCGGCGGAATGGTCGGAGGCTGTTAGGAGGATAGCTAAAAGATAGGTTAAGAGCAAAATGGAAAACAAGACTATAATGTGGATAGTGATTGCAGTGCTCTTCCTTGCAGTGCTCTTCCTGACCTTTAAGGTATCTCAGCTGACTGGAAGTGCTGTTACGGGGAGCGTCAGCAGCGTGCAAACAAGCGGACAGATTGACACTTCAGGATGGACAGAGAATGAGATAATGAATTATGAGATGCACGGGACAATTCCGGCAAGAGTTCAAGAGAGTTCGTCAGGCGCCGGTGCAGATTCGTCAGGATATGGCGGAATGGTCGGAGGATGCTGACCATTAACAGATAGAATGGATTGCTGCTCAAGCCACGGAAGTCACGGAGAAAACCACACAAAACACGAAGGTCATGAGAAGCATAGCAAAATAGAAACCAACGAAAGCAATAATTTGAAAGGAGGACTTGTAAGCAAAAGCAAAATGGACAAAAAAGTTGTTTTATGGATTGTAATAGGCGTAATGCTTGTGCTCCTGCTATACCTCACTTTCTTTAAGGGAGGAGCTTCTGCAAGCCAGGTAGGAACAGTAGCTTCTTCAGTTGAAAGTGTAGGAAGCGCAGCAAGCAGTGCAGGATATGGCGGAATGGTAGGCGGCTGTTAAGCTAAATTTATTTTTGTTTTTTTTATTTTTTCAATATGTCGGAAAAATAAACTGCTCCATTTATGGGGCAGACATTGCAAAGCAATGTCTTTTTTCGAGCATGCCAAGAGGTTTACCTCTTGGACACAGTCAAGAATTAACATTCTTGATGTGCTCAAAGACCAAAACACGCCATCCGCTTTAGTGGATGGTCAACAACAAGGTTTTTGACATAGTTGATAAGCCAGTAAGCATAGAATGATAAAAATGAAATTAAAAATACAGATATTGGGGGCAGCAGTGATATCCGCAGTTATCATAGCTGTTGTAATTATAATAGCTGCATCCTCTAATCCTTCTGCTGAAGTTAGGTTGCTGAAGCCATCAGAGTTTGAAGAGATTATGAAGAACGAAAATGCCTTTGTTATTAACACTCATGCTCCTTACATGGGAGAGATTGAAGGAACTGATTTGGTAATTGAAGACTGGGAAAATGTAGCTTCTCATGCATCCAGGCTTCCCCAGGACAGAGAGAAGCCAATACTTGTTTATTGCAGGAGTGGAAGGATGTCTGCTTCGGCAGTACAGCAGCTTAAAGAATTAGGGTACAAAAAAGTCTATGACCTGGAAGGAGGCATGAATGCCTGGATGGAGAGCGGGAGAAAATTAGTAAATAAAACAGATAGTATCTCATAAAATGGCAAGGGCAAGAAAAAAATCAGTTAACCTGAAGCCAGCAGACTGCTCTAATGGTTATAAAGTTAAGTTATTCATTGTATTATTTGCGGGATTACTTCTGCTGTTCATTCCTTCAGCCATGGCTCACTGTCCTCTATGCACGGGCATTACTATCGCTGGAGTCGGAGCTACGAGAGCATTAGGATTGGATGACAGCTTAGTAGGAGTATTTGCGGGAGGTATGGTATTCTCTTCAGCGCTTTGGGTTAATAATATTCTTGAGAAGAGGGGCTTCAGGAAGAGCAGGCTTAGAGCTTTGAGTTTGATTATAGCGATATTCATAGCTACCTTAATTACCTATTACACTGCAGGGCTTGCTGGGCCGGGAAACAACTTTAGAATTTTTGGAGTTGAGAGGCTCACTTTTGGAACTCTTTCAGGAACTATTTTTAGCTTCGCTGCCTTTGCTCTCAGCACTAAATTAAAAGAAAGAAACGAAGGAAGAACTTTATTCAGCTATCAGACAATATTACTGAGCATAGCTGCCCTGATACTGAATGCTTTCCTGTTCTGGGCGGTTTTTTAGTATAATCTTAAAATGAAACTTAACACAATAAACGCAGAAAACTTTGTAAAGAAAGTGAATGAATTAAAGTCAAAAGATAGTCTGGACATTTCTGCATGGGAAGACTTAAGCGTTGGCTTGATGAATTTAGTGAGCTTAGAGGAGCACTCTTTCTTCAGCTACATCAAGACGCACGATGAAAAATTCCTGGGCGTTCTTAATGCAGCAAGAGAGTTAAGAAAAAAGCTTCTTAAACTAATTGTCAAAAGTGATGGCTCTGACGACTCTGAAAGATGGTGCATGTCAAAGCATCTTCTCGCTTCTTCAATGAGGCTTTTTGAAGTCGGAAACAGGCTTCTTGGGGAGGGAAAGGAAGAAGACGCAAAGAAAATGTATGAAGATGCCGCAGAGCTTTACGGAATGTTCTGGAAATTAAATACAACAGGCAGAGATGAAAGCAGTGATGTTAAGAATAAAGGCATCACTATTAGCAGTAAAGAAAAGAGCGGCATTTTTGACTCAATTAAAAAATTCCTTGAATGCTGTAAGGAGTAAAATAATAAAATGGAAAAAGAAAGCAATAATCTAAAGAGAATTTTAGAAGAATATAGAAAAAAGAAAACATGGATATTATCTGGAATAGTTATTTTGCTAATTGTGACAGGAATCTTTTATTTGAGCAATCAATATTCTGTTTTCTCTTTGCAAAAACAATATGATAATATCCCCACCATGGCAGGAAAAGCAATTTTTTTGAAACAAAGCTCTCAGCTTACAAAATCCGTTGACCCAGAACTTTTGGACTTGGATAGTCAGATAATTACATGTCAACCGGATGTTGATAGTCTTTTATCCTCAAATCCGAGTTTCGGAGGCAGTTGTGTTGCTGGCGGAGCACAACTACAAAGTATAGATGGATTATATCTTAGCGGTCAATGCTGCGGAGCATTAATGGATACAAAAGAAAGGCATGAAAGTTTGGAAAAACTGCAAGCATACAAAGATATTCCTGACGTTCCCTTAGATCCCTTCCATACCCCGATAGAAATTGCAAAAAAGTGGATAGATTATGACAAAAACACAATACTAAATTCTGAAGAGCAAAGAATTTACGATGAGGCAATGAAGATGTCTAAGGAGGGTGGACCATGCTGCTGTAAGTGCTGGCACTGGTATGTAAATGAAGGAATTGCCAAAAAGATGATTAAAGATTATAATTATAGTGCGCAACAGATAGCTAATTACTGGGATGTTTCAGACATTTGTGGATAAAAGATAGCAGAGGTCTTGGACTTGTCTGAGGCATATGACTGAGCAGGGCACGAGCACGGAGGCAATTTAGGAGGATATTAAATGGACAAGAAAATAGATTTTAAAAGAAGCCTGAAGAACAGCAATTTAGTATGGATAGTGCTTATCGTCCTTTCACTACTCATAGCTTTCATGGTTATTAAATCATCATACAATAATCCTTTAAATCTTCCGGAATACGCCTTAAAGAAGGACATTGTAAGGGAGGGATATGAGTATGCTCTTCTTCATCCTCAAAACCTTGAAGGACTGCCGTGCAATTGCGGGTGTATGGATCCTGCAGGAGTAAGCGCGCATGGCGGACGCCTTCACTCCCGCGGACTGCTGGACTGCTTTATGGAAGGAGACCCAGGAGGAGAGTTTGGCAAGGATTGGAAATGGGATTCCCACGCCTCTGACTGCGGATTGTGTATTGAAGATGCTATCCTTGTCAAGCAAAAATACGAAGAAGGAAAGTCCAAAGAAGAAATAAGGCAGATACTTGAAGAAAAATATTCAAGACAGACTTACAGCAACGACACAGCATATGACGAGCATCAGGATTGAATGTTGTATTAAATGATAATTGAGAAATAAGGCAGTATGTGTTGCAATCATCAGAATATAAATAATTAATGATAAAATGAATAAGATGTTGATTATAGACATTATTTATGGTAGATTTACTAAATAGGGGTTGGTAATAGCAAGATGATAAAAAATATGGAACTTAATAAGGCTAACAAGGATAATAAAGAATCTGGCATTAAAAGCAATAAAGAGAGCAACGCATTTCTTTATGGAATCCTTGCGGGGCTGGCACTGCTTTTATTTTATCTTGGTGTTCTTAGCTTGTTCCAGAGTTTTCAGTTTGCCCTTTCAAATTTAAGAAGCTTATGGTACTTCATTCTTCCTCTTGCCGTCGGCTTTGGAACTCAAATCGGGCTCTACTTTTCAATAAGGCACAGCGCCACCGTCAATGCTACTGCAGTAGGAACTGGAGGAGTTTCTGCCGGCTCCATGATTGCATGCTGCAGCCACTTCCTTCTTAACTTAATTCCAATCACAGGGCTTTCCGGCATTTCCATGTTTTTAATGGCGTATCAGAAGCAGTTCCTGACTATAGGAATTGTAGCCAACGTCATTGGCATTTACCTAATGTTCAACCACAGAAGAAAAATGAAAGGAGACGCCCATTGAACTAATTGGTAAGCAAACGCGCACATAAAAAATGAACAAGAACACAAAGATAATACTGTATGTAATAACTACCATGATAGTGATAGCTCTGCTTATATCTACTTTTTTTCCCGGAATGGTCTATGCTGTGCGCGATGCAGGTGCTGGAAGCAGCGGTTCTAACGGAGATATATGCAAGCCGCGGCCCGGATACACTGAAGCGGAATGGCGCGATCACATGAGCCATCACCCAAGTATTTATGGGGAGTGCTTGTAGTGGATTGTGAGTTTATACTATAAGTATTATTATAAAACACTAAGGGATATATAAATTAACATTAGATTATATATTTGTAGTGTTGGTTGCGATTGCTCACCAGCCACAAACATTATAAAATCATTCTATTATTCATGATGATATGAAGTTCAATAAACTTGTTCGTGACAAAATACCGGAAATCATAAAGAATAAAGGAGAAGTTCCGATTACACACCTTGCTTCTGATGATGAATATTGGCAAAAACTAAAAGAAAAACTTCAAGAAGAAGTTGACGAATTTGTGAAAGGCGACAATGAAGAAGAACTGGCTGATATTCTTGAAGTTGTTTACGCAATATGTGATCATATAAAGATTGATAAAGAAGAATTAGAACTTCTTAGAAAAAAGAAAGCAGATGAAAGAGGTGGATTTAAAGATAAAATAATTCTTGATGAGACAAAATAGTGGCAGTCTTCTGACAGCTCCCAAATCAACAATCTATATAAACTATTAATCTTAATTTAATCTATATAAAAATGGTCCGCTGGGTGATAAAGGCTTCGGGTGAAAGAGCAGAATACAACCGCAATAAGATTATCCGCACTCTGCTTCGCGCGGGAGCGGACAGGCAGAAGGCTAAGGAAGTAGTGTATGGAATAGAAAGGGAGCTCTATGACGGAGTATCAACAAAAGAGATTTTGAAGCTGGCTTTGAAGGCTCTGAAAGACATGCCTTCCGTGGCCATGCGCTATAATCTTAAAAATGCAATTATGTCGCTCGGCCCTTCGGGATTCCCGTTTGAAAAATTCTTTGCTGAAGTGCTGAAAGCATGTAGTTACAGCACGGAGATCGGAAGAGTTTATCAGGGGCATAGAATAAGCCAGGAGGTGGACATAACTGCAAAGAACCTGAAGACGGGCAGGTTTTTCATGGTGGAATGTAAGTATCATAATCAGGCAGGAATATACACTGATGCCAAGGTGGCCATGTATACTTATGCAAGGTTCCTTGACTTAGGGAAGTTTTTTGATTTTCCATGGCTTGTCTCAAACACTAAGTTTTCAGGAGATGCAATAAAGTATGCTCAGGGAGTGGGAATGAGCATGACATCATGGAATTATCCGTTAAGAGGCAGCCTCAAAGAGCTTATAGAATCTAAGGGGCTGTATCCTGTAACAATACTTAGCTCAGTAAAAGGGTTTGTCAAAGATAGGCTTGCAGAAGCCGGCATAGTAACAACAAAGAACCTGATAGAAAAGGGCTTTGAGGATATAATAAAGGTTACCAAGCTTCCTGAGAATCTTGTAGGAAGAATCATCTCTGAAGCACGGCATCTTCACAGCGAGGACATTGTAGGCGAAGATGTCGCACGCATGAACTCCGCGCGCCGTATGTAAGAGCGCAAAAGTATCTCCGATGGATAATTATTATAGCAGCATAAAAACAATATAACTATTGTAAATTCTGATGATTATTTATAGCTAGTTTAATTGATGATAATTGCTAATAAATGCTAACAAATGCTAACCAAAGCTTAGTCATGCATATCTATACTTATTAAGAGGACTTACATTATTGGCTGATTTTTTAAATCTTCCTGCTAAATTGGGACTGGAGCGGAGATACCACGCAAACCGAAAGGCTTAAATACTATATATGAGTAAATCATTCATATGATGAATAAAAACATATTAAAGCATGTTCATAAAAAAGGATTTAATGAAGAGGAAATTCAGGGCGCTTACAGGATTTTCTTTGGAACTCTTGTATCAGAGTCGCGCCTTAAGATAATAAATATTATCAGGAATGGAAAGAAGAACGTTTCTGAAATTACAGGAAGGCTGAAAATGAGCCAGACAGCTGTCTCCCATGATCTTGCGCGCTTGAGAAGATGCGGATTCGTCAAGTCATTTGTAGAGGGAAAGTACAGATATTACGAGCTCAACAGAGAAACAATAAGGCCGTTAATGGTTCTTATTGACAGGCATATGTCTAAGTATTGCATTCACATATTAAATGGTGCTGAAGGCCCAAGGCAGAAATGAGAGCAGACATGCACAGTATTTAACATGGCAAAAAACATGCGTGATAGTTCAAATAACTCAGGTAATGGCTCCAGCGAGCTGGTTATAGTAGTAGTTGCGATTCTGCTCGCCGTGCTTGGCCTTAGCTCTATAGGATTTGGAATGATGGGCTTCAGAGGATTTTGGGGGGTGTTTGGAATGTCAGGAGTCGGAGTATCAGGCATAATGTCTGGCATAGCAGGCATGTCAAATAACTATCCTCTCTATTGGCTCTATTACCTCCTTTCATTAATAGTCCAAGTTTTGTTCATAATAGGATTAGCCATATTGATAATGTGGCTTATCAAAAAACTGCAAGGAGGTGAAAACAATGGCAGATAGGATAAATGCCAGCAGGTTTGGCCTGTCCTTCGGCATTGCGGGAGGAATAATTTCTCTTATTTGCGGCATACTCCTTGCTATTGCTCCGTCATTTACCATAAGCTTGTTTGGGGCAATATTCCACGGGATTGACTTAAGCCAGATAGCGAGCAAGTCAGTCGGCATTGGCGGGATAATACTTGGCATAATTGAAGTATTCATAATTGGATACATCTTTGGATGGCTTGTTGGAGTATTTTATAACAAGTTTAACTAAGAGTCTATCTATAAAGTCTATCCCTAAATTTTTATTATTTTTTTGTATAAGTAGTCTAAACACAACATAATAAAATAGGAGCAGAGAAAATAGGAGGAAACAAAAAATGAAAAAGGCAATGATTGTTATACATGGAATGCACTGCGCTTCATGCGCTTCAAACATAGAAAGAAGCCTCAAGAAAATTCCGGGAGTCAGGAGCGCTTCAGTCAGCCTTATAATGAAAAAAGGAAGCGTTGAGTTTGACGAGAGCAATAGCGCTGGTGTTACTGAAGATGAAATCAGAAACGCAGTAAAACGCGCGGGATACGAAGCAAAGAGCATAACATTCAGCTGAAATTTGGTAAATAACATCAATCAATATTCCTCTTGAAAAATGGAAATGAAGAATAATAAGGATATGCATGAGCACAGCAACAGCAGTGATATGATGCATGAAAACCACAGTAAGCGCGCCGAACACAACAAGCATGAACACGACGAGCACGCAGAACATGACCATTCTTCTCCTGTAGAAGACGAAGAAATATCTATGTGGAAGAAGAAGCTTTTTTGGGCGTGGCTCTTTGGAGTTCCTGTTCTTATTTTAATGTTCATAGCAAGGGTCTTTGGAATTGAAGTTGTTTCTGATACATTCGTGATTATTTTATTTCTTATTCTTGGATTTCCGGTAGTGTTTGTTTTTGGATGGAGTACTATTAAGGGCGGCTTTAGAGGGCTATTCACTTTTTATTTCAATATGGATTCCCTGATTGCCTTGGGAACTACTATTGCTTATCTTACGGGAGTTGGTGCATTGCTTGGTGTAGTACAGGATTATTCAGGAGTTGCCGCTGCAATAATGGCTATTTTCGTAACAGGAAAGTACATTGAGTCTGTGGCCCGCGGCCGTGCTACACGGGAAATAATGAAGCTTCTTGAGCTCGGCGCTAAAAAGGCCAGAATTCTAAGGAATATGGGGGGAAAAAATGAAGTAGAAGTTGAGGTTGACATTTCAGAAGTCCAGATAGGTGATATTATACTTGTGAGGCCTGGAGAAAAGATACCTACTGATGGCATTGTTGTCCGCGGGGAGTCGGCAGTTGACGAGTCAATGGTTACGGGAGAGAGCATGCCAATTGACAAGAGAAAAGGCTCAAATGTTATCGGAGCTACAATAAATCAGGATGGAATTCTTTATGTTGAGGCAAATAAAATTGGGAGCGATACTTTCCTGGCTCACATAATAAAACTCGTAGAGGAAGCGCAGAGCACAAAAATCCCAATTCAAAAACTTGCAGACAAAGTTACTTCTTATTTTGTTCCGGCAGTCCTTGTGCTTTCAGTTCTTACATTCCTGGGATGGATGGTTTTTAATGGGGATTTAAGCAAGGCCCTGACATCTGCCATCGCTGTCCTTGTCATTGCATGCCCATGCGCTCTCGGACTGGCAGTTCCTATTGCATTAACTGTCGGCTCGGGAATGGGAGCGAAGAAAGGAATTTTAATAAGAAAGGGAGAAGCAATACAGACCATGAAAGAGGTTAGAATTCTTGTTTTTGACAAAACGGGAACTATAACAAAAGGAAAGCCGGAAGTTGTTTCTGTTCATTCGTTGGTTAAGGAAATTTATATGCTTGAGATTGCAGCAAGCATTGAAAAACTCAGCGAGCATCCTTTGTCAAGGGCCATAGTAAACAAAGCTTCTCAAGACGGAGTTAAGAGGTTTAAGGAAGTCAAGAATTTTAAGGTTTTAAGAGGGAGGGGAGTTGAAGGCACCATAGGAAAAAATAAAGTGATTATAGGAAACACTTCTTTGATGAATGAGCGGAGAATTTCAGTTATGGAAGTTGAAAACAAGGTTGAGGAGTTTGAGAAGCTTGGATATACAACAATAGTGGTTTCAGAAAATAGCAAGGTTTTAGGAATTATTGGAATTGCAGACGCTCTTAAAGACGATTCTGTAGAAGCCATCAACCTTCTCAATAGCGGGGGATACAGGACTGTAATGATAACCGGAGATAATGAAAGAACAGCCAGAGCAATAGCTAATGCCGTCGGAATAAAAGAAGTGCTTGCAAATGTTCTTCCTGAAGAAAAGGCAAAGAAAGTTGAAGAGCTCCAAAAACTTGGAGAGGGTCTGGTGGCTTTTGTCGGAGACGGGATTAATGATGCTCCTGCTTTGAAACAGGCAAATGTGGGCATAGCAATGGGAACAGGAACCGATATTGCTATTGAAGCCGGAGACATTGTTCTTGCAAGAGGCAGTTTGCTGGGGGCTGTTCAGGCCATCAATTTGTCAAAAGCCACATTTAAAAAAATAAGGCAGAATTTGTTCTGGGCATTTGCATACAACACTCTTGCAATTCCATTAGCTGTTGCCGGCCTTCTTCATCCAATAATCGCTGAAGCTGCAATGGCTCTTTCGTCAATAAGTGTTATAACAAATGCTAATCTGCTGAGAAGAAAGAGGATATAGACTGTAAAACCGGGTAGAAAATATAAAATTATAAAAATGTGGTAGTTAACAGAAATCTGTTCTAATTTTAAGCAGATGATTAAAGCTGACATGATAACATTTAAATGATGGAAAAATTAGGAAAACATAATGGCAATGGCTGAAATAAGATGCGCAATTTGCGGCAGAGAATTCAGCAGTTCTGATAGTCTGGCTCAGCATGTTAAGGACAAACATCGGGAAGAGATTAATGAGAAAAAACCCCTTTCATTTAAAAAAATAAGAAACTGGATAATCTCTATTCTTATTCTCACCGGAATTATTGCTCTGATAGCTTTTCTAATCATTAACTATGAGAATCTTCCTCCAACAACTATGGAAGGCCATGTAGAATCAAATCCCCCCTCTCATATCCTTAAGGAACCCATGCCTCTGACAATTCAAAAGCACATGCTTGAGCATGCTGATGGAGAAGGAAGTCCGGGAGTAATAATAAATTATAACTGCATGGATTATAATTGTGAGCAGGGCATGATTGAAAAATTAGAAGAGTTTGCAGCAAGATATGATTATGTATACGTTGCTCCTTTCAAAGGAATGGACGCAAAAATTGCGTTGACAAAATTAGACAGGATAGAAGTTCTGGAAGAATATGATAAAGATAAAATTGAGAACTTTATAACTTCATAGTTTACTGATATATTATAGTCTGCGCGCTCACCATAATAATCATCTACCAATTTATTATTGCTTTTATAATATTCACTAATTGCCAAAGCTATTTTTATTTTTGTTATAATGTATGATTAATCTCTAAATTTATAAATGCATCTTTTCTTGTTAGTTGCAGGAACAAAAATGGTATTATGCTGGATTGCTCTGCCTGTTTTCGCGTTCTTGAGTATCTTCAGCGTGCGCTACAGGAGGCTGGCGAGGGAATCTCTAAAATGCCTTTTCAAGACGGCTGTCATGCAGAAATGCGATTCGGAACTTAACCAGAAAATACGCTCGGACATTTCAGGAAGATTAATGAAGATCTCTCCAGGTATTTCAAAGCTCTTTTATAATTATTATAAGATAATTACTTTTGTTTTGCTGATTGTACTGCTTTTGTCAGCGTATTTTAGTATAGCTGGAATTTACAATTACATCAAGTATGGAAGCTGCAATGGCCCGTCAAGCGATGGATTCTGCATCTTTGATCCAACAGGAAAAAACAGCGCTACAAGCAGGGTATATGGCCTGAATGATTGGGAGATAGGAAAAGTGGTTCTGCCAAAAGTAAGCACTGATGACCCGATTATAGGAAACAAAAACGCCAGCCTTACAATTATTGAGTTCGGCTGTTATCAATGCCCATACACAAAGAAAGCCGAGCCGATTGTGCAGGAAGTTCTTGAGCATTATAATGGAAGAGTTAATCTGCAGTTCAAAAGCTTTGAAATTCCCAATCATGCTTTAAGTTATCAGACGGGACTTGCGGCAGACTGCGCTTATGAGCAGGGAGCAGACAAATATCTAAAATATCATAAAAAACTCTTTGAAAACCAGGAAAATACTACTTATTTTAGCATGGTAGATTATGCCGCTGAACCAGAAGTTGGTCTGGATATAAAGAATTTCACAGCATGCCTTGTAACAGAAAAATACAAGAACGAAGTCAGGAATGATACTATTGAAGGCCTGAAGGCGGGAGTTGAAGGCACTCCCACTTTCTTCATAAACGGACAGAAGATAGTAGGCCCAAAACCATTTAAAACCTTCAAGGCAGTTATAGATGATGAGCTGGAAAAAATTGAAGAGCAGAAAGGATAAATAGATAGAGAAAGGGAGATAGATATAAACTAAAAGGAATTTGGGTATGAGCAGATAATTATCCTCGGCAGATAATATAATAATTAAATAAGATTTATATAATTATGAACAAAATAATTTTAATAGGTGGCTCTCCAATTGTAGGTAAAAATTATGCTGCAAGAAAAGTTGCAGAATCTCTTAAACTTCCATGGATTTCTACAGACACAATCAGAGAACAGATGAGAAAAATTGTTAGAGAAAAGGATTTTCCAAACCTCTTTGCTCATTCAGAAGCTACGCCGGAAATGGCTGTTGAGTTTCTTTCAAAAAAATCTGCCAAAGAAATTGTAAAACATCAAAATGACGAAAGTCTTGATGTTTGGAAAAGTGTGAAAGCATTAATTGAGACTGATTATGTTTGGGGTAATTTCATTATTGAGGGTGTGGCTGTTTTGCCCCATCTAGTAAAAAAGTTGTCTGTGGAAAATAAAGAAATCAAAGTTGTTTTCCTTGTGGATGATAATGTTGAGCGTGTCCGTAAGACGATTTTTACAAGAGGGTTATGGGATGATGCAGACAAGTATAATGATGATGTAAAAGAGAAAGAAGTTGAATGGGTTGTTGAATTTAACAATTACATTATTAAAGAATCAAAGAAATATAGTTTTCCGGTTGTAAAAATTGGAGATAGAAGAAAATATATTGATAAGATAAAAGAATTAATTAAATAATAATGTCAAAATAAACAGAAGACATATAATATGGGATTATTCAGTTCGGGCTTCAACGTCAATAAAGTAAGGGAAGACTTTCCGTTTATTTCAAATAATAAAGATGCAATCTATTTTGATAATGCATGCATGTCCCTCAAGCCAAAGCAAGTCATTGACAAGATGCTTGAATATTATACCCTTTACACAGCATGCGGGGGAAGGAGCCATCACAAATTTTCTGAGAGAGTTAATGAAGAAGTTGAAAAGGCAAGGCTTGAGGTAAAGAAGTTAATTAATGCGCGGAGCGAGAAAGAGATTATCTTTACAAAGAATACCACTGAATCAATAAACCTTGTCGCTAAATCCCTCGGATTAAGAAAAGGCGACGAAGTTATAATAACTGACAAAGAGCACAACTCTAACCTGCTTCCGTGGCTCAGGCTGAACAAAGATAAGGGCATAATAGTTAAGATAATGGTAAGCAACCAGGATAATACATTCAATATTGAGAATTTCAAGAGGGCCCTGACTAAAAATACCAAACTTGTTTCAGTTCACCACCGCTCAAACCTTGATGGCGTAACAAATCCCATAGAAGAAATCTCAAAGCTAACGCACAGAAACGGCTCTCTACTGCTTGTTGATGCCGCCCAGTCTGTTCCAAGCATGGAAATAGATGTTAAGAAGCTCAATATTGATTTCATAGCTTTCTCAGGGCACAAAATGCTCGCCCCGACGGGAGTTGGAGTTCTTTACGGAAAGCTGGAATTATTAAGCAAACTCTCTCCCTTTATTCTTGGCGGAGAAACAGTTTCAGATTCCTCATATGATTCATACACTCTCAAAGAAGTTCCTCACAGATTTGAGGCAGGCTTACAGAATTACGCGGGAATAATTGGGTTTGGCGAAGCAATCAGATACCTTAAAAAAGTTGGTTTTAACAATATTGAAAAACAGGAAGCCGCTCTTAACAAGCTTGTAACTGAAAGGCTCATGAATAACAGCAAGATAGAATTAATCGGTCCAAAAGATTACAAATTGAGGGGGAACATTTTTTCATTTAATATTAAAGGCATGGAGCCCCATAATGTCTCGAGCATTTTGAACTCGTCAGCCAATATAGCGGTGCGGAGCGGGGCCCACTGCGTCCATTCATGGTTCAACAAGCACAAGCTTAAGGGAAGCGTCAGGGCATCATTATACTTCTACAACACCGAAGAAGAAGCTCTGAAATTCGCCGAGGAAGTTGAGAGGATAGCTGGGATGGTATAGCAATCATCT